>NZ_JBBEFX010000018.1:0-68865 GCF_048058635.1 Sphingomonas sp. MJ1 (PH-R8)
CGATGACATCGATGAACGCTTCACCAGACGCGCCGTTGCCGCCATCGCCATCCGCCGCCATGCCGGGAAGCTCGCCTACGAGAAGAGCCGCCCGCAATAGCAAGGCGGCCTACCGGCCACGCTTACCTTCCGCTTCTAGGCGGGCAGCCAGTAGCCTCCCTCCCCCGGACACACGAACGCCCGCCGGCTCCGAGCCGACGGGCGTCGAATCTCGTGCGGCAAGCCGTCGCGGGGCGAGCCCCGCCCGGGCTTACTTCTTGCCGAGCGTAAGGCCGCCGAAGCGCTTGTTGAAGCGCGCGACCTGGCCGCCCGCGTCCAGCAGGCGCTGGTTGCCACCGGTCCATGCCGGGTGCGCCAGCGGATCGATGTCGAGCTGCATCGTGTCGCCTTCCTTGCCCCAGGTGGAGCGGGTCTCGAACACGGTCCCGTCGGTCATCTGCACCTTGATGGTGTGATAGTCGGGATGGATGTCTTTCTTCATGGTCAAGCTCCTGTGAATGGCTGGTTTCCGACCAGCCGGAACGAAGGGCGCGCCCTACACGCAAGGGCGACCCACCGCAAGCGGCAGGCCGCCCGAGAGGCGGAAAGTTAGTCGAAAGTTAGTCCAAGATCACGCCTTGGGCGGGTCGGCGATCATGGCGGTGAACTCGCATTCGGTCGCGACCTCGCCGTCCAGCAGCGCCTTGCCTGCGAACTTGCAGACGCGCGAGCGCTTCTGGACGAACTCGACTTCGAGCTTCAGCAGCACGCCCGGCTCCACCGGCTTGCGGAACTTCACGCCGTCGATCGACATGAAGTAGACGAGCTTGCCCGAGCCGGCGAGGCCGAGGCTCTCGACCGCCAGCACGCCGGCAGCCTGCGCGAGCGCCTCCACCTGGAGCACGCCCGGCATGATCGGCCGGCCGGGAAAGTGCCCCTGGAAGAATTCCTCGTTGATCGAGACGGCCTTGATCGCCGTGATGCGCTGGTCGAGCACGAGTTCTTCAACCCGGTCGACCAGCAGCATCGGATAGCGGTGCGGCAGCGCCGCCATGACCCGCTTGATATCATACGGCTGCGTCATGGCACCGTCTGCCGCCATTATCAGCGACCCCGCGGCCGGGTCGTGGTGGCGGGTGCCGCAGCCGCAGCTGCCGGTGCGGCCTGCTGCTGACCACCCGGCTGCCAACCGGCCGGCGGGGTGATCTGGACGCTGGGGACCGAGCGGTTCAGCTCGGCGATCACGTCGTTGGTGACCTGTGCCGCCGGCAGCGACTTCACGGTCGCGTCGGGAGGGAGGATCACGGACAGGCGGCGCGCCGCCATCACGCGATCGAGCGCCGGCTCGAGCTGGCGGACGATCTGCTCGTTGACGTAGGCCTGGGCGAGCTGGACCGGTTGAAGGATGCGGCCCAGTTCCTGCTGTGCGGTCTGCTCGCGCTGCTGGATGCCCTGGTACTGCGTCTGGAGCGCCTGCTGGTTCGCGTTGGGCGCACGACGAGCCGCCTCGAACGCATCGACCTGCGGCTTCAGCTCGTTCTGGATCGCGGTGCGGCGGGTGTTCGCCTGATCGATCTGCGCCTTGTAGGTCGTCTGGATCTGGGTCATCGCGGTCGTGAACGCGTTGGAGCGGCGCACCGCCTCCTGCAGGTCGACGACGCCGAGGCCCTGCACCTGTGCGAACGCAGGCGCCGCGACCGAAGTAGCGGAAACGGTGACGAGTGCGGCGAGCGCCGCCTTGGAGAAGCTACGCATCAGAATTGAGTCCCTACGTTGAAGGTAATGAGCTTGGTGTCGTCGCCCTTTTGCTTGAGCAACGCCTTGGCCACGTCAATCCGCAGCGGCCCGAACGGCGAGTTCCAGTTGACGCCGATACCAACCGACAGACGCGGCTTCCAGGTATCGCCGTAATATTCCTCAAGGAACGGCGCGACCGTGTTGACCGCCGCGACGTTCGTCTCACCGCCGACGCAGGTGCCGCCATAGGTGGCGGCATAGCCGGTCGTACAGGTGGTGAGGCGAGTCGAGGTGCTGCCGCTCGAGTTGGTGAAGCTGTTGAGGTACAGTGCCTGACCGGTATCGGTCCGGATCGGATCGACGCGGGGCAGCAGCGACGGCGAGCCGTCCTTGTTGAACATGGGGTTCCCGCTGGCGTCGGTCGCCTGCTCGAACTCGGCCGTCGGGCGCGGACGCGTCAGGCTGAACAGCGAGCCGATCTGAACGAAGACCGACGGGCGCAGGCCGAGTTCGGAAATGCCCGACCCGAGCGGCGGCTCGAGCTCGAGCTTGCCCAGGTAATAGGCCTTGCCGCCCAGCGGATCGTCGTAGCTGTTGTCGGTCGTGAGCGCCTGGGTACCCGAGGCAGCATCGCCCGTCATATAGGTACGGCGGATGCGCGGGCCCACGCCGCGGATGTCGAAGCCGCGGAACTGCGGCTCGCCGAGATAGAAGCGGTCGGTGATGCGAACCGGATCGATGCCCGGTCCCGGGCTGTCCTGCAGGGCGTGGATGTAGCCGCCCTCCAGCCCTGCCGACAGCACCCAGCCCCCGAGGTTCCAATATTTGTCACCGTCGAAGCGGCCGCGGATGTAGCGGACGTCGCCGCCCAGACCGGCGAAGTCGGCGCCGAGCACGACCCGCGAACCGCGGCTCGGACGCAGGCGGCTGTTGAGGCTGTCATAGATCAGCGAGAGGCCGATCGAGGAGGTCAGGCGGTTGCCGATCGCGTCGCAGAGATAGCGGCCCGCCTTGAGCGGATCGCACTCGCCGTTGGTGTAGTAGGTGTCCTCGTCGAGCGTGACCTTGTCCTGCTGCAGCGTGTAGCGGCCCGAGAGCTGCCAATATTCGGTGAGCGGGACACCAGCGACGAGCGTGCCGCCGGTCGAGAGCTGCGAGTAGAGGTCGTTGCGATCGCGACCGCTGCCGTAATAGTTGAACGAGTTGTAGTCGCGCCGGAACAGCGTACCACCGAGCGCAATGTTCTTGTCGAACAGATACGGCTCGGTGAAGCCAAGCTCCACCGACTTCGAGTAGCTCGAATAGCTGGCGCTGGCCGAGAGCGTCTGCCCCTTGCCGCGGAAGTTGTTCTGCCGGATCGACGCCTGCAGGATGAACTTTTCGAGGCTCGAGAAACCGGCCGAGAGCGAGAGCTCACCGGTCGAGCGCTCCTCGACGTTCGCCGCAAGGATGATGCGGTCAGGGGTCGAGCCCTGCTCCTGCTTGATCTCGAACTTGTCCTGGAAATAGCCCAGCGAGTTGATGCGGTCCTGCGAGCGCTTCACCATGAAGGCGTTGAAGGCATCGCCTTCGGCCACGCGCATCTCGCGGCGGATCACCTTGTCCTGGGTCTGCGTGTTGCCGGTGATCTCCACCCGCTCGACGTAGGTGCGGTTCGCCTCGGCGAGGAAGAAGTTGATCCCCATCGTCAGCGCTTCGCGATCGCGCTGGAATTCCGGGCGTACGTCGGTGAAGGCGTAGCCGTAGAGGCCGGCATACTGGCTGAGGCTGTCGATCGAGTCCTCGACCAGCTTGGCGTTGTACCAGTCGCCCTTCTTCATCGGCAGCGTCGCGGCGAGCTTCTCGCCGTCGAAGTCGCGGATCGCGCTGTCGACCTTCACGTCGCCGAACTTATACCGCGGCCCTTCCTCCACCACATAGGTGATGATGAAGTCGCGCTTGTCGGGCGTGAGCTCCGCCACGGCCGAGATCACGCGGAAATCGGCATAGCCCTCGGTCAGGTAGAACTGGCGCAGCTTCTGCTGGTCGGCGGCGAGCCGGTCCTGGTCATAGCTGGTGTTCGAGCTGAAGATCCGGAAGGTACGCGCCTGCTTCGTGTACATCTCCTTGCGGAGATCGGAATCCGAATATTGGTCGTTGCCGATGATGTTGATCTGGCGGACCTTGCTCTTCGGTCCCTCGTTGATCTCGAACACCACGTCGACGCGGTTCTGGTCGAGCATGACCATCTGCGGCTCGACCGAGGCGGCGAAGCGGCCCTGGCGGCGGTAGAGCTCGACGATGCGCGCCACGTCGGCACGGACGGCGGTGCGGGTGAAGATCTGCCGCGGGGCGAGCTTGATCTCTTTGACGATCTTGTCGTCCTTCAGCCGCTTGTTGCCCTCCAGCACCACGCGGTTGATGATCGGGTTCTCGCGCACGACGACCACGATGTCGCCGGTCTCGACGCCCTCGATCTGCGCGTCGGCGAGCAGATCGGACGCAAGCAGGTCGACGATCGCCTGGTCAAGGCTCTCGGTGGTGTAGGGCTGGCCTACGCGCAGCTTCGTATAGGACAGCACCGTATCCGGCTCGATGCGCTGCGAACCGCGCACGGTGAGCGACCGGATGTTGCGGACCGGAGCCGAGACGATCACCGGAGGGGTCGTCGCAGGAGCAGCCTGCTGCGCCTGCGCAGCGGGGGCGGTCGGCGTCGTCTGCGCCATCGCGACACCCGACAGCATCGTGCCTGCCATCAGCACGGTCGCGCGCACGCCGTAGTTGGAAACCTTCGTCACATCCCACCCCAGTCGGTAAGCCGTACAACACACACGGCATGCGGATCACGTCCGCCCTGCCCTAACCCGCTCACCCGATCAAGCCGGACAAACCCCGCCAAAGACCGAGCGACCCAAGATCGTTCGCCGTCACCAGAACCATCAATGCCAGGATCGCCATCACGCCGCCACGGAAAGCCCATTCCACGACCCGCGGATCGGTGGGCCGGCGGCGAACCGCCTCGATGGCGTAGAAGAGAAGATGGCCGCCATCCAGCATGGGAACTGGCAAGAGGTTGATGAACCCCAAGTTAATCGAGATCAGCGCCACCAGGAACACGAAGGCCTGGGGCCCGAGCACCAGCTGCTCGCCGGAAGCGCGCGCGATGCTGATGGGGCCGCCGAGCTCCGACACCGGCCGGCGCCCGCTGACGATCTGCCACAGCGTGTCGACCATCATGCCGACCATCTGGCCGGTCTGGCGGACGGCCACCACCGGCGCCTCCAGCACGCCTACGGGCTCGATCACGCGGCCGGCCGGGCCGATGCCGAGCTTCCCGAGCCGGAAGACGTTGCCGAAGCGGTCCCTCTCGGTCGTGGTGCCAAGCGTAACTGCGACCGTCTGTACCTGGCCCTCGCGAACCAGCTGAATGGTGCTCGCCTCGCCGGGGCGGATGCGGGTGTAGCGCGCGACGTCGTCGAAGGTGTCGACACTGCGCCCGCCCATCGACAGAATGCGGTCGCCCGGCCGGAGACCGGCGGCGGCGGCAGCGCTGTTCGGCCCGACGAGGCCGATCGTCGGCGGAGTGCGGCTCTCGCCATAGGCGAGCGCGAAGCCCGCCAGGATCAGGATCGCGATCAGGAAGTTGATGACCGGGCCTGCCGCGACAATGATCGCGCGCTGCCACAAGGGCTTGGCCTGGAACGTGCCGCTGCGCTCGGCGGCGGGCAGCGAGAGCCATTCCGCGGACGGCTGGCTGGCCGGGTTCATGTCGCCGGCAAAGCGGACATAGCCGCCGAGCGGGAGCCATCCGAACTTCCACCGAGTGCCGTGCCGGTCGGTGAAGCCGCCGATCTCACGCCCGAAGCCGACCGAGAACGCCTCCACCTTCACCCCGAACCGCCGGCCGGCGAGATAGTGGCCGAGTTCATGGACGAATACGAGCGGGCCGAGCGCCAGCAGAAAGGCGAGCACGCTCAGCAGGAAGCCCGGGCCTTCGATCAAGCGACGCAGTCCTTCACACGCTCTCCCGCCAGCCTTCGGGCCTCCCCGTCGACGGCGAGCACCGCGTCGAGCGTGGCCGGGGCCTCCGGATCATAGCGCTCCAGGGTATCGGCGACGATTGCGGCAATTTCGAGGAACCCGATCTTGCCGGCAAGGAATGCCGCGACCGCGACCTCGTTGGCAGCGTTCAGGATCGCCGGGCGAGCGCCGCCTGCCTGAAGCGCGGCGCGGGCGAGCGCGAGCGCGGGAAAGCGGACCGGGTCGGCAGGCTCGAAGTCGAGGCGGCCGATCGCGGCGAGATCGAGCGGGGCGCAGGGCGTCGCCATGCGATCGGGCCAGGCGAGCGTGTGCGCGATCGGCGTGCGCATGTCGGGCGTGCCCATCTGCGCGAGCACCGAGCCGTCGACATACTCCACCATCGAATGCACCACCGACTGACGGTGGACGATGACGTCGAGCTGTTCAGCCGAAACGGGGAAAAGGTGGAATGCCTCGATCAGCTCCAGCCCCTTGTTCATCATGGTGGCGGAATCGACCGAGATCTTGGCACCCATCGACCAGTTGGGATGGGCGACCGCCTGAGCCGGCGTGATCGCGCGCATCGCCTCCAGGCTGGTCTCGCGGAACGGACCGCCGCTGGCGGTGAGCACGATGCGGCGCACCCGCTCGGGTGCCGCGAAGTCGAAGCACTGGAAGACGGCGTTGTGCTCGGAGTCGACCGGCAGCAGCGTCGCGCCATGGGCGCGGGCGGCGGCGGTCGCGACGGCACCGGCGGAGACCAGCGCCTCCTTGTTGGCGAGCGCGACGGTCGCGCCGGTCTGGAGCGCGGCCATGACCGGGCGAAGGCCGGCAGTGCCGACGATCGCCGCCATGGTCCAGTCGGCGCCCATCGCGGCTGCCTCGGCCACGGCATCCGGGCCTGCCGCCGCCTCGGTATCGCTGCCGGCGAGGGCGTCGCGCAGCGCGTCGAGGCACTCGGGATCGGCGACCACGGCGCGGCGGGCGCGGGTGCGGATCGCGGCCTCGGCCAGCTTCTTCACGTCGCGGTTGGCGGTGAGGGCCAGCACCTCGAACTGGTCGGGGGCGCGGACGATCAGGTCCAGCGTCGAGGTGCCGATCGACCCCGTCGCACCCAGGATGGAAACGCGCTTCACCATGTGATCTTCGCAAGCTCGACCATCAGTGCGGCGGCGGGGGCGACGGGCACGAGGCCGTCGAGCCGGTCCAGCACGCCGCCGTGGCCAGGGAGGATGTTGCCCGAGTCCTTGACGCCGGCGCGACGCTTGAGTTGGCTCTCGTACAGGTCGCCCATCTGCGCCAGCACGGCGAGGAGCGGCGTCGCGAGCACCAGGTGGAGCGGGAGGCCGAGCGGCTGGAGCACCGCGCCGAAGACGCTCGCCGCGAGCACACCGCCGATGAGGCCGGCCCAAGTCTTGTTGGGGCTGATGGTGGGCGCGAGCTTCGGGCCGCCGATCGAGCGGCCGGCGAAATAGGCACCGATGTCGCAGGCCCAGACCAGCGCCATCGCCCAGAGGCTGAGCAGCACGCCGTGCGCCTGGTTGCGCAACAGCAGCAGCGCCAGGACCGGAAGCCCCACATAGACGATGCCGTGGGCGAGGCCCGGGCGGCGCGTGATGATAACCGTGAAGAAGGCGGCCCCCGCGATCAGGCCGAGCGCGAGAAAGCCGGGTCCGGCGGCGAGCGGGGCCATGATCGCGACGGGCACGAACAACGCGAACTGCGCGAGGCGCTTGTCCGCATAGGCCGCGCGGTGCAGATCCGCCCACTCCGCCATCATGAACAGCGCCGCGACGGCCACCAGCAGCCAGAAGAGGAAGCCGCCCGCGTAGAGCGCGAGGCCGGCGACACCGATCATGGCGACGCCCGCGACCGCGCGGACGCCAAGATCAGAACGCCGCGCGGGCGCCGAGGGATCGCTCACAGACCACCGAAGCGGCGGTGACGGCGACCGAACTGGGCCACTGCGTCGGCGAGCGCATCGGCGCCGAAGTCGGGCCAGAGCGTGTCCACGAACAGCAGCTCGGCATAGGCGGCCTGCCACAGCAGGAAGTTCGATAGCCGCACCTCGCCCGACGTGCGGATCAGGAGGTCGAGCGGCGGAAGATCGCGGGTGGTGAGCGCATCCTCGATCGCGGCCTCGTCGATCGCCTCGACCGCCATCTCGCCGTCGCGGACGCGGGCGGCGAGCTGGCGGGCAGCGGCGGCGATCTCCGCCTGGGCGCCATAGTTGAGCGCGATCGCGAGCTGGCAGCCGGTGTTGCGGGCCGTGCGCGCAATCGCGTCCTCGATCAGCCGAACAAGATCGGGCGAGAGACGGCGCCAGTCGCCGATGACGTGCAGCCGGACGTTCTCGCGGGCGAGCTCGTCGATCTCACTGCGCAGGAAGTGGCGCAGCAGGCCCATAAGGTCGCTGACCTCTTCCTCCGGCCGGCGCCAGTTCTCCGACGAGAAGGCGTAGAGGGTGAGCGCCTCGATCCCCAGCTCGCGCGCGGCGCGGGCGGTACGGCGCACCGCCTCGGCCCCCTGGCGGTGGCCGGCGATGCGCGGCAGCCGCCGGGCCTTCGCCCAGCGGCCGTTCCCGTCCATGATGATCGCGACGTGGCGCGGCACTGCAGCACCCGTCCCACCCGACGCCGGAACCGAAGCCGCAAGCGACCTCACTTGCCCAGGATTTCCTTTTCCTTGGCCGCGGCGGCCGCGTCGAGATCGGCGATGGTCGCGTCGGTGAGCTTCTGCACCTCGGTCTCGTGGCGCTTGCGCTCGTCCTCGGACATCAGGCCCTTCTTCTCGTCGGCCTTCAGGCTGTCCATGCCGTCGCGGCGGACATTGCGGACCGCAATGCGAGCCTTTTCAGCATATTGGCCGGCGAGCTTCGCAAGTTCCTTGCGGCGCTCCTCGGTCAGATCCGGAATCGGCAGGCGCAGCGTCTGGCCGTCCACGATCGGATTGAGGCCGAGGCCGGCGGAGCGAATCGCCTTGTCGGCAGGCCCGACGTTCGACTTGTCCCACACCTGGACGGAGAGCATGCGCGGCTCAGGCGCAGACACGGTCGCGACCTGGTTGAGCGGCATGTGCGCGCCATAGACCTCGACCGTCACCGGATCGAGCAGCGAGACGGAGGCGCGGCCGGTCCGGAGACCGCCCAGATCGCCCTTCAGCGCCTCGACCGCGCCGGCCATGCGGCGTTCGAGGTCGGCCTTGCTATATGCGGCCATGAATCAGGCTCCTGTTCTTCTTTTAAGCGTTGGTCTGGTTCTGGACGACGGTGGCGGTGCCCTGACCGCGCAGCACGGCTGCCAGATTGCCCTCGTCCCGGATGTTGAACACGACGATGGGAATGTCGTTGTCGCGGCACAGCGCGACGGCGCTCGCGTCCATCACCTTGAGGTCGTCTGCGAGCACGCGCCCGAAGCTCAGCGTGTCGTAGCGCTTGGCGGTGGGCACCTTCTTCGGATCGGCATCGTAGACGCCGTCGACGCTGGTGCCCTTGAAGAGCGCACTGCAGTTCATCTCGGCGGCACGGAGCGCGGCGGTGGTGTCGGTCGTGAAGAACGGGCTGCCGGTGCCGGCGGCGAAGATCACGACCCGCCCCTTCTCCATATGGCGGACGGCGCGACGGCGGATGTACGGCTCGCAAACCGATGCCATCGGGATCGCCGACTGGACGCGCGTCTCGACGCCGATCCGCTCCAGCGCGTTCTGCATGGCAAGTGCGTTCATCACGGTCGCGAGCATGCCCATGTAATCGGCGCTCGCGCGGTCGAATCCCTGGGCGGCACCGGCGAGGCCGCGGAAGATGTTGCCGCCGCCGACAACGAGGCAGAGTTCATGCCCCTCATCCCGAGCGGCCTTCACTTCCCGCGCAACGCGGTCGCAGGTGGCGGGATCGATACCGAACTGACCCGGCCCCATCAGGACCTCGCCCGAGAGTTTCAAGAGAATGCGATCGAAGCGAGGCAGGGTCATGACACCTTGTACGTAAGGGGTTCGGGAATGGCGCGGACCTTAGGCGGCAGCGGCTGCGATGCCAAGCGCAGATGCCGTGCAGATCCCGTGAATACGAGGACGGGCGCGACCACCCGAAGGTAGTCGCGCCCGCCCGAAGAAATCGCGAGAAAAGCGACGCTTACTTGGTGAGGCCGGCGGTTGCCGCAACCTCTGCCGCGAAGTCGCTCTCTTCCTTCTCGATGCCCTCGCCGAGCTGGAAGCGGACATAGTCCTTCAGCACGATCGAGGTGCCGGCGTCCTTGCCCGCCTTGGCGATCACGTCCTGAACCGGCGTCTTGCCGTCCATAACGAATGCCTGGGTCAGGAGCGCGTTCTCCTTCTTGAACTTCTCGATCGGGCCGTTGAGGATCTTCTCGGCCACTTCGGCGCTCTTGCCGACGATCTTCTCGGCGTTCTTCTCACGCAGAACCGCAGCTTCGCGCTCGACGACTTCCGGGTCGAGATCGTCGACCGACAGCGCCAGCGGGAAGGCCGCGGCGATGTGCATCGCCAGGTCCTTGCCGAGCTTCTGCAGCACTTCGTCCGAAGCGGTCGATTCGAGCGCGACGAGCACGCCGATCTTGCCGAGGCCGGCCGAGGTCGCGTTGTGCACGTACGGAACGATCGCGCCACTGGTCACTTCGAGGCGCTTTGCGCGGCGGAGCGACTGGTTCTCGCCGATCGTGGCGATGTTGTGGGTGAGCACGTCGCCCACGGTGGTGCCCGACGGCATCGCCGCGGCCTTGATCGCCTCGACATCGTCGCCGACCGACAGCGCGACCTGGGTCACTTCACGGACGAAGTTCTGGAACTGCTCGTTCTTGGCGACGAAGTCGGTTTCCGAGTTGACCTCGACCGCAGCACCGATGGTGCCGGCAACCGCGACGCCGACCAGGCCCTCGGCCGCGGTGCGGCTGGACTTCTTGGCGGCGGCAGCCAGGCCCTTGGTACGCAGCCAGTCGACGGCCGCTTCCATGTCGCCGCCGCTCTCGGCCAGCGCCTTCTTGCAATCCATCATGCCCGCGCCCGAACGCTCGCGCAGTTCCTTGACGGCGGCGGCGGTGATCTCTGCCATGTCCTGGTTCCTTGTATCTCAGCTAAAGCTACGGGCGGGGCGAGGCACCTGCCCCACCCCGCCCGAAATCATTCGATCCGCGCCAATCAGGCGTTGATCTGCTGCTCGCCCTCGGCAGCAACGGTCTGGTCGGCGCCCAGCGCCTCCTCGACCGGCGGCTCGTCCATCGCACCGACGTCGAAGTCGGCCTGCTGCATCTGCTGCTGGCCACCACGGGTCGCGGCGATCGCCACGGCTTCGCAGTACAGGCGGATGGCGCGGCTGGCGTCGTCGTTCGCCGGCACCGGGAAGGCGATGCCCTCCGGCGAGACGTTCGAGTCGAGGATCGCGACGACCGGGATGCCGAGCTTGTTGGCTTCCTTGATCGCCAGCTCTTCCTTGTTGGCGTCGATCACGAACATGATGTCCGGGATGCCGCCCAGGTCGCGGATGCCGCCCAGCGACAGCTCGAGCTTGTCGCGCTCACGGGTGAGCTGCAGCACTTCCTTCTTGGTGAGGCCGTGCGTGTCGCCCGACAGCTGCTCCTCGAGCGTCTTGAGGCGCTTGATCGAGTTGCTGATCGTCTTCCAGTTGGTGAGCATGCCGCCCAGCCAGCGGTGGTTGACGAAGTGCTGGCCCGACTTGCGCGCGGCGTCGGCGATCGGCTCCTGCGCCTGGCGCTTGGTGCCGACGAACAGCACCTTGCCGCCGGCGGCGACGGTCGACGACACGAACTCGAGAGCGCGCGCGAAGAGCGGCACGGTCTGCGACAGGTCGAGGATGTGAACACCGTTACGGTCGCCGAAAATATACGGCTTCATCTTCGGGTTCCAGCGGTGGGTCTGGTGACCGAAGTGCGCGCCCGATTCGAGCAGCTGCTGCATGGAGACGACAGGTGCCGCCATAGGGATAACTCCTTCCGGTTGAGCCTCTGGGAAGCAGGAATTCTGGGACCTTGAAGGCCCGGAACACCGGTATGTGCGCTTCCCATGCGGGGTTGAGGCGGCGCGCTTAGCCCAGCCGCCGCTTCAGATCAAGCGTTGACAGGTGGAACGAATGTGGAACATACCATGTTCACAACAGGATTTCGGAACCAAAGCGGCCAGCGCTTCTTGTGTCTTAAAGAAGCGTTACCGTGTTCCGGCAAGCGTTCGGAGGTTTTTCATGGCCAGTCTGTTTGCTTCACTGCTCTTCGCTCTCACCCTTGCGGTGGCGATCTCGACCATTGTCGCAACCGTGGCGCCGCAGTGGCAGCGGATCGCCCGCCTGCTGCGCCATGGCCCCGAGGTTCCGATGGAGCGCCTGCCGGCGGTGCGGCTGACCTCGCGCCGCAACCTTATCCGGCAGCGGGCGACGGCGCGGACCCTTCGCGCAGCCGCTTGACCCGACGGTAGGAGCGGATGCTGAAGGGCAGCGTGGCGAGGTAGCCGACGCAGACCACAGTGAGCGTCTGCCAGGGCGCCGAGACCAGCGCTGCCGCGACGATCACCACCACCACGATTGCCTCGAACCGGATGTTGCGCCGGAGCTTCAGCGACGACCAGCTGTAGGTCGCCAGGCTCGACACCATCAGGAAGGCGATGAACGCCACCCACGGCGCGACGATCCAGGGGGAGCGGAACACCGCCTCCCCCGACCAGAGCCAGATGTAGATGGGCAGCATGGCGAGGCCCGCACCTGCGGGTGCGGGGATGCCGGTGAGGAAGCCGGCGGACTTGTGCGGCTGCTCCACCACGTCGATCTGGGCGTTGAAGCGGGCGAGCCGGAGCGCGCAGAAGACGGCATAGACGAGCGCGCAGATCCATCCGATCCGCGGCGCGGCCACCAGCGACCAGAGATAGAGGATCAGCGCGGGCGAGACGCCGAAGGAGATGGCGTCCGACAGCGAATCGAGCTCGGCCCCGAAGCGGCTCTGCCCGTGAACCAGGCGCGCGATGCGGCCGTCGATCCCGTCCAGCACGCCCGCGACCAGGATCATGATGATCGCACGCTCCCAATCGCCCGCGATCGCAAAGCGAATGCCGGTGAGGCCGGAGCACAGGGCCAGCGCGGTGACCGCGTTGGGGGCGACGGCGCGCAGCGGAATGCCGCGCGTGGGACGAGGACGACGCATCGCGGCCGCCTTACTGCGCGACGCCGGCGGGTGCCGGCACTGCCGGGCGGCCGAGGATGGTTTCCCCCGCGATGCTGCGTTGGCCCAGAATTACCTGCGGCTCGATGCCGTCGGGCAGGAACACGTCGACGCGGCTGCCGAAGCGGATGAGGCCGACGCGCTGGCCGGCGGCGATGATGTCGCCGGGCTTCACGAAGCCGACGATGCGGCGGGCGACGAGGCCCGCGATCTGGGTGAAGCCGATGCGGCGGCCGTACATGTCCTCGACCACGATGTGCTGGCGCTCGTTCTCGTCGCTCGCCTTGTTGAGGTCGGCGTTCAGGAACTTGCCCGAGATGTAGACGACCTGGCGTACGGTGCCCGCGATGGGCGAGCGATTGATGTGGACGTCGAACACGCTCATGAAGATCGAGACGCGGACCAGCGGCTCTTCGCCCAGGCCGTTGGGGCCGCGAAGTTCGGGCGGCAGCGGTACGCGCTCGATCATCGTCACGAGACCGTCGGCCGGCGCCACGATCAGGTCGGCGCCCTGCGGCGTCACCCGGATGGGGTCGCGGAAGAAGGCGGCCACCCAGATGGTGAAGCCCACCAGCGCGAAGCCGAGCTCGTCCCAGACGAAGAAGAGGAAGATCGCCGCAACAAGGGCGGAGATCGCTACATATTTGCGCCCCTCGGGGTGAACCGAGGGCCAGCGCCATTTCACCGTCGTCGTCACGATCGGCGGTTTTTCCAAGGATGCCATGCGCGTGGGTGTACCCGCGCCCCGTTCGCCTGACAACACGCGCGCTTGGTCGACGCGCCCTTCCCCGGCCGGCTCCCCGGTTGATCGCCGCCCGGGTTGCTCCTAGGACGCACGGCAACCCATCCAGCCAACACGGAAAGCGAGATCATGGCCAAGATCAAGGTGAAGACGCCCGTCGTGGAGATCGACGGCGACGAGATGACCCGCATCATCTGGGCATGGATCCGCGAGCGGCTGATCCTCCCGTACCTCGACATCGACCTCGAATATTACGACCTGGGCATCCAGAAGCGCGACGAGACCGACGACCAGATCACGATCGATTCGGCCAAGGCGATCCAGAAGTACGGCGTCGGCGTGAAGTGCGCGACGATCACCCCGGACGAGGCGCGCGTCGAGGAATTCGGCCTCAAGAAGATGTGGCGTTCGCCCAACGGCACGATCCGCAACATCCTGGGCGGCGTGATCTTCCGCGAGCCCATCGTGATCCAGAACGTGCCGCGGCTGATCCCGGGCTGGACCCACCCGATCGTCGTCGGCCGCCACGCGTTCGGCGACCAGTACAAGGCGACCGACTTCAAGGTGCCGGGTGCCGGCAAGCTGACCATGAAGTTCGAGGGCGTCGACGGCCAGGTGATCGAGCACGAGGTGTTCGACTTCCCGGCAGCGGGCGTCGCGATGGGCATGTACAACCTGGACGAGTCGATCCGCGACTTCGCCCGCGCCAGCATGAACTACAGCCTGGGCCGCGGCTGGCCGCTGTACCTTTCGACCAAGAACACCATCCTCAAGGCCTATGACGGCCGCTTCAAGGACATCTTCGAAGAGGTGTTCGCGGCCGAGTTCGCCGACCAGTTCCAGGCTGCCGGCATCATCTACCAGCACCGCCTGATCGACGACATGGTCGCATCGGCGCTGAAGTGGAACGGCGAGTTCGTCTGGGCCTGCAAGAACTACGACGGCGACGTGCAGTCGGACCAGGTGGCGCAGGGCTTCGGCTCGCTGGGCCTGATGACCTCGGTACTGATGACGCCGGACGGCAAGACGATCGAGGCGGAAGCGGCGCACGGCACCGTCACCCGCCACTATCGCCAGCACCAGCAGGGCAAGGCGACCTCGACCAACCCGATCGCGTCGATCTTCGCGTGGACCGGCGGCCTCAAGTATCGCGGCAAGTTCGACGGCACTCCGGAGGTGACCCAGTTCGCCGAGACGCTGGAGCGCGTCTGCATCGAAACCGTCGAGAACGGTCACATGACCAAGGATCTCGCGATCCTGATCGGCCCGGACCAGCCCTGGATGACGACCGAGCAGTTCTTCGAGCAGGTTCGCGTGAACCTGGAGAGCAAGATGGGCGCGATCGGCGCCTGATCTTCGCTTCTGGCGAGCAACGGCAAAGGGCCGGCGGAGCAATCCGCCGGCCCCTTTTTGCTAAGCATGCGGTAAACCGCGCGCGCCGCGCTCCGCGGCGTTGGCAGACGGGTCGCCATCCGCAACAAAGGCGCCATGCCACTCCCGATCGATTCGACGCCGTTCAGCGACTCCCTCGTCATCCTGGGGGCCGCCGGGCTCGTGATCCCGGCGTTCGCCCGGTTCCGCGTCAACCCGGTGATCGGCTTCATCCTGGTGGGCGTGCTGGTCGGGCCTGCGGGACTGGGCGCGCTGGTAGACCGGTTTCCGTGGCTGTTCCATGTCACCATCACGGACAGGCACTCGATCGATCCCTTTGCCGAGTTCGGCATCGTGCTGCTGCTGTTCTCGATCGGGCTGGAGCTGTCGTTCCGGCGCCTGTGGGCGATGCGCAGCCAGGTGTTCGGGCTGGGCGCGTCGGAACTGCTGGTGTCGGGGGCTGCGATCGCCGGCGCGCTGTTCCTGCTCGGCCAGGGGCTCCCGGGCGCGATGGGGCTCGGGCTGGCGCTGGCGTTGTCGTCGACCGCGCTGGTGCTGCCGATGGCGGGCACGACCAGCCTGGTCGGGCGCACCGCCTTTTCGATGCTGTTGTTCGAGGATCTGGCGCTGGTGCCGATCATCTTCGCGCTCGGCGCCCTCGCACCCAATGCGCAGGATGCCGGCTGGGGCGGTCTCGCCAACACGCTGATCTGGGGAACGGTGGCGATCGCCGCGCTGTTCGTGGGCGGGCGGCTTATCCTGCCGCGGTTGTTCGCTCAGGCGGCGCGAACGAAGAGCCCGGAGCTGTTCCTGTCGGCGAGCCTGCTGGTGGTGATCGTGGCCAGCATGGTGACGACCGCCGCGGGCTTGTCGCCGATCGTCGGCGCACTGCTCGCCGGCCTGCTGATCGCCGAGACCGAATATCACACCGAGGTCGAGGTGATCACCGCGCCCTTCAAGGGGCTAGCGCTGGGCGTGTTCCTGATCACGGTCGGCATGAGCCTGGACCTGCGGTCGATCGCCGAGAATTGGCTGTCGCTGGCAGCGGCCGTGGGCGGCGTGGTGCTGGTGAAGGCGCTGATCACCGGCGCGATGCTGCGGGTCGCGCGTCTGCGCCGCGGCGTCGCCGCCGAGACCAGCCTGCTGATGGCGAGCCCGTCCGAGACGACGCTGATCGTGCTGGCGACAGCGGCACAGGCGCATCTGATCCAGCCCTCCACCGCCGCCTTCTGGCAGACGGTGACGGCGATCGGCCTGACGATCACGCCGCTGCTCGCGATGATCGGCAAACGTGCGGCGCGCAAGATCGACCTGGGGAGCGGCGTCGAGGAACCGCAGCCGAGCGCGGAGGGGCCGGGCGCGGTCATCATCGGCTTCGGTCGGGTCGGGCGCATGGTCGCGGACATGCTGCGTGCGCACGACAAGCCGTTCATCGCGGTGGAATCGAATATCGACACGGTGGCAGCGGCGCGGCGGCAGGGATACCCCGTGATCTTCGGCGACGTGGTTCGGCCGGAACTCGTCGATCGCCTGAACCTGGGACGCGCAACGGCGCTGATCCTGACGATGGACGAGCCCGTGCTGACGGTGCGGATCGCGCGGCGGGTGCGCGGGTGGGTCCCGAACCTCACCATCGTCGCGCGCGCGCGCGATGCGGCGCATGCGGCCGAACTCTATGCGGCGGGGGTGACCGAAGCGGTGCCGGAGACGCTGGAAAGCTCGCTTCAGCTATCGGAGGCGGTGCTGGTCGAGATGGGGGTGGCGATGGGACCCGTGATCGCCTCCATCCACGAGAAGCGCGACGAACTGCGTCGCGAGATCCGCGAGGGCGCCGGGCTGGAGCGCGAGCCCCGCTTGCGGCGCACGCGGCGGAGCGAGGTTGCGGGATAGCTCGGCGGTCTTTGCCGAGCGCAAGGACCCGGCGGTTTTCCGTTATCTTACAGAAACTTAGCAGCCACTCTTATTACCGTTCCGCTTCAGGAAACCGGCTAAGACGTTGAAGCGGCAACGCGCGTGGCTCTGGGCCCCGGCCTTCGCCGGGGTACGGCTTCGCCCTTAGGAATACAGGGGCGGAGATTGGTCCGCCCCTGCCCGTTCAGGCCGCAACCGGCTCCAGTGCTGCACGGACTGCGGCAACCGCTTCGGCGCCCTTGTCGCCGTCCGGACCGCCGCCCTGGGCCATGTCGGGACGGCCGCCGCCGCCTTGGCCGCCGAGCGCCGCGACCGCTGCCTTGACCAGGTCGACGGCACTGTGGGTGCCGACCAGATCGGCGGTGACGCCGACTGCGACCGAGGCGCGGCCGTCGTTTACCGCGACCAGCGCGACGACGCCGGAGCCGATGCGCTGCTTGGCCTCGTCGACGGCGCCGCGCAGCGCCTTTGCTTCAAGGCCGTCGAGCACCTGGCCGACGAAGGCGACACCGCCGACCGTCTCGGGGCCTGCCGGAGCCGCACCGGCACCCCCGCCCAGTGCGAGCGCCTTCTTGGCTTCGGCGAGTTCGCGTTCCAGGCGGCGGCGGTCCTCGACCAGGGTCGCGACGCGGCTGGGCACCTCGTCGGGGGTGGCCTTGAGCAGAGCAGCGGCTTCGCGCAGCTTTTCGTCGCGGCCGGCGAGCCACTGGCGCGCAGCCTCGCCCGTCAGCGCCTCGACACGGCGGACGCCGCTCGACACGGCGCCCTCGCCGATGATCTTGAACACGCCGATCTCGCCAAGCGCGTTGACGTGCGTGCCGCCGCACAGCTCGATCGAATAGGTGCCCTTCGCATCCTCGCCCATAGAGACGACGCGGACCTCGTCGCCGTACTTTTCGCCGAACAGCGCCATCGCGCCCATGGCGATCGCATCGTCCGGGGTCATCAGACGCGTGGTGACGGTGCCGTTGCCGCGCACCTGTGCGTTCACCTGCGCCTCGACCTCGGCGATGTCGGCGGGCGAGATCGGCGTCGGCTGCGAGAAGTCGAACCGGAGGCGCTCCGGCGCCACCAGGCTGCCCTTCTGCGCAACATGGGTGCCGAGCTGCTCGCGCAGCGCCTCGTGCAGCAGATGGGTGGCGGAGTGGTTGGCGCGGATCTGGCCACGACGTGCGGTGTCGATCGCCAGGTGCACGCTGTCGCCGACGGCGAGCGTGCCGGCGTCGATGCGCGTGCGGTGGACGTGGAGCTTGCCGAGCTGCTTGGACGTGTCGAGCACGGTGGCCGACAGGCCCTTGTCGGTGTCGATCGTGCCGCTGTCGCCGACCTGACCGCCGCTTTCCGCATAGAAGGGCGTCTGGTTGGTGACGACAAACACCTCCTCGCCGGCCTCGGCCCGGTCGACGCGAGCGCCGTCGCGGACCAGCGCGATCACTTCGCCCTGGCCTTCGGCGACCGCATAGCCGGTGAATTCGGTTGCGCCGCTTTCCTCGACGATGTCGAACCAGACCTCGTCGGAGGCCTTGGCGCCGGAGCCCTTCCAGGCGGCGCGGGCGGCGCGCTTCTGCTCGGCCATCGCAGTTTCGAAGCCGGCGCGATCGACGCCCAGACCCTGGCTGCGCAGCGCATCCTCGGTAAGGTCATAGGGGAAGCCGAAGGTGTCGTAGAGCTTGAACGCAGTCTCGCCCGCGAGCGTGGCGCCCTTCGCCATGCCGGCGGTTGCTTCGTCGAGCAGGCGCAGGCCCTTGTCGAGCGTCTGGCGGAAGCGCGTCTCCTCCTGGAGCAGCGTCGCCTCGATCAGCGGCTGCGCACGCACCAGATCGGGATAGGCGGCGCCCATCTCGGCAACCAGCGACGGCACCATGCGGTGCATCAGCGGCTGCTTGGCGCCCAGCAGGTGCGCGTGGCGCATGGCGCGGCGCATGATGCGGCGGAGCACATAGCCGCGGCCTTCGTTGGCCGGCAGCACGCCGTCGGCGACCAGGAAGCCCGAGGCGCGCAGATGGTCGGCGATGATGCGATGGCTCGCCTGCATCGGACCATCGGTGGCCGCACCGGTGAGCGCACCCGATTCGTCAATCAGCGCACGGAAGGTGTCGGTGTCGTAATTGTCGTGGACGCCCTGAAGCACCGCGGCGACGCGCTCCAGGCCCATGCCGGTGTCGATCGACGGGCGCGGCAGCTCGCCGATGATCTCGTTCCCCGCCTGCAGATACTGCATGAAGACGAGGTTCCAGATCTCGACGAAGCGATCGCCGTCCTCGTCCGGCGATCCCGGCGGGCCGCCGGCGATGTGGTCGCCATGGTCGAAGAAGATCTCCGAGCAGGGGCCGCAGGGACCGTCGTCGCCCATCGCCCAGAAATTGTCCTTGGTGGCGATGCGGATGATGCGATCGTCGGAAAGGCCGGCGATCTTCTTCCAGAGCTCTGCCGCCTGATCGTCGGTGTGGTAGACGGTGACGAGCAGCCGGTCCTTGGCGATCCCCCATTCGCGGGTGATCAGGTTCCAGGCGAGCTCGATCGCGCGATCCTTGAAATAGTCGCCGAACGAGAAGTTGCCGAGCATCTCGAAGAAGGTGTGGTGGCGCGCGGTGTAGCCGACGTTGTCGAGGTCGTTGTGCTTGCCGCCGGCACGCACGCACTTCTGCGACGAGGTCGCGGTGCTGTAGGGGCGCGTCTCCAACCCGGTGAAGACGTTCTTGAACGGCACCATGCCGGCGTTCACGAACATCAGCGTCGGGTCGTTCTGCGGCACCAGCGGCGCAGACGGGACGCGCGCATGCCCCTCCTTCTCGAAATAGTCGAGGAACGAGCGGCGAACATCGTTGGTCGAGATCATGCGCGCTGATTAGAAGCAAGCCGCGACCTTGCCAAGCGATCCGCACAGGCGCCTGTTGCGTTCTTTTGCCAAAGGTTCCTGAGGCTGTGAAAAAAGGGCGGGAGCGCCACAGCGCCGCGGACAATCGGCTTGACCCGGGCGGCGCATTCCCCTTGGTTGCCGGCCTTCTTCCCCGGGGGTTTTTCTGAATGGCCAAGCGGCTTACCGCCTATATTCTCTTCGGTCTGGTCGCGGGCCTGGTCGTCGGCTGGGTGCTGAACGCGTCCCTGGATGATGCGGGCGGCGCCGGCACCGCGCAGTTGAAGGACATCGCCGGCTATTTCTCGATCGTGACCGCATTGTTCCTGCGGCTGATCAAAATGATCATCGCGCCGCTGGTGTTCTCGACGCTGGTGGTGGGCATCACCCACATGGGCGACACCAGCGCGCTCGGGCGGGTCGGCCTGCGTGCGTTCGCATGGTTCGTGGGGGCGAGCCTGTTGTCGCTGACGGTCGGCCTGATCCTGGTGAACCTGTTGCAGCCGGGTGTCGGCCTGGGGCTGCCGATGCCGCCGGCAGATGCGTCGGCAGGGCTGGCGAAGGCGTCGTTCAACCTCAAGGACTTCATCAGCCACATCGTGCCCGCCTCGATGGTCGAGGCGATGGCGACCAACGAGATCCTCCAGATCGTCGTCTTTTCGGTGTTCGTGGGCGTCGCGATGACGGCGGTGGGCGAGAAGGCAGCCCCCCTCACCCGCGCGCTGGAGGCGCTGGTGTCGGTGATGCTGCAGATCACCGACTATGTGATGCGATTCGCACCGATCGCGGTGTTCGCAGCGGTCGCCGGTACGCTCGCCGAGCAGGGCCCGAGCGTGATCGGGCAGCTCGCCTATTTCATGGCCAGCGTCTATGCGGGCCTCGCCTCGCTGTGGCTGCTGCTGTTCGGCATCGCCTTCCTGATGATCGGCCCGCGGATCGGCCAGCTGATCCGCTACCTGCGCGAGCCGATCCTGGTCGGCTTCTCCACCGCCTCTTCGGAAGCGGCCTTCCCGCGCACGCTGGAGGCGCTCGACCGGTTCGGCGTGCCGCCGCGCATCGCCAGCTTCGTGCTGCCGCTGGGCTATTCGTTCAACCTCGACGGCTCGATGATGTACATGACGTTCGCGTCGATCTTCATCGCGCAGGCCTATGGCGTGGAGCTGTCGCTCGGCCAGCAGATCACGATGCTGCTGGTGCTGATGGTCACGTCCAAGGGCATCGCCGGCGTACCGCGCGCGAGCCTGGTGGTAATCGCGGCCACGCTGTCGATGTTCAAGATCCCGGAAGCCGGCCTGCTGCTGATCCTGGCGGTGGATCACTTCCTGGACATGGGCCGGACCGCGACCAACGTGATCGGCAATGCGATCGCGGCGACCGTTATCGCCAAGTGGGAGGGCGGCCTGGATGCGCCGGAGCCGGCGGAGATCGAGCCGCCGCAAGCGCCCTCCGGCACGCCGCGCGCCAATGCCCCGGACAGCTTCCGGCACATCGGCTGAGCCCACTCAGGCGTAGGCGTAGGGCCCGCCCTTCGCCAGCGCCGCGCCATAGGCCGGGCGCGCATGGATGCGCTCAAGCCAATCGATCGTGGCCGGGCGGGATTCGTCGAGACCCGCCCGGTTGCGCGCCGCCTCCAGCGGAAAGCTCATCATGATGTCGGCGGCGGTGAACTCGTCGCCGGCGAACCAGTCACGCCGGGAGAGCTCGGCCTCGACGAAGTCGAGGTGGACGTCGATCATCGGCTGGATGCGGCGCTGCGCCGCCCTGCCGAACACCGGCACGCGGCCGAGCACCAGCTTCACCAGCAAAGGCGGCATCAGCGACCCTTCCGCATAGTGAAGGAAATGGCGGTAGCGCAGCGCGGATTCCCGATGCGCAGGCGCGCCGAGCCGGCCGTCCGCCTTTTCCACCAGATATTCGACGATCGCTCCGGTTTCCGCGATCACCGCCGGGCTGCCGCCCGCGCCCGCCGCGTCCTGGATCACCGGCGACTTGCCGAGCGGATGGACCCGCCGCAGTTCCGGCGGGGCGAGCATCGTCGCCTTGTCCCGCTCATAGCGTTGCACGGCATAGGGGAGCCCGAGCTCCTCCAGGAGCCAGAGCACGCGCAGCGATCGGCTATTCTCGAGATGGTGAACGGTGATCATCCAGTGCCTCCTGCTGGGCTGCCCAACGCCGGGGGCTGCGGATGGCTGCAAGGCGATTGCGCCGGGGGCCGCCGCGGGGCTAACCGTCGCCGCCTGTCCGACGCGACAATCGTGACGCGTTGCTCCATCCGGAAGAGATCATGGCCTTCGAACAGCTTTCGCTCCTGCCTGCCGACCC
The DNA here is from genome assembly GCF_048058635.1 of Sphingomonas sp. MJ1 (PH-R8). Lineage (NCBI taxonomy): Bacteria > Pseudomonadati > Pseudomonadota > Alphaproteobacteria > Sphingomonadales > Sphingomonadaceae > Sphingomonas > Sphingomonas sp. MJ1 (PH-R8). Next base: position 22,094 of record NZ_JBBEFX010000018.1, read on the forward strand.
GTTGCTGGCGCTGATCGGCGCCTACCGCGACGACCCGCGGCCGTTCAAGCTGGACCTGGGCGTGGGCGTGTTCCGCGATGCAGCGGGCGGCACGCCGATGATGCGGGCGGTGAAGAAGGCGGAGGAACGGCTGCTCGCGACACAGGACAGCAAGTCCTACCTGGGGCCGGAGGGCGATGCGGGCTTCGTCGCCGCACTCGCGCCGCTGGTGCTGGCCGATGCCGTGCCGGCCGAGCGGCTGGCGGGCATCCAGACGCCGGGGGGAACCGGCGCGCTGCGGCTGGGCGCGGAGCTGCTGGCGCGGGCCGGCGTTTCGCGCATCTGGATTGCGACGCCGAGCTGGCCGAACCACGCGCCGATCTTTGCCGCGGCGGGGCTGACGCCGGAGGCGTTCGACGCATTCGACGTGGCGAGCCAGACGCTGGACGGGACGGCGCTGCTTGCGGCGCTCGACAAGGCTGCGCCCGGCGACGCGGTGCTGCTGCACGGCTGCTGTCATAACCCGACCGGCATCGATCCCGATGCGGCGCTGTGGGCGGAGATCGCCGAGCGGGTCGAGGCGCGCGGGCTCGTGCCGCTCGTGGACCTTGCCTATCAGGGATTGGGCGATGGGTGGGACGCCGACGCGGCGGGTGCGCGGACGGTGCTGGCGCGCTGCCGCCACGGGCTGCTCGCCTATTCGTGCGACAAGAACTTCGCGCTCTATCGCGAGCGGACGGGCGCGCTGTGGACGGTGGCGCCGGACGCCGAGGCGAGCGCGATCCTTTATTCCAACCTCTTGGCGCTGGCGCGGGCCAACTGGTCGATGCCGCCCGACCATGGCGCGGCCGCCGCGCGGATCGTGCTGGAGGACGCCGCGCTTGCGGCCGAGTGGCGCGCGGAGCTGGATGCGATGCGGGAGCGGCTGGTGACGCTGCGCCAGGGTGTCAGCGTGCTCGGCACGATCGGGAGCATCGACCTGGCGCCGATCGCGGGCGGCAAGGGCATGTTCGCCACCCTGCCCCTCACCCGCAGCCAGGTGGCGTGGCTGCGCGAGCACCATGCGATCTACATGGCAGCGTCCGGGCGCATCAACATCGCGGGGTTCAGCGAGGCGAGCATCGGGCGGTTCGGGGAGGCGCTGAAGGCGCTGGTCGAGGCACAGGTCGGCTAGTCTCTTGCTCCTGCCCAGGCAGGAGCACGGAGGTGGACAGCGGGCGCCCTATTGCGAGGACGTTCCCACTGGGCCCCAGCCTTCGCCGGGGCACTGGGTGCACTGGTGCCTTGAGGGGCTGGCGCGCAGTGCGGTGTCGTGGAATGGGGCGCGGATGCGCAGCACCGTCGAACCCTTTCATGCCATCGCCATCAGCCAGCTTGCCCACCGGCTCAAGCAGGAGGGGCGGTCGATCATCCACATGGAGTTCGGCCAGCCCTCCACCGGCGCACCGAGCACCGCGATCGCGGCTGCGCACCAGGTGCTCGATAGCGATGCGATGGGCTATTGGGAGAGCCCGGCGCTGAAGGCGCGGATCGCCCGGCATTATGCCGAGCGCTATGGCGTAGCAGTTGCGCCGGAACGCATTCTGCTGACCTGCGGCGCGTCGCCGGCCCTGGTGCTGGCGCTTGCCACCGCCTTCGAGCCGGGCGACCGGGTGGCGACGGCGCGGCCGGGCTATGTCGCCTATCGCAACACGCTGCGCGCGCTGCACATGCAGCCGGTCGAGATCGACTGCGGCGAGGAAGTGCGCTTCCAGATGTCGCGCGAGGCATTGGCGGCGCTCGACCCGGCTCCCAAGGGGCTGATCCTGGCGAGCCCCGCCAATCCCACTGGCACGATCATCCCCGGCGATGAACTCGCTGGCATCGCCGAGCTGTGCCGGGCGCGCGGGATCCGCATCCTCTCGGACGAGATCTACCACGGGCTGAGCTATGGCATGGCGGCAGACACGATGCTGCGCCACGCCGAGGACGCGATCATCCTCAACAGCTTCTCGAAATACTTCAGCATGGCCGGATGGCGGCTCGGCTGGATGGTGGCGCCGGCCGACCTAGTCGAGGAAGCCCGCAAGCGGATGGGCAATTTGTTCCTGACGCCGCCGTCGCTGAGCCAGCATGCCGCCCTCGCCGCCTTCGACGCGCCCGACGAACTGGAGGGGCATGTCGAAACCTATCGCCGCAACCGCGAACTGCTGCTGGCCGCGCTGCCCGAGCTTGGCCTTGGCGAGATCGCGCCGCCGGACGGCGCCTTCTACATCTACACCTCGGTCGCGCACCTGACCGACGACAGCATCGGCTTCTGCAAGCGGATGCTGACGGACACCGGCATCGCGACCGCGCCCGGCGTCGACTTCGATCCGGTGCGCGGCCACCAATTCGTGCGCTTCAGCTTCGCGGTGGCGACGCCGCTGGTGCAGGAAGCGATCGAGCGGCTGCGCGCCTGGCTTCCGAACCAGGCGCGCGTCGCCGGCTGATCCGCTCGAATCAGCGCTCCGCCGGGCTCGCGAGCTTGGCGGCAGTGATGCGGTTGAAGGTCGCGAGCGAGCACGGCGTTTCAGCGTCGGCACAGCCCGGAATGGCGATGTAGCGACGGTCGGGCGCGTTGCGCTTGCCAAGCTGCGCAAGAGTGCGGACCTGATCCATCGTCTGCGCCTGCACGAACGCGCGGACGAAGCCGTTGCCGGCCGCGTCGCTCCAGCGTTCGAACCCGATTGCCCCGCCCGGCGCGATGTCGTCCGCCGGATAATCGGCCATCGTCCAGTGCAGGTCGTAGAAGCCGCCCAGCGCCGCCAGGTTGCTGTCATGGCCGAACAGCAGCGTCACCCGCGCATCGCCCTGGTTCAGCGCCATGCCGATCCGGCGCGCGATCGGTGCCGCGACCCGCTCCGCGACATAGGCAGGGCGGGTCTCGTAGCGGAACTTGACCGGGTGGAAGCGCAGCATCGTCTGGATGTCGCGCTTGGACGCCCGTCCCCAGCCGACGGAGCGCATCGGCATGCCCTCCAGATACTGGAGCAGGATCGTCTGGCCGGCGGTGGAGGCAAAGCCGAGCGCGCCGTCGAGGTCGGGCTTATCGCCCTGCTCCGCCACCAGCCGGGTCTCACGGTGGCTCGTGCAGACCGGCTGGTGCTTCGCGGCAGTCGCCGCGCACGCGTCGCCCGGGCAGCAGCCGATGACGCGCTCCAGCACGGCGAAGGCATCGGCGTTGCGTGCGACTTCCGCAGCGATGCCGCCCGGCGGCAGCAGCGCCTGGGCGGAGGCCAATGCCCTTTGCCCGTCGATCTCCATGCTGCCGTCGAGCGGATGGAAGACGGCGTCGTCATCCTCGTTGACGGGATGGTCGAGCGGAACCGCGCAGCCAGGCTGGAGCGTTTCCAGGAACGCCTTGCCGGTCTTGATCGCGCGAGAAGCGGAACTGGCCCAGGCGACGACCGTGCCCGGGGCAGCACAGCCGGATGCGGGCAGCAGGCCCTGCTGCGCGAACAGCGCGCGGTCATAGGCGCCGAGGCGACGGATCGCCTCTGCGCCGTGCGGGGTGAGGTCGCCCGCGGCCGTCGACCAGGCCGGCCATGGATCGCGGGTGGTGCCGACCGGCGTTGCGGGGAACTTGGTGGAAGGGCGCACGCCGTGCCGCATCAGCAGCACGACGCGATTGAGCTTGAGCGCGCCCGCAGGCGGTGCGTCCGGCGCGGGTTGGGCGACGGCGGACTGCGCGAGCGCGAGGATCGCGAGCGCAGCGCCTGCCAGATACTGGTTCATTTCCGGTGCCTTCCTGCCGCTCACATCGTGATCTTGAAGCCGAACTTGCCCGTCCAGCCATATTCCTCGTGCTGGGCGATGCGGCGACTGCCGGCATCGGTGCCCGAATAGTAGCGATCGAACGGCTCGGTGCCGATGTTGACGAAGTCGGCGGTGAGCTGGACGCCCGGCGCGACCCGGAGCTTGGCGCCGACGTCGAACAGCAGGCGATGATCGACATAGATGTCGCCGTCGCCATCGGCGGTGACCTCGTCGAGGTAGCGGCCGCGATAGGTGCCGCTGGCCCGCAGCTGGAGCGGACCCTTGTCATAGCCGACGAAGGCGTTCCAGATGTGCTTGGAGCTGCCCGGCAGCGTCAGCTCGCGACCGTAGAGCGTCGCGCTGGTATCGACATAGGTATAGTTGCCGCCGACCAGCAGCCCGTCGAGCGGCGACGGCAGGAAGTTCAGCGCGGCCTGGAGGTTGAGCTCGACGCCCGAGACCTTCGCGGTGTCGCCGTTCAAGGGGACGGTCGCCTCGTCGATCACGACGCCGCCGAAGTCGTAGTCGTCGATCCGCGACTGGAAGATGAAGTCCGACACCCGCTTGTGGAACACCGCGACCTCGGCGAGCGCGTTGTCGGCGAAATAATATTCGGCCGATGCGTCGAAGTTCCAGGAGCGATAGGGCTTGAGCTCTGGGTTTCCGAATTCGCCCTCGCCGTCCGTGGCATTGTAGGAGAAGCGCGGCGCGAGATCGGAGACGTTGGGGCGCACCAGGCTGCGGGTGACCGCCGCCCGCAGCACCAGCTTCGTGGTGGGCTCGAAGCGCAGGTTCAGGCTGGGCATCCAGTTGGTGTAGCTGCGGTCGAAGGTGACGGGCGTGGCCTCCACCGTGTCCGTATCGATCGCATAGCCGCGCATCTTGTTCTCGGTGTGCTCCATGCGGACGCCACCGACCGCCCGGAGCGCACCGCTGTCGTAGCGGAGCTGGCCGTAACCGGCGTAGATGTCCTCATCGACGGCATAGCTTGCCGACAGGCTGGAGAGGATGCTGTCGTCGTCGTTCCGGACCAGGCGATCCCGGTTCGCCTGGAACCAGCCGCGCACGGCCAGCGGATCGACGGCGGGGTTCATGTCGACCAGCCCCTTGCTGCCGATCGAGCGCGAAAGGCCGGAGAGCGCCGGGAAGTCGCCGTCGGTCAGCTCGTCATAGCTGTTGAAGTCGAGGTCGTACTGCTTGGTGCGGAAACGGCCCTTGAAGCCTGCCTTCACCTGCAGCGTGCCGGAGGCGAGCGGGATGTCGCGGGCGACATCCAGACGCGCGGCCCATTCGTCGTCGGTGCTGAGGCCATCCGTCGTCTCGATGGCGCTCATGGGATCGCTTCCGTCCGTGAAGCGGCCCTGGTCGCTCACGCTATATTCGGGCGTCTGCGTGTCGAGGCCGGACAGCGTCACGCCGAGTTGGCTGGCGCCTGCCTGGAAGCGGCGATCGAAGATCGTGTCCTGGCGGTTGGGCTCGCTCTCCTCGGAATAGGAATAGCTGCCCGAGTAGTCGATCGTCCAAAGACCCGCCTCGGTCTTGCCGCCAACCGTGCCGGAATAGACGTTCTGGATCTCGGTGCGGTCCTTCATCTCGCGGCGGACGCGGATGCGGTTGTCCGAGCCTGCACCGGAGAGGAAGCTGGCGCTGCCCGCGTCGCCGCTGACCGGCTCACCTCCGAAGGTGAAGCGCAGGCGGCTGCGCAGCTCGTCGTCGCGGAAGGAGCTGACGATGCCGCGCGCGTAGAGGGTGGTGCTGGCGGCCGGGCGCCAGTCGAGCGAGAGGGACCCCGCCATGCGCGTGCGCGTCACGTCATAGGCGCGATAGTCGACCTCTTCCGGATAGGCGACGCCGGCATCGCTGCGCGTCCAGTCGGACGCCTCGACGCCGTCGGTACCGAAGCGGCGACGATAGTAGGACGCGCCGCCGGAGATGCCGAAGTCCGGGGTGATGCGCTTGGAGAAGTCCACCGACCCCTTGGGCGAGGCGCGGTCGCGCAGATCGTTGTAGGACTCTTCGAAGCTGAAGCTCAGCAGGTCCTTCTTGCGATCGAAGGCGCTGGTGGTCTTGACCTCGATCGAGCCGCCGATGGTGTCGGCGTCCATGTCCGGGGTGAGCGTCTTCTTGACCTCGATCGAGCCGACCAGTTCCGAGGGGATGGTGTCGAGCGCCAGCGCGCGGTTCTCGGCCTCGGGAGACGGGATGCGGGCGCCGTTGATGGAGACGTTGTTGAGCTCGGGCGCAAGGCCGCGGACGACCACGAAGCGGCCCTCGCCCTGATCGTCCTGCACCGAGATGCCGGGGACGCGGCGCAGCGCCTCTGCCACGTTCTGGTCCGGGTTCTGGCCGATCGCGTCGCGCGACAGCACGCTTTCGACGCCATCGGCGGAGCGCTTCTGCGACAGGGCGCTGGCCTGGTTGGCGGCGAGGCCGACGACCAGGATGCTGCCGGCGTCGTCCGCAGCCGCACCGGCGGGTGCGAGGGCGAAATCGGCGACCAGATCGCTGGCGTCCACCACGGTCACGTGACGGGTTTCGTCGGCCGCGCCGATGTAGCGCGCGACGATGGTGTATTCGCCGGGCGCTACGTCCACGAAACGGAAGCGGCCGTCGCGGTTCGCCTCGACGACGCGATTGAGCTCGACGATGCGGAGTTCGGCGCCGCTCAGGCTGCGGGTGCCGCTGGCGTCGACGACGGTTCCGGTTACCTCGCGCGCGGCGGCCGGAACGGCGACGCCAAGCGCCAGAGTGGATGCAAGCAGAGCCGTGCGCAGCATGGCGCGGGCAGTTCGAGCGTTTCGCACGCGATAGTCCCCCAGGAAGCGGCCGGCGCAGACGTCGCGGCGGCCGCGGGCTCCCTAGGGACGTCGAAAGACAGTCCCGTGGCACGTCGATGACACCGAAATGACAGCCGAGGGCTCTCGGCGACGCGGACCGTCAGGCCGCCATGCCCCGAAACCGTAACGTCGAAGCAACACTCCGACACCATCCATGCAGGGGAATGTCAGAATCGTATAACGTATTTGACATTTCGTATTCGATTAGTGTTCTCTCTGCCCGAGGGATTTTTCAAAGGGGAGAAACACGATGCGCCACCGCGATTTCCGGCGATATGCGTCGACGATCGCCGTTGCGGCCGCACTTACCGCCGGCGGCCAGGCAGCGGCACAAAGCACCGGACCGACGATCGAGGACGTAGCCCCTCCCTCCGCGGCGGAGTCGGACAGCGGCTCCATCACCGTCACCGGCACGCGCATCCAGCGCCCCGATCTGACCAGCAACAGCCCGCTCACCGTGGTGGGGGCGCAGGAAATCCGGCTTCAGGGCGCGACCAATGTCGAGAACGTCCTGAACCGCCTGCCCCAGGTGACCGCGGACGCGAACGAGAACGTCTCCAACGGTTCGGACGGCACGGCGCGCGTCAACCTCCGCAACCTCGGCAGCAACCGCAACCTTGTGCTGGTTGACGGTCAGCGTCTGCTGCCGGTGCAGGCGACCGACCTCAACCTCATCCCCTCGCTGCTGGTGGAGCGCGTCGACGTGGTCACGGGCGGCGCTTCGGCCGTCTATGGCTCCGACGCAATCTCGGGCGTGGTCAACTTCATCCTGAAGCGGGACCTGAACGGCGTCCGCGCGGACGTGCAGTACGGCTTCGCCTTCCACGACAACAACAACGATGCCGCCCGCCAGATCGTGCAGGACGCCGGCTACGACCGCGCGAACCGCAACGTGCTGGACGGCCAGCGCCTGGACGTGAACCTGGCGGCGGGCAAGGACTTCGCCGACGGCCGCGGCAACATCACCGCCTATTTCGGCTATCGCAACGTCAAGCCGATCCTGCAGTCCGACCGCGACGTCTCCGCCTGCGCGTTCGACCCGAACGCGGACTCCACCGGTCTGGTGTGCGGCGGATCGTCGAACAACCAGTACGGCCTGTTCAACCCGCTGTCGGGTCCGGGCTTCGGCACCACCTATGTCAACACTAAGGACGGCCGGAAGACCTGGGACACCTATGGTCCGGCGTATCGCTACAACACCGCGCCGCTGAACTACTTCCAGCGCTCGGACGAGCGCTACACCGCCGGCGGCTTCGCGCATTTCGAGATCAGCCCGGCGGCCGAAATCTACGCCAGCGGCATGTTCATGGACGACCGCAGCTATTCGCAGGTGGCGCCCTCCGCGCTGTGGCAGGGTGATACCTACACCATCAACTGCGACAACCCGCTGATGAGTGCCCAGCAGGGGCAGATCCTGTGCGGTTCGGCCTATGGCTCCGCCGAGACGCAGGACCTCTTCATCGGCTATCGCCCGGTCGCCGGTCTCGCGCGTCCGCGTCGCGACGACCTGCGCCACACCGACTATCGCATCACCGGCGGCCTGCGCGGGCAGATCGCCGAGGGCATCCGCTATGACGTGAACGCGCTCTATTCCCGCGTGCTGTTCCGGGAGAACTACCAGAACGACATTGACGCCCGCCGTGCGAACCGCGGGCTGCAGGTGGTGGACGTCAACGGCACCCCCACCTGCACCTCGGTCATCGACGGGACGGACCCGAACTGCGTGCCGCTGGACGTGTTCGGCTATGGCGCGATCTCGCAGGAGGCGTTCGACTATATCTATGTCCCGACCTACACCCGCGGTCTGGACACCGAGCAGGTCTACAGCGGCAACGTCAGCGCCGACCTGACCAGCTATGGCATCACCAGCCCATGGGCGAGCCAGGGCATCGGCGTGGTGATCGGCGTCGAGCATCGCCGCGAGACCCTGAAGTTCGAGGCCGACGAGGTCGCCCAGTCCAAGGGGACCACGGAGTCGCAGGGCAAGTTCAACGTCAGCGAAATCTATGGCGAAATCGAAGTGCCGGTCCTTCAGGACCTGCCGTTCGCCAAGTCGCTCACGGTCAACGCGGGCTATCGCCTTTCGGACTATAGCAGCCAGTCCAAGAAGATCTCGACCTACAAGTTCGAGGTCGAATATGCGCCGGTCTCCGACATCCGCTTCCGTGGCAGCTACAACCGCGCGATCCGGGCGCCGAACATCAGCGAACTCTACGCGGGCCAGCAGGTCGGCAACGTCTCCGCGCAGGATCCCTGCTCGGGCACGAAGCCCGACGCGACGCTGGAGCAGTGCCTCGCCAGCGGCGTGACGCCGGAGCAGTACGGCAAGATCCTGGAGTGCCCGTCCGAGACGTGCAGCGCGCTCGGCGGCGGCAACCCGAACCTGAAGCCGGAAAAGGGCGACACCTTCACCGTCGGTACGGTGCTGACGCCGCGCTTCCTGCCGCGCTTCTCGCTGTCGGTGGACTATTTCAACATCAAGGTGAAGGACTACATCAGCTCGGTCCCGACCTCGCTCGCGATCAGCCAGTGCTTCTCGACCGGGGACCCGTATTTCTGCGGCCTCTTCCATCGCGACCCGCGCACCGGCGTCCTGTTCGGCCGCGAGGGCTATGTCGTCTCCACGAACCTCAACACGGGGTCGCTCAAGACCTCCGGCATCGACGTGGTGGGCAGCTACAGCGTGCCGACCGAGAGCGCCGGTACGTTCAACCTGGACCTCACCGGTACCTGGCTGAACGAGCTGGTCAACGAGCCGCTCCCGGGCCTCGGCTCCTATGACTGCAAGGGCCTGTTCGGGCCGACCTGCGGCCAGCCTTCCCCGGAATGGCGCCACCAGGCCCGCCTGACCTGGACCGATGCCGAGAAGATCGGCACCCTGTCGCTCAACTGGCGCTACATCGGCTCCACGAAGCTCAGCACAAACACCGACGATCCGTTCCTGACGAGCGGCGGCTATTCGGAGTTGAACCGCCGCATCAAGGCGTACAGCTACTTCGACCTGGCCGGCACGGTGAAGGTCGAGGAAGGCGTGGTCTTCCGCGCCGGCATCAACAACCTGCTCGACAAGGATCCGCCCGCGCTGGCGCAGGGCAACCTGTATTCCTTCGGCAACGGCAACACCTATCCGGGTGTGTATGATGTCGCAGGGCGGACGCTGTTCATGGGGATCAGCGCCAACTTCTAAGACAGGGCGGCAGGCTCGGCCTGCCGCACCGACCGACGGCAGAGGCGCTCCGCAGCGGATCGCCTCTGCGCGCATGACGTGCATTGCAAAGGAACGATCGTGACCCCAGCCCGCCGCCGCACCGCGCTTCTTGCAACGCTGGCGGTGGCCGGCCTGGCGGCGGTTCCTGCCCATGCCGGACCCGCTGCGGCCGCCGACACTGCGCGCCCGGAGTGGGAGCAGCCCGAGGTCTTCCAGGTTGGCAAGGAAGCGGCGCACGCGACCTTCCGCGGCTACTCCACGCGGGCGGAAGCACTCGCGGACAAGCCCGAGCAGTCGCGCTACCACCGGTCGCTCGACGGCGAGTGGCAGTTCGCCTTTTCGCCCAATCCCGAGGCGCGGCCCAAGGATTTCTACCGCCCCGACTATGACGTGTCTGGGTGGAAGACGGTGAAGGTGCCCGGCATCCTCCAGGCGCTGGGCTATGGCCAGCCGCTTTTCAGCGGAGCGGGCTATCCGTTCGGGGCGAACCAGCCGTGGGTGCGGCACGACATGAACGAGGTCGGCTCCTACCGGCGCGAGTTCGAGGTCGGCGCCGACTGGGCGGATCGCGACGTGTTCCTGACGATCGGGGCGGCGGGTGCGGCCTATTACGTGTGGGTCAACGGCGAGCGCGTCGGCTACAGCGAGGATTCCAAGCTTCCATCCGAGTTCGACGTGACCCCGCACCTGCGGCAGGGATGCAACGTCGTCGCGATCGAGCTCTATCGCTATGCCGATGGCAGCTATCTCGAAGACCAGGACTTCTGGCGGCTGAGCGGCATCGAGCGCAGCGTCACGCTGTATGCGGCGCCCAAGACCCGCATCCGCGACTTCGAGGCGCGTGCGGGTCTCACCAACACCTATCGCGACGGGTCGCTCGACCTGTCCGTGGAGGTTGCTGGCAAGAAGGTACCGGCGCGGGTGCGGGCAACGGTGCTCGACGGCGAAATCGCGCTGCTGACGCGCGAAGCTTCCGTCGCAGGCGCCAATCGCACGGCGCGGGTGCAGGCCACCCTGCCCGGCATCCGCACCTGGTCGGCGGAGCGGCCGGACCTCTATACGCTGGTGGTGGAGCTGCTCGACGCCAGGGGCGAGGTGATCGAGGCGACGCGGCAGCGCATCGGATTTCGCACGATCGAGATCGTCGACAACGAGGTGCGGGTGAACGGCAAGCGGGTGATGATCCGCGGCGTCAACCGCCACGAGCATGATCCCCACAGCTTCCGCGTGCTGTCCGAGGAGAGCATGCGCAAGGACATCGAGTTGATGAAGCGCGCCAACGTCAACGCGGTGCGCAACTCACACTATCCCAACGATCCGCGCTGGTATGCGCTCACCGACGAGTACGGCCTCTACGTGATGGACGAGGCCAATATCGAGAGCCACACCTATATGGCGATGGGCAATTCCAGCCCGGATCGCTCCAAGCACCAGCTGGGCTTCAAGCCGGAATGGGCGGCCGCGCACCTCGACCGGGTGCAGCGCATGATCGAGCGCGACAAGAACCACCCCTCGGTCGTCTTCTGGTCGCTCGGCAACGAAGCGGGTATCGGGCCGAATTTCGAGGCGGCGGGACGCTGGGCCAAGCGGCGCGACCCGAGCCGGCTGCTCAACTATCTCGGCTGGGGCACGCTGATCTGGCGGCACGACCCCAACGCCTATGTCGACGTCTATGCGCCGATGTACGACGACATCGAGAAGATGGTCGACTATGCGACCTCGCCCGAATTCACCCAGCCGATGATCCAGTGCGAGTACGGGCATGCGATGGGGAACAGCCTGGGCAATCTGCAGGACTATTGGGACGTGATCCGCGCGCACAAGAAGCTGCAGGGCGGTTTCCTGTGGGACTGGGTGGACCAGTCGATGCTGCGCAAGGACAAGAACGGGCGCGACTATTGGGCGCAGGGTTTCGACTATGGCCCCAGCCCGATCGGCGACGACAGCACGATCGGCGACGGCGTGATCCAGGCGGACCGCACGCCGGACCCGGAGTATTTCGAGGTGGCGAAGGTGTATGCGCCCATCGCGTTCGAGGCGGTGGACGCCCGCGCCGGCCGCTTCACGCTGGTGAACCGGCACGACCACATCGGATTGGAGGGATTCCGGTTCGATTGGGAGTTGCTGGAGAATGGCGTTGCCGTCGCCCGCGGTGACGCGACGGCGCGGGCGACCCCGGCCGGTGCGCGTACGCCGATGAATATCGCGCTGCCGCCACGGACCAAGGCAGACGCCGAATATCGGGTGGTGCTGCGTGCCCATGCCAAAGCCGGCACGGTGCCGATGGTGCCGGAAGGCACGGTGATGGCGTGGGAGCAGTTCGCGCTGGAAGGCCCGGCGAGCCCCCTGCCCGCCTTTGCCGGTACGGGTGTGAAGCCGGTGGCGCGCGCGGGCACGCTGCAGCTGGCGGCAGCCGGAGCAGTGCTGGAGGTGGACGCCAAGACCGGATTGCTCGAGCGCTATGCGGCGAACGGGCGGGAGTTGCTGACCGGCGGCGCGCCGAACTTCTGGCGGGCGCCGACGGACAACGACATCGGCACCGGCATCCCCAAGACGCATGCGATGTGGAAACTGTTCTCCGAAAAGCGGACGCTGACCTCCGCCCGGATCGACGGCGACGCGATCGCAGTCAGCTACAACATCGGTGCGGGCGCGGTGCGGTTCGAGACGCGCTATCGCATGGCCAGGGACGGCGCGGTGCGGGTGGAGGCGCGCTTCGTGCCGCTGCGCGACGACCTGCCCGATCCGCTGCGCATCGGCCTCGCCTTTGCGACGCCGCCGGCGCTCGACCAGGTGCAATGGTATGGGCGCGGGCCGCAGGAGACCTATTCCGACCGGAAGACCGGCGGGCTGATCGCAGTGCACGCCGGCACGCTCGCCGAACAATATCACGACTATATCCGTCCGCAGGAGACCGGCGCCAAGCAGGACGTGCGCTGGGTGGCGTTGTCGGGCAAGGCCGGCGGCGTGCGGGTGACCGGCGCGCAGCCGCTTTCGGTAAATGCCCTCGCCTTTCCCTATTCCGACCTGGAGATGAAGCCGGTCGGCGAGGCGCACAGCTCGGACATTCGTGTGCATGGCAACGGCACGCTGTTGATCGACGCGGTGCAGACGGGCGTCGGCGGCGACACCGGCTGGAACCTCGATGGCCGGCCGCATGTGAAATACCGCATCCCGCTGGAGCCGCGCAGCTTCGCGTTCGAGATCCGGCCCGAAGCTTCCAGGAACTGACATGACCCTTTCCGAGCTGCTCGCCGGCGCTGCCCTTGCCGCGCTCGTTTCGCTGCCTGTGCCGGCGCTGGCAGGCGCACCCGATCGAGCGGCGTTCGAGCGGTCGATCGACCTGCGCGGAGGCTGGATGACGCTGACGCGCGACGTGGCGGGCGAAGCCTCCTGGAGCGAGGACGGGCGCCATTTCGCCTATCGCAAGACGGTGGAGGGCGGCTTCGCGTTCGTGACGGTGGACGCGCAGACGCTTGCCAAGACGCCGTCGTTCGATGCGGTGCGGCTCGCCGCCACGCTCGGGCAGGCGATGGGCAGCAAGGTCGATCCGCTGCGGCTGCCGTTCGAGAGCTTCGCCTTTGGCGAGGGCGCGACGATCCGCTTCGCCATCGGCTATGAGCCGTGGCAGTGCGACCTTTCCACGTATCGCTGTGAAAAGCAGGAATCGCAGGATCGCAGCCGCCCCCGCGGCTTTGGCGTGGTGCGCGACGTGAGCGTGCCTGCCGACAATCACCCGCGGCGCTCGCCGGACGGGCGGTATGAGGCACTGGTGGTGGACGGTAACGTCGTGGTGCGCGGCGCCGACGGCAGCAATGCGGTGGCGCTCAGCACGGACGGGACGCCGGGCGACTTCTACGATCCCGAGACGATCCGCTGGTCACCGGACTCGCGGCGGCTCGTCGCCTACCGGGTGCGGCCGGGATACCAGCGGCAGGTCACGCGCGTGGCCGCGGCGCCGCCGGACTCGCTCCAGCCGCAGGTGCGGACACAGCTGTACCCCAAGCCCGGCGACGCGGTGGATCAGGAGCGGCCGGTGCTGTTCGACGTCGCGGCGCGACGGCGGATAGAGGTGGCGGACACGCTGTTCCCGAACCCCTATCAGCTTTCCGACGTCGAATGGCGCAAGGACGGGCGTAGCTTTGCGTTCGAGTATCTGCGGCGGGGCCACCAGCAGGCGCGCGTGATCTCGGTCGACGCAGAAACCGGCGCGGTGCATGCGGCGGTGACGGAAGATACGAAGACCTTCTTCTACTGGGACCGGCGGTTCAGTCATGACGTGGGCGGGCTCGGCCGCGAGATCCTGTGGACCTCCGAGCGCGACGGCTGGAACCATCTCTACCTGATCGATGGCCGCACCGGGCGGGTGAAGAACCAGGTCACCCGCGGCAACTGGGTCATGCGCGAAGTCGTGAAGGTCGACGACGCAAAGCGTCAGATCTGGTTCGCGGCCAGCGGCATGCACCCGGGCAAGGACCCGTACTACAAGCACTATTTCCGCGTGGACTTCGACGGCCGCAACCTGGTGGCGCTGACCACCGCCGACGCCACGCACGAGGTGCGCTTTTCCCCCGACATGACGCGCTACGTCGACACCTATTCTCGCGTCGACCTGCCCAACGTCTCCGAACTGCACGACGCCCGCGACGGGCGGCTGATCGCGACGCTGGAGCGCGGCGACATCAGCCGCCTCACGGCCGCCGGCTTCCGCCCGCCCGAGCCGTTCGTCGCCAAGGGCCGCGGCGGCAAGACCGACATCTGGGGTCTTGTCGTGCGCCCGCGGAACTATGATCCGGCCAAGCGCTACCCGGTGATCGAGAACATCTATGCCGGGCCGCACGACAGCTTCGTGCCCAAGGCGTTCTGGCCGTTCGGCTATCACTCCGGCGGCGACAAGGTGATCGGCATGCAGGCGCAGGCGGACCTTGGCTTCATCGTCGTGCAGATCGACGGCATGGGCACCGCCAACCGGTCCAAGGCGTTCCATGACGTCGCGTGGAAGAACCTGGCGGACTCCGGGTTTTCGGATCGAATTCTGTGGCACAAGGCACTGGCCGCGAAGGACCCGTCCTATGACATCAGCCGCGTCGGCATCTATGGCGCCTCGGCTGGGGGCCAGAGCACGCTCAACGCGCTGCTGTTCCACCCTGACTTCTACAAGGCGGGGGTCGCCTATGCAGGCTGCTACGACAACCGCATGGACAAGATCAGCTGGAACGAACAGTGGCTCGGCTGGCCGGTGGACGAGAGCTACGCGGCAGCCTCCGGCGTCGATCATGCCGGCAAGCTCCAGGGCGAGTTGCTGATGATCGTCGGCGAGCAGGACAGCAATGTCGATCCCGCCTCGACGATGCAGGTCGCCGACGCGCTGATCCGCGCGGGCAAGGACTTCGAGCTGCTGGTGGTGCCGAACGAGGAGCATAGCGTCGGCCGGTCGACGGGACCGATCGACTATGTCCAGAGGCGGCAGTTCGACTTCTTCGTGCGGAAGCTGCGCCAAGAGCAGACGCCGAACTGGAACGCGAGCCGTCGCGCCGAGTAATTCGGCAAACGAATTGTGGAATCTTCGTCGCGGGCTCTTCCGTCCAGCTTCGCGCTGGTTACACTCGCGTCATGAACAGGCTCCGCACCCGCTTCGCCTCTGTTGCCGCGCTTGCGCTGGCAATGCCCATGCTGCTCGCCAACGGCTATGACGACGTCGATCCCCGGATCGGCACGGGGGGCGAAGGCCACACCTTCCCCGGCGCGGTGGCGCCGTTCGGGATGGTGCAGTTGAGCCCGGACACCGACACGGGTTGCGAGATCCGCGAGTGCTACGGCCATGCCGCCGGCTATCGCTACGACGATCCGACGATCCAGGGCTTCTCGCACACGCATTTTTCGGGCGCCGGCCATTCGGACCTGGGCGACTTCCTGGTGATGCCGGCCGCAGGCGATACGGTGCCGCTGGAGCCGGGCGATCCGAAACAGCCGGGCTCGGGCTATCGCTCGCGGTTCAGCCACGCGGACGAGGTAGCGCAGCCCGGCTATTATGCGGTGACGCTGACCGATCCCGGCGTGCGGGCGGAGATGACGGCGGGGACGCGCGTGGGCGTCCATCGCTATACCTTTGGCGCGGACAAGGCGGCGCACCTGCTGCTCGACCTGCGCAGCTCCCTCTACAATTACCCGGGCAAGATCCTTTGGTCGTCGCTGCGGATGCGGCCGGACGGCACAGTGACGGGCTCCCGCACGACGCGCGGCTGGGCGGCCGGGCGCCAGCTCTATTTCGCGATGCGCTTCTCGGCACCGGTGAAGAGCCATGCCTTCGTCAGCACCGAGAAGGACGTGAAGTACAAGGGCTTCCAGGCACCGGGCCGCGGCAGCGATGCCGTGGCCGAGCGGAGCGGCCAGGCGCTGGTCGGGCGGCTCGACTTCGGCAACCTCGACGCGCCGCTGGAGGTGAAGGTTGCGATCTCCTCGGTGGACGAGGCGGGTGCGATCGCCAACCTCGACAGCGAGAGCGGCGGGTTCGATGCGGTGCGCAGTGCCACGCGTGGCGCCTGGGAAAAGGCGCTGTCCGCGGTCGAGATCGAGGCCCCTGCCCCGATGCGGCGCAACCTCTACACCGCACTCTACCACACGCTGATCGCTCCTTCGGTCGCGGGTGACGTCGACGGGCGCTATCGCGGGCCGGACAATGCCGTGCACCGGGCGGAGGGCTTTACCTTTCGCTCGACCTTTTCGCTGTGGGACACGTTCCGGGCCGAGCATCCCCTGCTGACGCTGGTCGCGCCGGAGCAGGCCAACAGCGACATGGTCCGCTCGCTGATCGCCAGCCAGAAGGCGAGCCCCGACGGAATCCTGCCGGTGTGGCAGTTCCACGGGCGCGAGACCTGGACAATGATCGGCTATCACGCAGTGCCGGTGATTGCTGACGCGTACATGAAGGGCATCGGCGCGTTCGATGCGAACGAGGCGCTGGACGCGATGGTCGCGAGCGCGACCTATGCGCCCTATGGCGGGCTGGGCGACTATCAGAAGCTCGGCTATGTCGCGATCGACCGGGAGCCGGAGGCAGCGTCCAAGACGGTCGAATATGCATACGACGACTGGACCATCGCGCGCATGGCCGAGAAGCTGGGCCGCACGGACGTGGCCAAGCGCTTCTATGCGCGCGCCGGCAACTGGCGGAACAGCTTCGACCCGAAGACCGGCTTCGTCCGCGCGCGCAAGAGCGACGGCGCGTTCCGAACGCCGTTCGATCCGACTGCGATCAACTATGGGTCCGACTATACCGAGGGCAACGCCTGGCAATACAGCTGGTTTGTGCCGCAGGACCAGGCGGCGCTGTTCCGCGCGCTGGGCGGCGATGCCAAGACCGTCGCCAAGCTCGATGCGATGTTCGAGTATGACAATTCCAAGCTCGACTACAGCCACGCCGAGGACATCGCCGGGCTGATCGGCCAGTACATCCACGGCAACGAGCCGAGCCACCACGTCGCCTATCTCTACGCCCATGCCGGTCAGCCGTGGCGGACGCAGGCACGACTGAAGCAGATCGTCGATAGCCAGTACAAGCCGACGCCGGATGGCCTGTCGGGCAACGACGACCTGGGGCAGATGTCCGCGTGGCTGATGTTCACCGGCCTCGGCTTCTATCCCGTGACGCCCGGCAGCCTGGAGTATGTGATCGGGCGGCCATTCGTGGACCGCGCCGCGCTCAACCTGCCGAACGGCAAGCGCTTCACCGTCGTCACGGAGGGGCTGAGCGATGCCAACCTCTACGTCGGCAAGGTGCTGCTGAACGGCAAGCCGCTGCCGCGTACCTATCTGCGCCACGACGAGATCATGGCCGGCGGCGAGCTGCGCTTCGTGATGCAGGCGACGCCGAACCGCAGCTGGGGCAAGGCGGCAAGCGCCCGGCCCTACTCGATGAGCACGGCGAAGCGCTGATGGGCATGCTGGAGGTCTGCATCGACGAGCCCGCGGGCATCGAGGCCGCCGTCGCGGGCGGAGCCGATCGGATCGAGCTGTGCGCGGCGTTGTCGGTCGGGGGGCTGACCCCGCCCGCCTCGCTGGTGCGGCTGGCGGCGGAGGCACTCATCCCGGTGCACCTGCTGGCCCGCCCGCGCGACGGCGACTTCTGCTACACCGCGGCGGAAGCGGCGCTGATCGCGGAGGACATCAGTCTTGCCGCGCAGGCGGGCCTTGCAGGCGTGGTGATCGGGGCAAGCGCACCGGACCGGCGGCTCGACATCCCCTTGCTCGTCGAGCTGGTGGCGCACGCACGCGCGGCCGGCGATGCACGCGGCCAGCGGCTTTCGCTGACGCTGCATCGCGCCTTTGACCTATGCCCGGACCTTCCCGCCGCCCTGGAAGCAGCGGTGGAACTCGGGTTCGATCGGATCCTCACCTCGGGCGGGGAGCCGCGCGCCGTCGACGCGTTGCCGATGCTGGCCGAACTCCATCGCCAGGCGGACGGGCGCATCGGAATCCTGCCGGGCAGCGGGATCGATGCCGCGTGCGCGCCGGCGATTCTGGCAACGGGGGTCCGCGAGCTCCACGCCTCCTGCCGCAGCCCGGGCAAGGATGCCGGGGAGATCGAGCGCCGTTTCGGGTTCCAGACGGGGCCACGGCTGCGGACCGACCCGGAGCGGGTGCGCCGCCTCAAGGAGATTGTCTCTCCGCTACGATAGGACCTTGAACAGTACCAATCTGTAACTTATCGTCCGCGGCATGGAACAAGGGGCAACGATGGTGGACGCGCGCGCCACCCTGATGGCAAGCGAAGCGCGCGAAGCCGCGGATGCGGTCCGCCGCCTGCTGGCCGACAATGCATCGACATTGACGGCGCTGGGCGAGACCTTGCGCGCGAACCCGCCCAAGGTGGTGGTGACGTGCGCGCGCGGATCGTCCGACCACGCCGCCACCTATGGCAAGTATCTGATCGAGACGCTGGTGGGGGTGCCCGTATCCTCGGCAGCGCCATCGGTGGCGAGCATCTTCACCGCGCCGGTCGCGCCGGGCGATTTCCTGTGCATCGCGATCTCACAGAGCGGGCGCAGCCCCGACCTGCTGGAGACGGTGCGGGCGCAGAAGGCGGCGGGCGCGCATGTGGTGGCGCTGGTCAACGACGAAGGCTCCCCGCTTGCAGGCCTGGCCGACACGCTGATCGGCCTCAAGGCCGGACCCGAGACGTCGGTTGCGGCGACCAAATCCTATATCGCCTCGCTCGCAGGGCTCGCCGCGATCGTCGCGGCCTGGAGCCAGGACGCGGCGCTGGGCGCGGCGCTGGCGGCGCTGCCCGCCGGGCTGGAGCAGGCGCGCGACCTCAACTGGAGTGCGGCCAAGGACGCGCTGGTGGACGCGCGGAACCTGTTCGTGATCGGCCGCGGCTACAGCCTGGGCATCGCCCAGGAAGCGGCGCTCAAGTTCAAGGAAACCTGCGGCCTTCATGCCGAGGCGTTCAGCGCCGCGGAGGTGCGGCACGGGCCCATGGCGATCGTCGGCAAGGACTTCCCGGTGCTGGGCTTCGCCACCTCGGACGCCGCGGGCGACAGCGTGCGTGAGGCGGCCGTCGAGTTCGCCGGCCGGGACGCGCGCGTCTGCCTGGCCGATGCCCAGGCCGGAGAAGCGGCAACGCTTCCCGCGATCGCAGGCCATCCCGCGGTGGAGCCGATCCTGATGGTGCAGAGTTTCTACCTGATGACGAACGCGCTGGCGGTGGCCCGCGGCTTCGACCCGGATCGCCCGCAGCACCTGCGCAAGGTTACGGAAACGCGATGAGCACGATCCGCTTCGCCAACGGCCATGTCGTGACGGCAGCCGGCACCCTGGAGGGCGCGACCTTCAACCTGGAAGCAGGCCGGATCGTCGGGATCGACTCCGAGGCGCCCGCGGCGGAGCGCGAGATCGACCTGGCCGGCGGCTGGGTCGTGCCGGGTTTCATCGACGTGCAGGTGAACGGCGGCGGCGGTGTGCTGTTCAACGACGCGCCGACCGTCGAAGGTATCGATGCGATCGGCCGCGGCCATGCGCCGTTCGGCACCACAGGCTTCCTGCCGACGCTGATCAGCGACGTGCCCGAGGCGATCGCCCGCGCCTTGGACGCAACCGAGGAAGCGATCGCGGCCGGCGTCCCTGGGTGCGTGGGCGTCCACATCGAAGGCCCGATCATCAACGCCGCCCGCAAGGGCATCCACGACCCGGAAAAGTTCCGGCGGCTGGACGACGCGCTGATCGAACTGCTCACCCGCCCCCGCCTTGGCAAGGTGCTGCTGACGCTGGCACCAGAGATGGTGTCGCACGAGGACATCCGCCGCCTGGCCGCAGCGGGCGTGATCCTGAGCGTCGGCCATAGCGACGCCGACCACGACACGGTCGCCGCGGCATTCGCCGCCGGCATGACGGGTGTCACCCACCTCTACAATGCGATGTCGCCGCTTAAGCACCGCGAGCCCGGCGTCGTCGGTGCGGCGCTGGACGATCAGAACGTCTATTGCGGCATCATCGCGGACGGCTTCCACGTCCATGATGCGGCCCTGCGCATCGCCATGCGCGCGCACCCGCGCGACCGTTTCCTGCTGGTGACCGATGCGATGTCGTGCGTCGGCGCGAACGTCGACAGCTTCGTGCTGCACGGCCAGACCATCCGAGTCGAGAACGGCTGCTGTTTGGGCGCGGACGGGACGCTGGCCGGCTCGGCGCTGGACATGGCCGGGGCGTTCCGCCACGTCGTGGACCGTGTCGGGGTGACCCCGGAGGAAGCCGCGGTCATGTCCGCCACCGCCCCTGCGGCGTTCCTGGGCCTCTCGCACGATCGCGGCGCGCTCGCGCCCGGCCTGCGCGCGGACTGGGTCTGCCTCACCCACGACCTGCAGCCGGCAGGCACCTGGATCGCCGGCGCACCCATCGCCTGACCCCTTGGAGGACGCCCTGAGCACGACCACGCCGACCGAGATGATCGACGAACAGGCCGGGGGCTCCATCGTCCTTCACGCGCCGATGCAGGGCTGGCGCTGCGCGCTGGCGGAAATACCGGACCCCGTATTTGCGCAAGGCATGCTGGGTGCGGGTGTGGGAATCGATCCCACCGGCGACACGGTGCACGCTCCCTGCGACGGGACCATCCGCGCCTTGCAGCCGACCGGCCATGCCGTGACCATCGCGGCGGCCGAGGGCGCCGAGGTGCTGATACATGTCGGCGTCGATACGGTCGCCCTTGAGGGCCGCGGCTTCACGCCGCTGGTCGCCGCCGGGGACCGCGTGCGCCGGGGCGACCCGCTGATCCGCTTCGACCTCGACCTGCTGGTCCAGGGAGCACCATCGGTGATCACGCCGGTGCTGCTGCTCGACAGCGATCGATTCGCCGTGTCCCCGCTGGGTGAGGCAGAGGGGCCGGTCGCGGTCGGGGATCCGATCTTCGCAATCGTACCGCAGCAAGCCTCCGCAGCAGAAGCGCCGGCCGCCTATGAGGGTGAGGTCGTGGCGCGCGAACTGCAGCTGCCGCTGGCGCATGGCATCCATGCACGGCCGGCAGCCCGCATTCGCGAGACGGCGGTCCGCTTCTCCGCGGAACTCTCGGTGGTCAAGGGCGAGCGTAGCGCCAATGCGCGCAGCCCCGTCGCGCTGCTGACGCTCGGCGCACGACTGGGCGACCTCATCCGGATCGAAGCGCACGGCGCCGATGCGGAAGCGGCGGTGGACGCGATCGCGACCCTGATCGCGAGCGGAATGGGCGAGGCTGCGGACCCGCAGCAGGCACCTGCGGCGCCGCCGCAGCCGGCAGTGGCTCCTGCCCCGGCGTCGGTCATCTCCAGCGACGGCAGGCTGGCGGGCGTGACGGCTTCGCCGGGCCTTGCGATCGGCCACGCCCGCACGCTCCACCTCGCCGAGATCGAGATCGATCCCGCGGGCGTCGGCGCCGAGGAGGAGCAGGCACGGCTCGACCAGGCGCTGCGCACGCTCGGACGGCGGCTGGAGGGCGAGACAGCCACCGCCTCCGGCGCGCGGCGGTCTATCCTGGCCGCGCACCGCGCCATGCTGGAGGACGAGGGCCTCCGCGAGGCCGCAGCCGCTGCGATCGCGGCGGGCGCCAGCGCCGGCCAGGCATGGCGCACGGCGATCCGGCCGCAGGCGGAAGCGCTGCGCGCCACGGGCGATGCCCATCTGGCGGAGCGCGCGGACGACATGCGCGACCTGGAGCGGCGGATCGTTTCGCTGCTGATGGGCGTCGAGGACGCGCCGATCGCCTTCCCGCCCGAGACGATCCTGCTGGCCGAGGATCTGCTGCCGTCCCAGCTGATGGCGCTCGACCCGGCAAATGTCGTCGGCTTCTGCGTCGAGAAGGGCGGCCCGACCTCCCACGTCGCTATCCTGGCAGCGAGCATGGGATTGCCTGCGCTGGTCGCCATGGGCCCGGCGCTGCACGAGATCGCCGAGGGATCGATGCTGATCCTGGACGGCGATGCGGCCTCGCTCCAGATCGAGCCGGACGCCGCCACGCTGGCGAAGGCGAACGCGCTCGTCGCCGAGCGGCACGCGCGGCGCCTGGAGGCGCAGGCCAATGCCGCCGCACCCTGCCACATGGCGGGCGGTGAGCGCATCGAGGTGTTCGCCAACCTTGGCTCGCGCGCCGATGCCGAAGTGGCGGTCGCGAATGGTGCCGAGGGCTGCGGCCTGCTGCGGACCGAATTCCTGTTCCTGGAGCGCGAGACCGCGCCCTCGCTCGCCGAGCAGACGGCGGAATACCAAGCGATCGCCGACGCGCTGGGTGGCCGCTCGCTGATCGTGCGGCTGCTCGACATCGGCGGCGACAAGCCTGCGCCCTATCTGCCCATCGCGGCGGAGGAGAACCCCGCGCTCGGCCTGCGCGGCATCCGCGTCGGCTTTGCCCATCCGCAACTGCTGGAAGATCAGATCCGCGCGATCCTGCGCGTGCAGCCGATCGGCCAGTGCCGGATCATGGTGCCGATGATCGCGTCGATCGACGAGCTGCGCCGGGTGCGCGAGGTGGTCGACCGGGTGCGCGCCGAACTGGGCATCGCCGACCCGGTCAGCGTCGGCGTGATGATCGAGACTCCGGCCGCCGCGGTCACCGCCGACCTGCTCGCGCGGGAGGCGGATTTCCTGTCAGTCGGCACCAACGACCTCACGCAATATGCGCTGGCGATGGACCGCGGGAACCCGGCGGTCGCAGGCGCGATCGACGGCCTGCACCCGGCCGTGCTGCGCATGATCGCCGAGACCTGCCGCGGCGCGGCACGCCACGATCGCTGGACGGGCGTATGCGGCGGCCTCGCCTCCGACCTGCTTGCCGTGCCGATCCTGGTCGGGTTGGGCGTCACCGAACTGTCCGCCACCGCGGCGCTGGTGCCCGAGATCAAGGCGCTGGTTGCCAGCCTCTCCATGGACGCCTGCCGCGCCCATGCCGCCGCCGCGATCCAGTGCGGATCGGCGGCCGAAGTCCGCATCCTCGCCCGGGAGTTCCGCGCATGAAGTCGATCCTGGAAGCGCTGCAGCCGCTCGGCCGCGCGCTGATGCTGCCGATCGCGGTGCTGCCGGTGGCGGGGCTGCTGCTCCGCCTGGGCCAGCCCGACCTGCTCGACATCGCGTTCCTGAGCGCGGCTGGCGATGCGCTGTTCTCGCACCTCGGCCTGCTGTTCGCGATCGGCGTCGCCACCGGCTATGCCCGCGACGGCAATGGCGCGGCGTGCCTTGCTGGCATCGTCTGCTTCCTGGTGGCGACCGAGGCGGCCAAGGTGCTACTGATCGTGCCGGGCGACGCGACCCAGGGCATGGACGCGGCCACCGCCGAGATCGCGAGCGCGGCCTGGAAGGCGAAGGCGATCGCGCGGCTCGACGTGCCGATCGGGATTCTTTCCGGCCTCGTCGGCGGGATCTTCTACAATCGCTTCTCGGGCATCAAGCTGCCCGAGTATCTCGCCTTCTTCGGCGGGCGGCGGTTCGTGCCGATCGTGAGCGGAGTCGCGGGACTGGTGCTGGCGGTGATCGTCGGAACGAGCTTCCAGGCGCTGAGCAGCGGCATCGACACCATGGGCCATGGCATCGCCAATGCCGGCGGCGTGGGCCTGTTCCTCTTCGGCCTGTTCAACCGGCTGCTGCTGGTGACCGGGCTGCACCACATCCTGAACAACGTCTTCTGGTTCGTGCTGGGCGATTTCGAGGGCGCAAACGGCGACCTCCGGCGCTTCTTTGCCGGCGACCCCACCGCGGGCAGCTTCATGGCCGGCTTTTTCCCGGTCATGATGTTCGGCCTGCCGGCGGCCTGCCTCGCCATGTACCGCACGGCGCTGCCCGAGCGGCGCAAGGCGGTGGGCGGCATGTTGTTCAGCCTGGCGCTCACCTCGATGCTGACGGGCGTGACCGAGCCGATCGAGTTCAGCTTCATGTTCCTGGCACCCGTGCTCTATGCAGTGCACGCGGTTCTGACCGGCCTGTCGATGGCGCTGATGGACGTGCTGGGCGTGAAGCTGGGCTTCGGCTTTTCGGCGGGGTTCTTCGACTATGCGCTGAACTACGGCAAATCGACCCGGCCGCTGATGCTGATCCCGGTCGGCCTGGTCTACTTCGCGCTCTACTACGGCATCTTCAGCTTCGTCATCCGCCGCTTCGATCTGAAGACACCGGGCCGGGAGCCGGAGGTGCCGGGTGCCGCAGCCGTTGCGCCGGTCGCCGCGGACGGGCGGGGCGCGGCGTTCGCGCAGGCGCTGGGCGGTGCCGCCAATCTCCGCGAGGTGGGCGCCTGCACCACGCGGCTGCGGCTGATCGTCGTGGACCAGGCGAAGGTGGACGAGCCTACGCTGAAGGCGCTGGGCGCGCGGGGCGTGATCCGGCCCTCGGATAAGGCGGTGCAGGTGGTGCTGGGGCCGATCGCCGACGTGGTCGCGGTCGAGATCCGCGACGCGCTGGCGATGCCGATCGCGCTTGCACCCACCGAGGCGGCAGTCGCCGAGGCCGGCGACGCGCGGCTCGCGCCGGCGCTGGTCGCCGCGCTGGGCGGCGCGGAGAACGTCTGCGCGGTCAGCGTGCACGGCAACCGCATTCGGGTGGAACTGGCCGAGAGCGGCGGCGCGGAGCAGGCGGCGCTGGCGGCGCTCGGCGTGCGCGCGGTCGCGCTGCCGGCCGAAGGCATCGCGCACCTGGTGATTGCACCGGGCAAGCTGGACGTGCTGCTCGCGCGCTGAGGTTCGCCGAACCGTCTAAGGGGCGCCGCCGCGATTGCGGGACCGCCCTTTTTGTAGCCGTCGAAGATCGGGTGCCGGTCCGCCTCCGTGCTCCTGCGAAGGCAGGAGCCCAGGGTCTTCAGACGCACCAGCTGTAAGTGCGCTTGTGCGCGTCCTGCGTAGATCGCTTAGGCCATCCCAACTGGGCCCCGGCCTGCGCCGGGGCACACGGGGAGGGAAGCGCGCGATGGTCGCTTAGCGGGTGGTGACCGTCACCTGGCCCAGGATGCCCGAGGGGCTGTTGGCGGGGGCGGAGACCAGCAGCGCGACGCGGCGCGGGCCAGTGCCGGCGGGGATGTCCGCCGCCAGCGGGCCGGGCGCGGCACTTGCCTTGGCCGCGAGCTTCTGGCCGTCGAGCCAGAGCTCGGCGGTGCCGCCGATGCTGTCGAAGCGGATCGTGCCGCCCTCTGCCGCCACCCGCTTCCACGGGCGGAAGGCGGCGCGATAGACGCGCCAGCCGGCGCTCGCCTCGGGTCGCGTGGGCGTGCCGCTGCGGACGAAGGCCCAGCTGTTGTTGTCCCCGTCCGGCGGTGCGATCGAGGGGTCGGGCCGCTCGGCCATGGCGGGCGAGCGACGCCACTCGCCGATCGTCATGGTCGGCGGGGTGACCGGCACCTGGGGCGGCGCCTGGGTTGCGAGACGGCTGATCGTCAGGCGCGCCGGCTTGAGCCCGTCCGCGGTGGCGCGAAGGGTGATGCTGCCCTTGCCCGGCGCTGCCCGCACGATCAGCTGCGCGAGGCCGTTGAACAGCGAGCGGCGGTCGCCCTGCTCCGGCTCGTGGCTGTTCGGATCGCCGTTGCCGACACCGATGATCTCGGCACCCTCCACGGTGAACTGCGCCATTTGGTTGACAGTCGGCACGTGGCGGCCACGCGCATCGACGGCATCGACGGTGATCGGCTGCACATCCTCGCCATCCCCCGCCATGACTGTGCGCGCGGGCGTGAGCCGCAGGGCGACGGGTGCGCCGGCGGTCTCGTGGACGGCGGTCGCCACCACCTTGCCGCCGCGCATCGCCAGCGCCTCGATGCGGCCGGGCTGGTACGGCACCTGCCATTCGTTGCCCATGATGCGGTCCACCTTCTGCACGCCCAGGTCGCGGCCGTTCAGGCGCAAGAGCACCGTCTCGGCGTTGCTGCTGACGAAGACGGGGATCGTCTGGCCTTCCCTGCCCGGCCAGGTCCAGTGGGGCGCGATGCCGACCACGGCCTCGTCGTCGATCCAGTGGGCGCGGTGGATGTCGAAAGCGGTCTTGGGGAAGCCGCACAGGTCGAGGATGCCGAAGAAGCTGGCAATGGTCGGCCAGTCATAGGGCGTCGGCTCGCCATGATAGTCGAATCCGGTCCAGACGAACCCGCCTGCCACGAACGGACGCTTGGCGATCTCCCGCCAGGTATCGCGATGGGTGCCGCCCCAGCTCGCAGCCTCCTTGTCATAGGAGGTGATGACATGGCCGGCGGGAATGCTCTCATAGGCGCCGCGCGTCTCGAACGCGCTGGTGTCTTCGGAGCTGGTGATGGGCTTGGTGGGGTTCAGCTGGTGAAAGCGGTCATAGTCCGCCTGGTAGTAGTTGAAGCCCATCACATCGACGACGGTCGAGACGTTGACCGGATCGTAGAAGGAGCCGTTCATCGCGGCGGTGACGGGGCGGGCGCCGTCGAGGCGATGGACGGTCGCGGCCATGCGGCGCACCATCTCCACGCCGGCCTCGGTGCCCTGCATCGGTTCCTCGTTGAAGACCGACCACAGGATCACGCTGGGGTGGTTGCGATCACGCCGCACCAGCCATTCGAGCTGCTCCATATAGTCCGGCGCAGGGTTGAAGTGGCGGTTCTCGTCCATGACGAGGAAGCCCATGCGGTCGCACAGGTCGAGCAGCTCGGCATTAGGGGCATTGTGGGTGCAGCGGATGGCGTTGCAGCCCATCGCCTTCAGCCGTTCGAGGCGCCAGGCGATCAGCGCATCCGGCACGGCCACGCCGACGCCGGCATGGTCCTGGTGCAAGCAGACGCCCTTCAGCTTGACCGGCTGGTCGTTGAGGAAGAAGCCGCGGTCGGCATCAAAGCGGATGGTGCGAAAGCCCACCGGCGTGCGGCGCTCGTCCACCGGAGCGCCGTTGCGCAGCACGCGGGTGACGACGGTGTAGAGCGTCGGCGTCTCGACCGACCAGAGCCGGGGGTTGCCGGCGTCGAGCTTCAGCGTCGCTTCGGCCTGCTGGAGCACCGGCACGCTTGCGTCGGCGCGCCCGCTGGCGACGGTCTTTCCATCAGGGTCGAGCAGCAGCGCTTCGACGGTGACAGTCGCCGGATCGCGGCCCGTGTTCGCGAGCGTCGCCGTGACGGGCACGTGCCAGCGACCGTCTTCCCCTTTGCGCGGATCGCAGTGGACGCCGTCGGTGACGATCGCGACCGGTGCGCGGCGCACCAGCCAGGCGTGGCGATAGAGACCCGCACCCTCGTACCACCAGCCTTCCATTGCATTCGCATCGACGCGGATCGCGATGACGTTGGTCTCGTCGCCAAAGCGGGCGAAGGGCGTCAGGTCGATGTGGACGCTGTTGTAGCCCGACCAGTTGTGCGCGACCGTGCTGCCGTTGACCCAGATGGTGGCGTTGGTGGCGATGCCGTCGAAGTGCAGCTCGATGGTCTTCCCGCGGTCGGCCGGGTCGAGCTGGAGCGTGCGGCGGTACCAGGCGATACCGCGCGGGCGGTAGCCCTGCGACACGTTGGCGGTCTCCAGGAACGGCTGGGCAGCCGCCCAGTCGTGCGGCAGCCGCACCGCCTTCCAATCGGAATCGTCGAAGGCCATGGCGGCGGCGCCGAGCGCGTTGCCGGCCTTCACGCTCAGGTAGGTGGCGTTGTGGGTGTCCGGCATCGGCGGGACCACATCGCCCTCGTGGAAGCGCCAGCCGCGTTCGAGCAAGGTCCGCGAGGGATCCTGCACCAGCAGCGGCTGCGGCAGCGTGCGGGCGGGCTGCGGCATCGGAAAACCGTCGTGGCCGGCATCCCGGCGCGCGGCCATGGCGAGCGGCGGGTTGGCGGCGACCAGGGCGCCAAGCCCCGCGCCCCCCGCCAGGAGCTGGCGTCGGTGCATGCAGAATCCTCCGGATGGCGGCGGCCGGAGCCGCGCGCGTTTACGAAAGGCGGGCGACCGTCAGAGGTCGTTCAGTTCCGCCACGAAGTCATAGGCATCCCCGCGATAGTAGGAGCGGGTAAACTCGGCCGCGCGACCGTCGCGCAGGAAGCCGTGGCGCTCGATCAGCAGCCCGGGCGCGCCGGCATCGACCTCCAGCATCCGCGCCTGCTCCGCGCCGAAGGGAACGGCCCGCAATCGCTGAAGCGCGCGCACGGGCCGGTTACCGGCGGCGTCCAGTGCCGCGTAGAGGGAGTCGCCCACCGCCTCCACCGAGGGCAGGCAATATCCCGCGATGGTGGAATATTCCAACGCCATCGGCACCTCGTCTGCAAATCGCAGGCGGTTGAAGCGCAGCACCGGCGCACCGGGCGAAAGACCGAGCGCCAGCGCCTCTTCGGGATTGACGATGCCGGCGGCACGCGAGATCCAGCTGCTGCTGGCGGTGCGGCCGCGCGCGGCCATGTCCTCCGAGAAGGAGGAGAGCTTGGAGAAGCTCTTTTCGACGCGGCCGGCGACGAAGGTGCCGGCGCCGCGCCGGCGCGTGAGCAGCCCTTCTTCGACCAGCCCCTCGATCGCCTTGCGGACGGTGATGCGGGACACGCTGTATTCGGTCGCGAGGTCGCGCTCCGGCGGGATTGCATCGCCCTGGGCGAGCAGTTGCTTGCTGATGCCGTCCCGGATCAATTGTTGAAGTTGCAGGTACAGCGGCGACGGATTGTCGTCCCGAAACCGTCCCACCTGATCCGAAAAGGCCATTCTTACACTCCCCCCAGCGGCACCCGTTCGCGCCGCGCCGGCGAAGAGCTATCGTAAGCGGAAGCGGGGAGCAACCGGCCCGGTCCTGCAATGGTATTGCCGGCACGGGTCCCTCCCATCGACGGCATTCAGCCGTGCTGGAACAGCACTGTTGCGCCGTAGGACTTATATTGGTTACACAGTTACAAGACCAGGGCGCGGAACGTCCGATCTAACGGGGGAGAATCCAATGGCAGCAGGTTTCGCTCGATCCGGGCGGCAGGTGCTCACCGTACTTCTGCTTCTCGGCACGACCACGCCGGCCCTGGCGGGTCCGCTGCCGCTGGTACCCCTGCCGGCTTCGGTCGTTCCCGACAGCGCCAGCTTCACCGTTCGCGACGGCGCTGCGATCGCGACGCCTTCCGGCGACACCGCCGCCGAGGCCGCGGCGCGGATGCTGATCGCCCATGTCCGCACCGAACGCGGCCTGGCACTTTCGCAGACGAGCGGCGAGGCCCCGATTGCGCTGGTGCGCGAGCCGGCGATCGCCGGAGAAGAGGCGTACCGACTGACGGTGAGTGCCAGCGGCATCCGCATCGCCGCGTCGGGTGACCGCGGCCTTCTCTATGGCGCGATGACGCTTGCGCAGTTGCTGAGCCCCGATCGCGCGTTCGGCAAGCCGGTGAAGGTCGATGCCGTCACGATCGAGGATGCGCCCCGCTTTGCCTGGCGCGGCTTGATGATCGACACCACGCGGCACTTCATCACGCTGGAGGCCATCCGCACGATCGTCGACCAGATGGCGTCGGTGAAGCTCAACACCCTGCACCTCCACCTGACCGACGACCAGGGATGGCGCTTCGAGGTGAAGCGCTATCCCAAGCTGACCGAGGTCGGCGCCTGGCGCACCCCGCCTTCTTCCGGCGAGGCGCCGGGGGCGAAGGTCGGCGGCTTCTATACCCAGGACGAGTTAAAGCAGCTGGTCGCCTATGCGGCGGAGCGCGGCATCACCATCGTGCCGGAGATCGACCTGCCGGGGCATGCGCAGGCGCTGGTCGCGGCCTATCCCGAGCTCGGCGTGCTGGGCGACCGGCCCGAGGTGTCGCCGGACTGGGGCATCAACCCCTATCTGCTGAACCCCGGACCCAAGGGCGTCGAGTTCGTGAAGAACGTGCTGGACGAGTTGATGGCCGTCTTCCCGGGCACCTACATCCATCTGGGCGGCGACGAGGCGGTCAAGGACCAGTGGGAGCGTTCGCCCGAGGTGCAGGCGCAGATCAAGGCGCTGGGGCTGAAGAGCGAGAACCAGTTGCAGAGCTGGCTGATCGAGCAGTTCGGCACCTATCTGGCGAGCAAGGGCCGGCGGCTGATCGGTTGGGACGAGATCCTGGAAGGCGGCGTGCCGGCCTCGGCCTCCGTGATGTCGTGGCGCGGCGAGAAGGGCGCGATCCAGGCGGCGAACCTCGGCCATGACGTGGTGCTGTCGCCGGCGCCCACCCTCTATCTCGACAGCCTGCAGAGCGACCGGGGCGACGAGCCGCCGGGCCGCATCATCATCCAGTCGCTCGAAAGCGTGTACCGCTACGATCCGATGCCGGCCGGGATCGCCGCCGACAAGGCCAAGCATGTGCTCGGCGCCCAGGCCAATGCCTGGAGCGAGTATCTGGTGACGCCCTATCAGGTGCAGCACGCGCTGTTTCCGCGCGCGGCGGCGCTGGCCGAGATCAACTGGTCCCCCAAGGAGAAGCGCGACTTCGGCGGCTTCCTCGAGCGCGTCGGACCGCAGATCGAGCGCTGGAAGCGTTCGGGCCTGGAGGTGGCGGACAGCGCCTTCGCCGTCGACTTCAAGGTGCAGGGCAGCCGCGGCGAGGCGCTGCGGGCCAACAAGGCGGTGGTCGCGCTTAGCACTCAGGCGCCGCATGGAAGGATCCGCTACACGCTGGACGGCAAGGCGCCGACCGCACGGTCGAAGGTCTATAAGGCACCGTTGAGCCTGACGCCGGGCGTGACCATCCGCGCCGCGGCCTTCGACGCCGCCGGGAACGCGACGGCGACGGCGCGCAGCTTCGACACCAGCCGCGCGGCCCTGCTCACGCGGACATCCTCCGAACTGACCGGATGCCCGAGCGGGGCGCTGTGGCTGCGACTGCCGCTCACCGCCGATGCGACGGCCAATGGCCCGGCCTACAACGTCAACGTCTTCGACACGTGCAGCGTCTATCCGGCGGCGCCGGTCGGTGCCGCGAGCGGCTTCACGATCGAAGTCGCGCGGCTGCCGCGCAACTTCGGCCTGGCGCATGACACGGGCAAGGTCCGCCGCCACTACAACGTCACCCCGCACGGCGAGCTGATCGTGACGGCGGGCTGCCCGGTGAGCGACGACGAAAAGACGGCCAAGCCGATGCCGCTCGGCACCTTCCCGCTGCCCGACCCCGCGACATCGCCCGCGCGCTTCCGCGTCACGGGCACGCTTCCCAAGCTGGAGGGCGATCGCGACCTCTGCTTCCAGTTCACCTCCCCGATTTCCGATCCCCTTTATGCCGTCGAACGGGCGACGCTGACGGAGACCCCACGATGAAGCGTTGGTTCGCCCTGCCCCTGTTGTTCGCCGCACTGCCGGCCTGGGGCGCGCCGCGTACCAGCGTCTCCCTTGACGGCGAGTGGCAGGTCCGTATCGATCCAACAGATGCGACCGCCGCTGGCCAGCATCCTCGGGAGGCCAAGTGGTTCCGCGCGCAGGTGCCCGGCAGCGTCCAGCAGGACCTGATCGCCGCCAAGCGCGTGCCGGACCCGTTCCAGGGCTTGAACGAGGACAAGATCCAGTGGGCGGGGCTCACCAACTGGCAGTTCCGCCGGGTCATCGACGTGACGCCGGAGATGCTCCAGCGGGATCACCTGGACCTGGTGTTCGACGGGCTCGATACCTTCGCGACGGTGTCGGTGAACGGACAGCAGCTGCTCGCGACGGCCAACGCGCATCGGCAGTGGCGGGTGGATGCCAAGCCGGCGCTCAAGGTCGGGCGCAACGAACTACTGGTGTCGATCGCCTCCCCGGTGCGCACGCTTCAGCCGATGGTGCTCAAGGAAGCCAATCCGCTTCCGGGCGAATATGACTCCGCCTATGGCGACGAGCCCAAGGGCAAGCAGAGCTCACCCTACATCCGCAAGCCCAAGTACCATTATAGCTGGGACTGGGGCCCCCGGATCATCAACATCGGCGTGTGGCGCCCGGTGCGGCTGGAAGCCTGGGACGATGTGCGCATCGAGACGATCCAGGTCGACCAGGAAGCGATCAACGATGCCGAAGCGCAGCTGACGGCGCGCTATACGCTGGTGGCGGATACCGCCGGCAGCGTGACGCTGCGCACCAATGTGGTCGGTCCGGACGGGCAGACCCAGGGCGTCGAGCGGACGGTGCAGGTCGCGGCCGGCGAGAACCGCATCACCGTGCCGCTGACCATCGCCAGTCCCCAGCGCTGGCAGCCGGTCGGTTATGGCGCGCAGCCGCTCTATCGCGTGCAGGCGGCGCTGGTCGAAGGCGGCGCTGAGACCGACCGGACGGAGCGGCGGATTGGCCTGCGCACGGTGGAGCTGCTGACCAAGGACGGCGGCTTCGGCTTCCAGGTCAATGGCATCCCGATCTTTGCCAAAGGCGCGAACGTGATCCCGTTCGACAACTTCCCGAGCCGGGTGCCGGCCGCACAGATGCGGCACATCCTGCAGGGCGCAGTCGACGCCAACATGAACATGCTCCGCATCTGGGGCGGCGGCTATTACCTCGACGACGCCTTCTACGCGATGGCGGACGAGATGGGCATCATGATCTGGCAGGACTTCATGTTCGGCGGTGCCGTGACGCCGCCGGATGCGGAGTTCCGCGAGAACGTGCGGGTGGAGGCCGAGCAGCAGGTCGCGCGGCTCCAGGCGCACCCCTCCGTCGTCGCTTGGTCGGGCGGCAACGAGGTGCTGTCGGGTTGGGAGAACTGGTCCGACCGCAAGGCGTTCAAGAAGCGCATCGGTGCCGACGAGCAGGAGCGGATCGGCGCGGGCATGGCCGTGCTGTTCAACCAGGTGCTGCGCGATGCGGTACTTACCCGCTCGCCGGGCACGCCCTATTGGCCGGGATCGCCCTCGACCAACTATGAAGGTCCGGTTGATACCGATGCGGCGGGCGACCGCCACTTCTGGGACGTGTGGTCGGGCTCCAAGCCGGTCGAGAACTATCTCGACAGCTGCACGCGCTTCATGTCCGAATACGGCTTCCAGGCGATGCCGGACATGGCGACGATCCGCGAGTTCGCCGGCAACGGCCCGCTCGCGCTCGACAGCCCGGTGCTGAAGGGCCACCAGAAGTTCCTGGCCGGCGAAGGCAATGAGCGGCTGAAGATGTACCTCGACCAGCGGTTGCGCCCGGCCAAGGACTTCGCCGACACGGTGTACCTGACCCAGGTCAACCAGGCGCAGGCGATCGACATGGCCGCGCGCCACCACCGCGCCTGCCGCCCGACCAACATGGGTTCGCTCTACTGGCAGATGAAC
Organism: Sphingomonas sp. MJ1 (PH-R8); assembly: GCF_048058635.1. Taxonomy (NCBI): domain Bacteria; kingdom Pseudomonadati; phylum Pseudomonadota; class Alphaproteobacteria; order Sphingomonadales; family Sphingomonadaceae; genus Sphingomonas; species Sphingomonas sp. MJ1 (PH-R8). Next base: position 55,531 of record NZ_JBBEFX010000018.1, read on the forward strand.
GACACCTGGCCTTCGATCTCCTGGGCCAGCATCGATTATCATGGCCGGTGGAAGCTGCTGAACTATGCCGCGCGTCGCTTCTTTGCCCCGCAGGCGATCGTGGCGGAGAACCGCGGCGGCAAGACGCGGATCGCGCTGGTGTCCGACGCAGTGCAGCCGATCGCGGCCGAATGGCGGGTGCGCAGCTTCGACATGGCCGGCCGGCCGCTGGGCGACAAGGGCGGCACGACCACCCTCGCCCCGCTGTCGGCGACGGACATCGCGAGCCTGGCCGACGCCGAGCTGTTCGGCAGCGCCGCGCCCAACGCCAGCTATGCGGTCGCCGAACTGGTGGTCGACGGCAAGACCGCGTCACGCCGAGTCTTCGAGCGAATGCTGCCCAAGGACATGATCTATCCGGCGCCGGGCCTCTCCGCCCGCTGGGAAGGCAAGCGCGTGACGATCACCGCCAAGAACCTTGCCCGCGCGGTGATGCTCGATTTCGGCGCGGTGGCCGCGCAGCCGAGCGACGACGGCTTCGACCTCCTGCCGGGCGAGAGCGTGACCATCGAGGTCGCGTCCGACGCGGCCGCCCGCGCGCTTGCGCGCGCCCTTACCCTCCGGACCCTGAGCACCCAGCCATGATCTTCCTTCCCCTGCTTCTCGCCGGCGTCGAGGCGCCTGCCGATCCGGTCGTGGCGACGGTGTCGCAGATGTCGATCGAGGAAAAGGCAGCGCAGCTTCAGAGCAGCGCACCGGCCGATCCGAAGGCGGACCTGCCCGCCTATGACTGGTGGAACGAAGGCCTCCATGGGCTGGCGCGCAACGGCGTCGCGACCGTGTTCCCGCAGGCGATCGGCATGGCCGCAACCTGGGACGTGAAGCTGCTGCACGACATCGGTGACGTGGTGGCGACAGAGGCGCGGGCGAGCTTCAACCGTAAGCCCGTCGACGCCGACCGCCGCATCTATGAAGGGCTGACGATCTGGTCTCCCAACATCAACATCTTCCGCGATCCCCGCTGGGGCCGTGGCCAGGAGACTTACGGCGAGGACCCGCACCTGACGGGCAAGCTCGGCGTCGCCTTCATCCAGGGATTGCAGGGTCCGGACGCCGCGCACCCCAAGGTGATCGGCACGCCGAAGCACTTCGCGGTGCACAGCGGGCCGGAGGCCGGGCGCGACAGCTTCGACGTGGACGTGAGCCCGCAGGACCTGGAGTCCACCTATCTGCCGGCATTCCGCATGGCGATCACCGAGGGCAAGGCGCAGTCGCTGATGTGCGCCTATAACTCGATTTCGGGGACGCCGGCCTGTGCGCTCCCGTCGCTGATGAACGAGCGGCTGCGCAACGACTGGGGCTTCCGCGGCTTCACCGTCACCGATTGCGACGCGGCGGCGAATATCCACCTCTTCCACCACTATCGCCTGGACGCGGCATCGGCCTCGGCAGCGGCGATCAAGGGCGGTACCGACCTGAACTGCGGCACGACCTTCTCCGCACTGCCGGAGGCGGTTGCCAAGGGCCTGGTGACCCAGGCGGAAGTCGACACCGCGTTGATCCGCTCCCTGGAAGCTCGGCGCGCACTCGGCATCGCGTTCGGCGCCGGAAGTCCCTGGTCGAAGATCAAGCCGTCCGCGCTGGGCGCGCTGGCGCATGGCAAGCTGGCGCTGGAAGCGGCGCGCAAGGCAATCGTGCTGCTGAAGAACGATGCCGATCGCCTGCCGTTGAAGCCGGGCAGCCGCATTGCGGTGGTGGGCACCAATGCCGACGACCTCGGCGTGCTGCAGGGGAATTATCATGGCACGGCAGGTCAGCCCGTCACCCCGCTCGATGGCATCCGCGAGCAGTTCGGGGCGGGCAATGTCCGCTATGCGCAGGGCTCGGTGCTGGCCGATGGTGCGCCCGTGGTGGTGCCGGAGACGGCGCTGCGTGCCGACGGCAAGCCGGGCCTCCGCGGCGAGTACTTTGCGAGCCGCACGGTGACCGGGACGCCGGTGGCGGTACGGCAGGATCGCCGCATCGACCTCGACTACAACCGTGCGGCGCCCCTGCCCCAGCTTTCGCCGGAGGGGTTTGCGGTGCGCTGGACCGGACAGCTGGTGCCGCCGGGTCCCGGCAAGTACCGGCTCGCGATCGACGCGCCGGCTTGCTGGAAATACTGTAAGTCGCACGATGCCGTGCGGCTGTGGGTCGATGGCAAGCAGCTGACCGCAGGCGAGATCGCCAAGGGCCGCGTCGAGGTGCCGTTCACCAGCGACGGTCGCGCCGTCGACATCCGCCTGGAGCTCGACCATCAAAGCGAGGATGAGGGCGTTCGCCTGATGTGGCTGCCACCCGCCGAGCCGCTGCTCGCCGAGGCAGTCGCCACGGCAAGGGATGCCGACGTCGTGGTCGCCGTGCTCGGTCTGTCGCCGGACCTGGAAGGCGAGGCGCTCCAAGTAAGCGTGCCCGGCTTCGTCGGCGGTGACCGCACCGACATCGCCCTGCCCTTCGCGCAGCAGAAGCTGCTCGCGGCGCTGCGGGAGACCGGCAAGCCGGTCGTGGTGGTGCTGACCAGCGGCAGCGCCGTCTCCGTCGATCCGGACATGGCCGATGCGATCCTGGCAGCCTGGTACCCCGGCCAGTCGGGCGGCACCGCGATCGCCGAGACTCTCGCCGGGCTCAACAATCCGTCCGGGCGCCTGCCCGTCACCTTCTACCGCCAGGTCAGCGACCTGCCGGCGTTCACCGACTATGGCATGAAGGAGCGCACCTATCGCTTCTTCACGGGCAAGCCGCTGTGGGGCTTCGGCCATGGCCTGAGCTACACCCGCTTCGGCTACGGCGCGCCGGTGGCGAAGGCGGGTGATACGACGGCCAACGTGTCCGTCAGCGTGGCCGTGCGCAACGACGGCAAGCGTGCCGGCGACGAGGTGGTGCAGGCCTATCTGGTGCCGCCGGCCGCGGGCAAGGGAAGCGGGCTCACCACGCCGGTCCTCCAGCGCCAGCTGGTGGCATTCCGGCGCGTGTCGCTGAAGCCGGGCAAGACCGAGACGGTGCGCTTCGAGCTGGATCCGCGCAGCCTCAGCACGGTCGCGCGCGACGGCACGCGTACCGTCCAGCCGGGCGCCTATCGCCTCTACGTCGGCGGCGGGCAGCCGGGCGACGGGGTCGGCGCCTGGACCGACTTCACCCTGACGGGCGACGCCCGGGAGCTTGCCAAGTGATCGATCGTCGTACCGTCCTGGGCGCAGGCGTCGCGCTCGCCGCCACGCCCGCCTTCGCGCGCGCCGCACCGACGCTCGCCAGCAAGCGGCCGGCGCTTGCCGAGCGCCGCTTCACCAGCAAGGCGGTGGAGCGCGAGATCGCGCGGGTTTCGGCCAAGATCGCCGATCCGAAGCTGCGCTGGATGTTCGCCAACTGCTATCCCAACACGCTCGACACCACCGTGAAGATGGGCACCGTCGACGGCAAGCCCGACAGCTTCGTCATCACCGGCGACATCGACGCGCTTTGGCTGCGGGACTCCGCCGCGCAGGTGAAGCCGTACCTGCACCTGGTGAAGCAGGACCCCAAGCTGCGCACGCTGTTCCAGGGGCTGATCCACCGCCAGGCGCGCTGCATCCTGATCGACCCTTACGCCAACGCGTTCCTGGAGGATCCGAACGGCAAGACCGAGCTCAGCTGGGCGCTGACCGACCAGACCGAGATGAAGCCGGGCGTCGCCGAGCGAAAGTGGGAGATCGACTCCCTGTGCTACGCGATGCGGCTGGCGCACGGTTATTGGCAGGCGACCCGCGACCCGACGCCGTTCGACGCGCAATGGGCGGAAGCGGCGCGTGCGAGCGTCCGCACCTTCCGCGAGCAGCAGCGCAAGACCGATCGCGGCCCCTATCGCTTTCAGCGGGTGAGCAACCGTACGACCGAGACGATGATGCTCGACGGCTGGGGGCCGCCCTCCAAGTCCGTCGGCCTGATCCACTGCGGATTTCGTCCGTCGGACGACGCCTGCGTCTATCCCTTCCTGATCCCAGCCAACTGGTTTGCGGTGACCGCGCTGCGCGAACTGGCGGTGGTCGCCAACGAGGCGCGGCGCGATACCGCGCTGGCGCAGGATGCCGTCGCCCTGGCAGCAGAGGTCGAGGCGGCGCTTCACGAATATGGCAAGATGCGCCTGCGCGACGGGCGGGAGGTCTGGGCGTTCGAGGTGGACGGCTATGGCAACGCCATTTTCATGGACGACGCCAACGTGCCCTCGCTCTCCAGCCTCGCCTATCTCGGCTGCATGCCGGCGAGCGATCCGCTGTTCCGCCGTACCGCCGACGCCGCGTGGAGCGACGCGAACCCTTATTGGTCGCGTGGGCGCGCGGCCGAGGGGATCGGCGGACCGCACGTCGGCCTGGGCCAGATCTGGCCGATGTCGCTGATCCAGCGCGCGTTCGTCGCTCAGGATGACGCGACGATCCGCAGCTGCCTGAAGATGCTGCGCGATACCGACGGCGGCACCGGCTTCATCCACGAGGCCTTTGACCAGGACGATCCCACGAAGTTCACCCGCGACTGGTTCGCCTGGGCGAACGGGCTGTTCGGCGAACTGCTGGTCACCCTGGCCGACCGTCGCCCGAAGCTGCTTGCCGAGACATTCTGACATGACCGCGATCACCCGCCGCACCCTGCTCGCCACCTCCGGAATCGCCGCAGCCGCTGCCGGCCTGCCCGGCTCCGCCTTGGCACGCGGGGTCGAGAAGACGCCGCCCGACCTGTTCGTCGGCACCGGTGGCGACGGCCACACTTATCCGGGGCCGACGATGCCGTTCGGCATGGTCCAGGTCGGCCCCGATACGGACAACACGCGATGGGAGGGATGCTCGGGCTACCACCGCACCGACACCTCGATCATGGGCTTTTCGCACACCCATCTCTCCGGCACCGGCATCGGTGACCTGATGGACGTGCTGGTGGTGCCGACCCGTGGCCCCGTCGAGCTCGTCCCCGGACCGCGCGAGAACCCGGACAAGGGCTATCGCCAGCGCTTCTCCGACGAGCATGCGGAACCCGGCTACTATCGCGTGCGGCTCGAAAGCGGCGTCCTTTCGGAACTGACCGCCACCGAGCGGACCGGCTGGCAGCGCCACCGCTTCCCGCAGGGGCCGGGCCATGTGCTGCTCGACTTCTGGCACATGCCGCCGGTGCAGCCGCCGACCTACCGGCTGGTGCGCGACGCGACGCTCTCGATCGCAGACGACGGCACCATCACCGGCAGCCGCTCGGTCTACCGCTGGGCCAAGGGGCGCAAGATCCACTTCGCGCTGAAGCTGTCGCGGACGCCCGACCGCGTGACCTTCTATGTCGATGACAAGCCGCAACCGGACGGCACCCGCAGCGTGTCGGGCGACAAGCTCAAGCTGGTGCTGCACTATGACGACGCCGGCTCGGCACCGATCCTGACCAAGTGTGGCCTGTCCGGCGTCGACGTGGCGGGCGCGCGTGCGAACCTGGAGGCTGAAGGCCGCGGCTGGAATTTCGACGCGCATCGCCGCGCGGCCACCAAGGCATGGGACAAGGCGCTCGGCACGGTGCGCGTGTCCGGCGGCACCCCGGAGCAGCGAACGATCCTGGCGAGCGCCAACTATCATGCGCAGCTGGCGCCGACGCTCTTCTCGGACGTCGACGGGCGCTACATGGGGCTGGACCAGAAGGTGCATCAGCTTCCAGCCAAGGAGCGCGCCTACAGCACCTATTCGCTATGGGACACGTACCGCACGCTGCACCCGCTACTGACCCTGATCGCGCCCGATCGTGCGACCGAGTTCACCCACGACCTGCTGCGCCAGAGCGTCGAGAGCCCCTTCGGACCGCCAGTGTGGCCGCTCCAGGGCGTCGAGACCGGCACCATGATCGGTTGGCACGCGGTCGCGGTGCTGGCGGAGGCGCATGCCAAGGGCATCCCGGCCGACTATGCCGCCGCATGGCCGGCGATCCGCAGGCGTGCGTTCGACCCGACGACGCCCGACGTGGCCAGCACCCGCGCGCGCGGCGATTATGCGACGCTCGGCTATCTGCCGGCCGACCGCGTGGACGAGTCCGTCAGCCGCACCCAGGAATATGCCTATGACGACTGGGCGATGGCGCACCTGGCCGCGGCAGCCGGCGCGCATGAGGACGCGGCGGCCCTGCGCAAGCGCAGCCTGAACTACCGCAACGTGCTCGACCCCAAGATCCGCTTCGCGCGGGCACGGCTGGCGAACGGCAGCTGGATCACGCCCTACGACCCGATCCAGATCGGCCACAAGGTCGCGGAGTATCGCGACTATACCGAGGCGAACGGCTGGCAGGCGACCTTCCTGAACCAGCACGACATCTATGGCCAGATCGCGCACTTCGGCGGCGAGGCGGCGTTCGAGGCAAAGCTCGACGCGCTGTTCTCGGCCCCCTCGACGTTGCCGGACAATGCGCCGCCCGACATTTCGGGTCTGGTCGGGCAATATGCGCACGGCAACGAGCCGAGCCACCACGTCGCCTATCTCTATGCCTATACGGGTGCGCCGTGGAAGACGCAGGCGATGGTGCGCCGGCTGCTCACCGAGATGTACAAGGCGGATCCGGACGGCGTCATCGGCAACGACGATTGCGGGCAGATGAGCGCCTGGTTCGTGATGAGCGCGCTCGGCTTTTATCCGGTCGATCCGGTCGAGGCTGCCTATGTGTTCGGATCGCCGCTGTTCGAGCGGGCCGAGGTGAAGCTCGGCGGCAACCGCAAACTGGTGGTCGAGGCACCGGGCAACCGACCGGACACGCCCTATGTGGCGGCAGTGACCTGGAACGGCCGCCCCTGGACGCGCAGCTGGATCGCGCACCGCGAACTCGCAAAGGGCGGCACCCTGCGCTTCACCATGAGCGGAACGCCCAACCGCGACTTCGGCCGGGCACCGGCCGACCGTCCGCCATCCTACGGCAGCACGCTTGCCTGACCTGCCTTTGTCGGAGTTACCCATGACCGATGTTTCGCGGCGTACGCTGATCGCCACTAGCCTGGTGGCAGGTGCCCTTCCCGCCGGTGCCGCCCGTGCAGCCACCCGAGAGGGCGCGCCCAAGCCGTGGGGCGCCGTTCCGTCGCCGCGCCAATGGCGCTGGCACGGGCGGGAGGCCTATGCCTTTGTCCATTTCTCGGTCAACACCTACACCGACAAGGAATGGGGCTTCGGCGACGAGAGCCCGAAGCTGTTCAACCCCAGCGACTTCGACGCGGACCAGATCGTCGCCGCGGCCAAGGCGGCGGACCTGCGCGGGCTGATCCTGACCGCCAAGCACCATGACGGCTTCTGCCTGTGGCCGACGACCCTGACCGAGCATTGCATCCGCAACAGCCCGTACGAGGACGGCAAGGGCGACATCGTGCGCGAGATGGCGGATGCCTGCCGTCGCGCCAACCTGCCCTTCGGCCTCTATCTGTCGCCCTGGGACCGGAACCACGCGCAGTACGGCCGGCCGGAATACATCACCTATTATCGCGCGCAGCTGACCGAGCTGTGCACGCGTTATGGCGAGCTGTTCGAGGTGTGGTTCGACGGCGCCAACGGCGGCGACGGCTATTACGGCGGCGCGCGCGAGGCGCGGAAGATCGACGCGCCCCGCTACTACAACTGGCCTTCGATCATCGCGCTGGTCCACAAGCTGCAGCCCAATGCCTGCACCTTCGATCCGCTGGGCGCCGACATCCGCTGGGTGGGCAACGAGGATGGCGTAGCCGGCGATCCCTGCTGGCCGACCATGCCGAACAAGCCGTATGACCAGAAGGACGGCAACAGCGGCGTGCGCGGGGCAGAGCTCTGGTGGCCGGCCGAGACCGACGTGTCGATCCGGCCGGGCTGGTTCTACCACGCCGACGAGGACTCCAAGGTGAAGAGCCCGGAGCGGCTGGTGCGCCTGTACGACGAGTCCGTGGGACGCGGGACCAATCTGAACCTCAACATCCCACCCGACCGGCGTGGGCGCATCGCCGACCAGGACATGAAGATCCTGAAGTCGTTCGGCGATGCGATCCGCGCAACCTTTGCGCAGGATCTCGCCAAGGGCGCCGTGGCGAGCGCCAGCCACAGCCGCGGCCGCGGGTTCGAGCCGGCGCGGGTGCTCGACGGCGACCGCGAGAGCTACTGGTCGGCGCCCGATGGCGTCACCACGCCCAGCCTAACGCTGGACCTGCCGCCGGGCCGCAGCTTCGACGTGATCCGCCTGCGCGAATATCTGCCGCTGGGGGTCCGGGTGACGCGCTTCGCGATCGACGCGGAGGTGGATGAGCGCTGGCAGACCTTGGCCGAGCACGCGTGCATCTCCGCCCAGCGGATCGTGCGGCTGGAAAAGCCGATCGCCGCCCGGCGCGTGCGGCTGCGCATCCTGGAGGCGCCGGTGGCTCCTGCGATCAGCGAGTTCGCGCTGTTCCGGTCCGTGGCGCCCGTCGAGGTGCCGGCAATCGTCTCGTCCGATCCGACCGTGCTCGACACGACAGGCTGGAAGATCGTCGAGGCGAGCGCACCGGGAGCGGAGAAGCTGCTCGACAATGATGCGGGCACCATCTGGGCGCAGCCGGCACCGGGTGCGGGGAAACCCGCCGGCGTCACCGTGGCGTTGCCCGAGACGGTGCTGCTCGCAGGCTTCAGCCTGACCCCGTCGCGCCAGGTGATGACCAATGCGGCGCCGCCGCGGGGCTATGTCGCGGAGACCAGCGTCGACGGCAAGCAATGGCAGCCGGCGGCCACCGGCGAGTTCAGCAACATCGCCTATGCGCTCTCCACCCAGCGCATCACCTTCGACGCGCCGCGCAATGCTCGCTACCTGCGTTTGCGCTTCGCGGAGACGGCGCTGCCCACGCCGCGCCTGGCGATCGCCGGGATCGGCGGATTCACTGCAACGCGGTAGCGCTGCCACAATCCTACTTCGCAAAGGCCGCGGACTCTGAGTCCGCGGCCTTCCTCTTGTGTCCAATACCTGCCGCCTTCAGCGCCGGGCGATTAGAACCTTTAACGTTTTTGGTATTGTATTGATCTGTCGCCTATGACAGGTTTGTTTCAGATCAGCGGTACCAAAGATGGTAGCGCTCATATGGGCCGACCGAGATCAGAACGCGGTCGGGGCATCGGGGAGGCCATGTCGTGATCGTTTCGCGCAGGGATACGCTTGCTATCGGTCTTGTCGGCATGGCGTCCGCCTCCGTGGCGCGGGCAGCGCCCGCCAGCCGCGCCCTGATCGTCTCCACCTGGGACTTCGGTGCCGCGGCGAACGCAGCCGCCTTCGCCCGTTTCAAGTCCGGCGGCACGCTGATCGACGCGGTCGAGGCCGGGGCGCAGGTGCCCGAGGCGGACCCCACCAACCATTCGGTCGGCTATGGCGGCTATCCGGACCGCGACGGGCACGTAACCCTCGACGCCATCATCATGGATGACCGGGGGCATGTCGGCGCGGTTGCGGCGCTGGAGGACATTCTTCACCCGATCTCGGTCGCGCGGCGCGTGATGGAGAAGACGCCGCACACGATGCTGGTGGGCGAAGGCGCGCGCCAGTTCGCGGTTGCCGAGGGCTTCGAGCGCACCAAGCTGCTGACGCCGGAAGCCGAGGCGGCGTGGCGCGACTGGCTGAAGACCGCCAAGTACCAGCCGGTCGCCAACATCGAGAACCAGCGCGGCTCCGCACTCGACCACGACACCATCGGCATCGTCGCCTGCGGCCCCGACGGGCGGCTGGCGGGCGCGTGCACGACATCGGGCATGGCGTTCAAGCTGCGCGGCCGTGTCGGTGATTCCCCGCAGGCCGGCTGCGGGCTGATGGTCGAGCCGGGCGTTGGTGCTGCGACCGCGACGGGCGTGGGCGAGGAAGTCACCCGCATCGCCGGCACCGCCCGGATCACCAGCTCGATGCGGATGGGCATGACCCCGCAGGCTGCCTGCCGCGAGGCCGTGCAGCACATTGCAAAGCTTCGCGGCGAGGCCGTCCGGGACGCGCAGGTCGCGTTCCTGGCGATCGACGCCAAGGGCCAGGTCGGGGCCTTCGCGCACCTGCCGGGCTTCACCTACGCCGTTACCGATACCTCAGGCAGGACCAGCATCCACGCCGCACAGAGCCTCAAAGGGCCGGCGGGCGCAAAGAACTAAAGGGACGATTGATGAAGACGATGACGCGTTTGTTGCTGGCATCCACCTGTATCGCGGGCGTTGCAGCGATGCCGGCGATGGCTCAGGAAGCCAATGTCACCGGTGGCCCGGTTGCGACCGACTCTGCACTCGAAGCGCCCCAGGCGAATGAAGAGGCCCCTGCCGACAGCGGCGGCGCCATCGTCGTCACCGGCTCGCGCATCAGCCGCCCGAACGTCACCGCAGCAGCGCCGATCACCTCGGTCACCTCGGAGTCCATCCGTGCGCAGGCGGCGGTGAACATCGAGGAAGTGCTCAACCGCATTCCGCAGGTCGCTCCCGACAGCCAGCAGAACTACGCCGACTCCGACGGCCGTCAGCGCATCAAGCTGCGCAACCTGGGCTTTGAGCGCACGCTCGTCCTGGTCGACGGCAAGCGCCTGGGCACGGTGAACGGCCTCGACGCCAACATGATCCCGACCTCGCTCATCAAGCGCGTCGACGTGCTGACCGGCGGCGCATCGGCCGTCTATGGTTCGGACGCGATCGCGGGCGTCGTGAACTTCGTCCTCGACGACGATTTCGAAGGCGTGCAGATCAACGGCAACTACAACTTCTACGCGCACAACAACAAGCCGGGCCTCGCGACCGAAGTCGCCAACGGCTACAACTTTGCGCAGCCGGCACGCGGCAATGCGTTTGACGGTGGCCGCACCGACGTTTCGATCACGGCCGGCAAGAAGCTGTTCGACGATCGCTTCCACATCTCCGGCTACGTCAACTACCGCGAAGCCGAGCTGGTACCGTTCAGCGCTCGCGAGATCGCCGCCTGCGAACTGACCCAGCCGGTCAAGGATGGCGCGCTGGGGTGCACGACGTCCACCTACACCCCGTTCGGCTACATCTCGCCGGGTAGCGGCCCGAACAAGGGCAACACCTATGTGAACAACCCCGACGGCTCGGGGACGCTGCTGCCCTATTCGACCGAGTACGCAGCCAACCCGTACGATGGCTACGCCTTCCAGCGCGCGAACAAGCGCTGGAATGCCGGCGGCTTCGCATCGTTCGAGATTTCGCCTGCGGCCGAAGTGTATGCGAGCACGATGTGGTTCCGCGACAAGTCGTCGAACCCGTTCCCGGCCCGCGTGCTCAGCTCGACCGCTTACGGCGACGGCACGACGCCCTATACGGTGAGCTGCAACAACCCGTTCATGTCGGCCGCCCAGGCGCAGATCATCTGCGGCGGCGCCGCGGGCACTGCAACCACCGCCCCGGTGGAGCTGCGGTATCGCGCCAACGGCGCGGACCCGATCGAAGACACGTACATCAACAAGGGGCTCCGCATCACCGGCGGCGTGCGTGGCGAAATCGCGCAAGGCTGGAGCTATGACGTCGGCGGCGTCTACGCGCGCAACCAGATGAACATGACTTGGGGCAGGCCGAATTTCGATCGCGTGAACAACGCGCTCGACACGGTCAGCAGCAACGGCTCGATCATCTGCCGCGACACCAGCGACGGCTGCGTGCCGTTCAACCCGTTCAGCCCGAACTCTGCGGTCAACGACCAGGCGCTGTTCGACTATCTGATGGTCGGCGGCTACGGCACCCAGAAGACCGTCAACACGCTCTATAACGCCATCGCCACCGTGCAGGGGGACCTGGGACAGCACGGCATCACCAGCCCCTGGGCCGAGCAGGGCGTCGCAATTGCGATCGGCGCCGAGTATCGCGAGGACCAGCTCGACTCCACCGCCAACGCAGTGTGGCGCGAGCAGAACGGCGGCACGGACCAGCACCTTTCGCAGCACGTCTGGGAAGGCAACATCGAAGTCCAGGTGCCGCTGGTCGAGAACAAGCCGTTCGCGGACCTGCTGCAGTTCAATGGCGCCTATCGCCTGTCGAAGTACAGCAGCAATCCCAAGACCTTCTCCACCTGGAAGGCGGAAGCGATCTGGGCCCCGATCCCGGACATCACCTTCCGCGCGTCGATGAACCGCGCGCAGCGCGCACCCACCGTGGTCGAGGCGTTCCAGGCGAGCAACAGCAGCTACGATCGTATCGACCCGCAGTCGTTCAACGACTTCTGCGCGCCGACCATCCTGCGCTACGAAAACGATGGCTCGGGTCAGCAACGTCCGGTCTTCGGCGCCCCGCAGGCATCGCGTGAAGTCTGCGCCGCCACCGGCCTGGCCGACAATCTCTACGGCAGCGAGACCCTGCTCTGCCCGACGGACGTTGGCTGCACCACGCGCAGCGGCGGCTTCACCGTCGATCCGGAAACCGCCTACACCAAGACGTTCGGCATCGTGCTGAAGCCGCGGTTCCTGCCGGGCCTGACCCTGTCGGTCGACCGCTACATGATCGACCTGAACGACTCGATCGGCTACAACAACTACGACTTCTTCCGTGACGGATGCCTGTCGAGCGGCAACGACTTCTTCTGCTCGATGTTCGTCCGCAACGCGGATGGCACGCTCTACAGCCCGACGACCACCAACGCGCAGAGCGGCTATGTCCGCAGCGGCACGACCAACTACTACAAGAGCAAGTCGTACGGCTGGGACTTCCAGGGCCAGTATGCCCTGCGCATGGGTTCGGCCGGCAAGCTCGACTTCGACTTCTCGGGCTCGCTGACCACGCTGCTCGGCGCACAGGACGCGCCGACGCTCAACAAGCGCAACTGCGTGGGCTATTATGGCGGCGCCGGCTGCGGCCAGTTCATCCCGAAGTGGACGCACAACCTGCGCGGCACCTACACCACCGACGACGGTGTGTTCAGCGCGTCGCTCAACTGGCGCTACCTGGGCCCGCTGACGAACGTGTCCAACTCCGGCGACACGAACCTCGGCTGGACGCCCGGCGCGACCCGCACGACCTTCTATGAGGTCAAGGCGATCAGCTACTTCGACCTGGCGCTCGCGTTCCGCGTGAACGAGCAGTTCTCGTGGCGGGTGGCTGCGAACAACATCTTCGACAAGTCGCCGCCGGTGTTCCCGAACTCGCGCGACGTCACGGGGCTGTTCCGCAACAACACGATCTCTTCGCGCTACGATATCCTCGGCCGTCAGATCGCGGTCGGCGCCACGATCAACTTCTGATCCGTCCATCTGGACGTCCAAGTTCCCATGACCTGGGCCCGCGCTCTCCCGAGCGCGGGCCCTTTTTTTGCGCATGCGCGACGCGGGTCGTGGGTTGCGGAGCGGGCGGTGGTGCCTACCTAGCGGGTCCCCTCCCCGACGCGGACGCCCCC
>NZ_JBBEFX010000019.1:0-64088 GCF_048058635.1 Sphingomonas sp. MJ1 (PH-R8)
CCCATGCCCCCATCCTCCCCCGTCTGGTTCATCACCGGCTGTTCCACCGGGTTCGGTCGCGAACTCGCAACCCGCGTGCTCGAGCGCGGTTGGCGAGCGGTGGTAACGGCGCGCAACCGCGACAGCGTGGCCGACCTGGTCGAAGGCCGCGAGGATCGCGCACTGGCCTTGGCGCTGGACGTGACGGATCAGGCCCAGATCACCAGGGCAGTGGCAGCCGCCGAGGACAAGTTCGGGCGCATCGACGTGCTCGTGAACAACGCCGGCTATGGCTATCAGAGCAGCATCGAGGAGGGCGAAGAGGCAGAGATCCGCGCCCAGTTCGACGCCAACGTCTTTGGGCTGTTCGCGCTCACCCGCGCCGTGCTGCCGATCCTGCGCGCGCAGCGTAGCGGCCGCATCCTCAACATCACCTCGGTCGCGGGGCTGATCGGCTTTCCCGCCTCGGGCTATTATGCCGCGTCCAAGCATGCGGTCGAAGGCTGGTCCGATACGCTGCGGGCCGAAGTTGCGCCGCTCGGCATCCACGTGACCTGCATCGAGCCGGGGCCGTTCCGTACCGACTGGGCCGGCCGCTCGCTACGCCAGACGCCCAACCGCATCGCCGACTATGCGGAAACCGCCGGCAAGCGGATGGACGATACCCGCGGGGTGAGCGGCACCCAGGCCGGCGACCCGGCGCGCGCCGCCGACGCGATGATCGCCCTTTCCGAGCAGCCCGACCCGCCGCGCCACCTGGTGCTCGGCCGCTTCGGCCACGACGCGGTGGTCGCGCGGCTCAAGGAGCGGCTCGCCGAGATCGAACGCTATCGCGACATCAGCCTCGCCACCGACTTTCCCGACGCCTGACGGAGTTCGCATGACCGCCCCAGCCCTTTTCAAGCCGGCGACCCTGGGTTCGCTGAAGATGGACAACCGCATCGTCATTGCGCCGATGTGCCAATATTCCGCCGCCGATGGCTGCATGACCGATTGGCACCAGATCCACCTGGGGCAGCTCGCACTGTCCGGCGCCGGGTTGCTGACGATCGAGGCGACCGCCGTCGTGCCGGAAGGGCGCATCACCTATGCCGACGTCGGCCTGTGGGACGACGCGACCGAGGCGGCGATGGCGCGCACGCTGGAGAGCATCCGCCGTCACTCGTCGATGCCGATCGCAATCCAGCTCGCCCACGCCGGCCGCAAGGCATCGACCGAGGTGCCGTGGAAGGGCGGTGCGCAGCTGCCGCCGGGCGATGCGAATGGCTGGCAGACCGTCTCCGCCTCGGCCCTCCCGTTCGAGACGCATGAGAATGCGCCGACCGCGCTCGACCGCGCCGGCATGGACCGGGTGCGCGATGCCTTTGCCGATGCCGCGCGGCGCGCCGACCGGCTGGGGATCGACGCCATCCAGATCCACGCGGCGCACGGCTATCTGCTGCACCAGTTCCTGTCGCCGCTCTCCAACCAGCGCACCGACGACTACGGCGGCACTCTGGAGAACCGCATGCGGTTCCCGCTGGAGGTCTATGACGCGGTGCGCGACGCTTTCTCGGCAAACAAGCCGGTGACGGTGCGGGTATCCGGCACCGACTGGGTCGAAGGCGGCTGGGACGCGGAGCAGACGATCGCCTTTGCCAAGGCGCTGGAAGCGCGCGGCTGCGGGCTGATCCATGTGTCGAGCGGCGGCCTCGATCCGCGCCAGCAGATCCCGGTGGGTCCGAACTATCAGGTGCCGCTCGCCCGGGCGGTGAAGCAGGCGACCGGTCTCCAGGTCGTGGCGGTCGGGCTGATCACCGACTTCGAACAGGCCGAGGCGATCGTGGGCACCGGCGACGCGGACTTCGTCGGCCTTGCCCGCACCATCCTCTACGATCCGCGCTGGCCGTGGCATGCAGCCGCGCACCTGGGGGCGCGGGTTCGCGCCGCCAACCAGTATCTCCGCTCGCAGCCGCGCCAGTATCGCGCGCTGTTCGACTTCCAGGAAAGCGCGGAGTCATGATCGTGGAGAGCAACCCGCCCGCCGCGCCGCAGGCACTGGCGAACAGCCCCCAGCGCGCGGCCGTGTTCGTGAAGCTGGGCCGGCGCCGGGGACTAAGCGCGACGGTGGAGGTGACGCCGGCCGGGTTGCTCGCGATCGGCGGCCTTGTCTCCTCGATCCTCCTGTCGACGGCGGTGCTGGTTCGCAGCGCCGCCGCGGCAAAGCTTCGGGCCGAGGGCGGCCCGGATCAGGGGGAAGAGCAAAGGCGCGCGCTGGAGGCACCCGGCCCCTAGACAGGGGCGGCATGATCTGAGACCTTTTGGTGACCATTCGGAGACCAAAGTGCCTCAGACCCGCCTCCCCCGATCGATTTTCCTCGCCACCGCAGCCGCCGCGCTGTTTCCGGCTGCCGCATCGGCTGCGCCCCAGGGCACGCTTCCTGCGGTTTTCCCGCAGCCGGTGTCGATGCGCCTGACGGGCGCGGCGCTGGAGCTTGGCAAGCAAGCCACGATCGTGGGCGCGGATGCGGCGGATGCGGAAACGCTGGCGCTGGTCCGCAGCGCACTGGCCGCTGCCGGTGTGGAAAAGGTCGGATTCGCCCGCGCCCTCCCGGCGAAATCGGACGGCACCGTCGTGGTGATCGGCACCACGCGTTCGGCTCCCGTCCGCACGGCCGTTTCGCGCCTTGGCGGCACGCTGCCGGATCAGCGCGAGGGCTATGCCCTGCTGAGCGGTGCGCACGGGGACGGCGCGCTGGTCGTGCTCGCCGGACAGGACGCGGACGGCCTCTACTATGCGACGCAGACGCTGCGACAGCTGACCGCGCGTGGGACCATGCCGGCGGTGTCCATCGCCGACCGTCCCGCGATGGCGATCCGGGGCACGATCGAGGGCTTCTATGGCGCGCCCTGGTCGATGGACGACCGCGCCCGGCACCTCGACTTCCTAGGCAGCGTGAAGGCGAACACGTACGTCTACAGTCCCAAGGACGACCCCTTTGCGCGCGACAAGTGGCGGGATGCCTATCCGCAGGCGACGCTCGACGCGCTGAAGACGCTGATCGATCAGGCGCGGCGTCACCACGTCCGCTTCACCTATGCGATCTCCCCGGGTCCCTCGATCTGCTACTCGCGGCCGTCCGACGTGCAGGCGCTCCAGCGCAAGTTCGAGGTGTTCCGCACCATGGGCGTGCGGTCCTTCTACATCGCGTTCGACGACATCGAATATACCAAGTGGAACTGCGACGAGGATCGCGCAGCGCTGGGTGAGCCGGGCCAGCGTGCGGCGGGCCTGGCGCAGGCGAACCTGTCGAACACCATCTACCGCTGGCTGAAGACCAAGGACGGCGACCAGGCCGAACTGATGATCGTGCCGACGGAATATTTCAACACGACCGAATCGCCCTACAAGGCGGCGCTGCGGGAGGTCGATCCTGCGGTGTTCGTGCAGTGGACGGGCACCGACGTGGTGCCGCCGGCGATCTCGATCGGTGACGCCAAGGCGGCGACCAAGGCGTTCGGCCGCAAAACGCTGCTGTGGGACAATTACCCGGTCAACGACTATGGTGAGTCGACCGGCCGCCTGCTGATGGCGCCCTATGCGCGGCGCGAGGCGGGGCTTTCGGGCGAGTTGAGCGGGATCCTGGCCAACCCGATGAACCAGGAGGCGCCGAGCCGCGTCGCGGTGTTCGGCAGCGCCGCATTCGCCTGGAACGACCGGGGCTATGATGCGGATCGGGCCTGGAAGGCGGCGGCACGGATGCTGGCGTCGGGCGATGCCGCCACCACTGAGGCGCTGATGGTGTTCTTCGACGCGCAGCACCTGGCCACCACCTTCGGCAGCCAGCCCTGGCAGCCCTCCGCGCCCCGACTGAAGGCGACGCTGGACGAAGTGACCGATGCGATCACCAGCGGCGATGCGCCTGCACGTGAGGCGGCTCTGGAGCGGTTGAAGACGACGGCGGACGCACTTGCCACCGCCTCCGACACGATCCGGGCGGGAGTGGCGGACCAAGGGTTCGTCGCGCAGAGCCAGCCGTGGCTCGATGCGCTCCAGCTGTGGGGGCGCTCGCTCCAGGCGACCGCGAGCGGGCTTTCGGCCGCGAACCAGGGCAGCCCGCGCGCGGCCGGCTTCTTTGCCCAGGCACGGGCGCTCGCCGCCCAAGCGGAGAAGTTGCAGACGATCCCCGGCACCACGCGCCCGCAGGGGGCGATCAAGGTCGCCGACGGCGTGCTCGACCGGTTCGTGGCCGAGGCGCCCTCGCTGATCTACGTGCCGGGTTCGGCGGCGGCTGGCGACTAAAGGCCTGTCGCCGCCTCTCCCCCGACCAGGGCCGGCGTCTTCCACAAGGCGCCGGGCTTGGGCAGCAGGAAGTGGCTGAACGGCAGCACCGCAGCCCCGACCGCAGGCGCGTCCTCGGAAAGGGCGGCACGCGCGACCGGCGCGATCGCCGGAAGCACGTCGGCCTGATCCTCCATCAGGGCGTTCACCCGGTTTGCCAATTGCTCCACCAGGGCGGTCGGAAGCCGCCCTCCTACCAGCACCGTTGCCGGATTGATGAGGCAGCAGATCGCCGCCATCGGCGTGCACAGCCGCCGTGCCGCCGCCTCGATCCACGCGTCGACACAGGTCTGCGCTTCGGGCGCGAGTTCGGCGCGATGCATGATGTCCGTCAGGCTGAAGCCGGCGGCCTCCAGATGCCGCGACAGGCCTGACAGGGAGACCAGGGTCTGCACCGTCTCACGCCCGCCGTTTCCGTCCGGGGCCAGCATGAAGCCGAGTTCGCCACTGCGCCCGTTGGCGCCGCGGACATAGGCCCCATCCACCACGAAGCCCCCGCCGAGCCCCGACGAAAGCAGCACGTAGAAGAAGCTGTTGTACTTCTGGCCAAGGCCCAGCTGCATCTCTCCGCTCGCCGCAGCCGCTGCGTCATTTTCGACAAAGACCGGGAGGTCGAACGGCTCTGTAAACAGCGACGCCATGTCGATGCCGTTCCAGGCGTCGTATTCCGGAGGCCGCCCTGGTAGCGCAACCAACTCCAGGTCGTCGGGCACGGCGACGCCGATGCCGACCAGCTTCGACGAGGGCACGTCCGCCGATTGCAGCATCCGCTCGATCGAGCGGACGTAGAGGGAGCGGACGTGATCGGGAAGCGCGAACGCGACTTCCTCCGACACCCGGGCGAGGATCCGTCCCGAGAAGTCGACCAGCACGATGGTGATGTGATCCCGGTCGATGTTGATGCCGATCGCGTAACAGGCATCCCGCCGGACCACGAGCTTCGTCGGCGGCTGCCCGCGGCCGCCACGCCGCTGCCCCGCTTCCTCAATCAGGCCATCCTGCAGCAGGCGACGCGTGATGTTGGCGATGGCTGGCGGCGTAAGCCCGGTGATCCCGGCGAGGTCTACGCGCGTCAGCGACCCGCCGACGCGGATCGCGTGCAGCGTCACCCGCTGGTTGTGGTCGGCAGCCCGTTCCAGGTTGGTCCCGGACAAACGGGCACCAGGCGAGTTCTCCATCATGCGAACGGATCCTCTTTCCGGCCGGTAGTTTGGACCCAATGCCGACACCGAACCGCCCCTGGACGCATCTGCCTCTCCTGCTCGCCGGTCTGCCGGCTGTGATCGATAACATGGCATTAATGCCGCACCCGGCGCGGGATACAACCTTTCAGAAGACAAAGGCTTGGGACAGCTTCATTGTCGCCGCCGGCGTGACTCATTGAGTTACGATATTTGATGTACTAATTCGCTCGACAGCGTAGGCGCCGTGGCACGTCGCGGGGAACGACGGCAGCAAAGGGGAGAGATCAACCATGTTTCGGCTGACCCTGATGGCGGCAGCGCGCCGACCATCTCATCCCAGAATGACACAGCAAGGGAACGCCGACGCATGATGACCGACACGCCCACCGCCCCGGCGCTTCCGCTGGTGGGGATCGAGCTTGGCGGCACCAAGTGCATCTGCACGATCGCGCATGGGCCGGATGCGATCCTGGATCAGCGTACGGTGCCGACGACGGTTCCGACGGAGACGCTGCCCGCGATCCTCGCCACCCTGGTCGAGTGGCACGGGACGCACGGATTTCGCGCCATCGGCATCGCATCCTTCGGCCCGATTGACATCAATCCGCTCTCCCCGACCTATGGTCAGGTGCTGGCGACGAACAAGACCGGTTGGCCGGGCGCCGATGTGCTGGGCACCTTGTCTGCCCCCTTCGGCGTGCCGGTGGCGTTCGACACGGACGTCAACGGCGCCGCGCTGGCCGAGATCCGCTGGGGGTGCGCCCAGGGCCTCGAGGACTTCGCCTATGTGACGGTGGGAACCGGGGTCGGGGTCGGGCTGGTCGTGCATGGCCGCCCCACGCGCGGCATCAGCCACAGCGAGATCGGCCATCTGCGCGTGCCGCGGCTGCCGTCCGATACGCTGAAAAGCGTCTGCCGCTATCATCCGGACTGCATCGAGGGGCTCGCCTCCGGCACCGCGCTGGTAGCGCGGCTGGGTGGCCGGCCCGTGGCCGAGGTCGCGAGCGACGATCCGGTGTGGGAGCCGATCGTCTCTGCGCTGGCGCTGATGTGCCACGACCTCGTCTGCACGACGGGACCGTTGCGCATCGCGATCGGCGGCGGCGTCCTGTCCGGACAGCCGCACCTCCACGCCCGCATCGAAGCCGCGCTGCTGGAGAGCCTGGGCGGCTATATGCAGCTTCCGTCCGATGGGCCGTATATCGTGGCACCGGCACTGGGTGCGCTGGCGGGTCCGCTGGGCGCGATCGCGGTGGCGGCGACTGCCGGCTGACGCGGCGGCGCCCGCCCCCTCCCAAAGTGCGTCGGCCGGGCTATAGGGCGGCCCTCACACCCAGCCGGAGAATTCTGCCGTGACCGACCGCTTCGATATCCTGATCGTCGGAGCCGGACACGGAGGGGCACAGGCCGCGATCGCGCTGCGCCAGCGCAAGTTCGCCGGCACCATCGCCATCGTCGGCGAGGAGCCGGAACTGCCCTATGAGCGGCCGCCGCTGTCGAAGGAGTATCTCGCCGGCGAGAAGCCGTTCGAGCGGCTGCTGATCCGCCCGCCCGCCTTCTGGGAAGAGCGCGCAGTAACGATGCGGACCGGGCGGCGGGTGACGGCGGTCGATCCGGCTGCGCG
Source organism: Sphingomonas sp. MJ1 (PH-R8) (assembly GCF_048058635.1). Taxonomy (NCBI): domain Bacteria; kingdom Pseudomonadati; phylum Pseudomonadota; class Alphaproteobacteria; order Sphingomonadales; family Sphingomonadaceae; genus Sphingomonas; species Sphingomonas sp. MJ1 (PH-R8). The sequence continues at coordinate 7,109 of NZ_JBBEFX010000019.1, forward strand.
CAGCGTCGCGTGCGACGATGGCACGACGATCCACTACGGCACGCTCATCTGGGCGGCGGGCGGCCATGCCCGCTCGCTGAGCTGCACCGGCCATGATCTGGCCGGCGTGCACTCGGTGCGCAGCCGTGCGGATGTGGACCGGCTGGTCCACGAACTGCCGACGACCGCGAAGGTGGTGGTGATCGGCGGCGGCTATATCGGGTTGGAAGCGGCGGCGGTGCTGACGAAGCTCGGCAAGCAGGTGACGGTGCTGGAGGCGGAGGACCGGGTTCTCACGCGCGTCGCGGGTAAACCGCTGTCGCGCTTCTACGAGGCGGAACATCGTGCCCATGGCGTGGACGTCCGGCTGGGCGTGCGTGTCGCCTGCATCGAGGAACGGGACGGCCGAGCGACCGGCGTGCAGCTGGCGGACGGAGAGGTGCTGCCGGCGGAGATGATCATCGTCGGCATCGGCATCGTTCCCGCGGTGGAGCCGCTGCTGACGGCCGGCGCGGAGGGGGGCAATGGCGTGGCCGTCGACGCGCACTGCCGCACCTCGCTGCCCCATGTCCATGCGATCGGGGACTGCGCGCTTCACGCCAACGCCTTTGCCGACGGGCTGCCCATCCGGCTTGAGTCCGTGCAGAACGCGAACGACATGGCGACCACCGCGGCGCGCGCGATCCTCGACGACCCCGCGCCCTATCATGCCGTTCCGTGGTTCTGGTCGAACCAGTATGACCTGAAGCTGCAGACGGTCGGTCTGTTGGCCGGTCATGACGCGCTGGTCGTGCGCGGGGAACCGGCGTCGCGCAGCTTCTCGCTGGTCTATTTGCGCGAAGGCCGGGTGGTGGCGCTGGACTGCGTGAACGCGACGCGGGACTATGTGCAGGGCCGTGCGCTGGTGATGGCCGGAACGATCGCGGACCCCGCGGGCCTCGCCGACACGGGCACGCCGCTCAAGGCGCTGGCACAGGGCTGACGCTTTCGGCCAGATACACAAAAGCCCTGCCGGGCTGATGCCTGGCAGGGCTTTCGATGGCGCGCCCGGAACGATTCGAACGTCCGACCCTCAGATTCGTAGTCTGATGCTCTATCCAGCTGAGCTACGGGCGCCCGGTGGAGGTGGCCTAATAGGCTCGGCTTCCGGGGGACGCAAGCCCGTTGCGCAGTTTTTCTGCACGACCTAGACCCGCGTCATGCGCAGCCCCGTCCTTCCGCTCGTCGTCCTTCTCCTCGCCTCCGGTTGCGTCAAGGAACGTGGCGACTTCCCTTCGCTGCTGCCGCGCGCGATCGAGCAGCGCAGCGATGCCGAGCCGGAGCGTCCGGTGCCGGTCGCGACCGCCGATCCCGCGCTGGACGCACAGATCGCCAAGCTGACTTCCGCGGTCGATGCGGCAGACACCGCCTTCCGCAAGGCAGCCGATCGTGCCGAACAGTTGGCGCGTGCCGCAAGGGGCTCCGCACAGGGCAGCGAGCGCTGGCTCGACGCACAGACGGCGCTGGCGGAAGTGGACGTCGCCCGCAGTGAGATCCAGCAGCCGATCGCGGAGTTGGAGCGGCTGGCGATCGATCGCGCCGCCGCGGGCGAGCCCGCCTACCCTGCCCTCGACGCGGCGTTGAAGAGCAGCCGCGAGCGCGCCGATGCGCAGGTGCAGCGGGTCCGCACGATCGAAGCGCTGCTCGCCTGATCCACGCTAGTCGGCGTTGATCGTGACGCCGCGCAGCACCGGCACGATCGAGGCATAGTCGTCGGTCCAGGGCGCGAGGCCTGGCTCGCGGCGGAGGGCACGCCACCCGGCATCTGAGCGCACGAGGCGGCCGAAGCTGTCGCCGCGGCCGAGTACGATCCACTCCGACGCGGTCGCCTCCTGCCCTGCCTCGTCGTCCGTCGGAAAATAGTCGAAGGCAGCCGCCTTCCAGCCGGTGCCAGCGACGGTCGCGGCAACCACCTGTTCCATTGCGAGATAGCGGTTGGAGGTGTGCAGCAGCAGCAGCCCGTCGGGCGCGAGCACGCGGGCATAGGTTTCGAACGCTTCGCGCGTCATGAGGTGCAGCGGCACCGCGTCGGAGGTGAAGGCATCGAGCACCAGCAGGTCGAGATCGCTGCTCCGCTCGTCCGCGAGCGAGAGCCGCGCGTCGCCGAGCTTGATGTCGGCGCCGGGCAGGCAGCGGTCGAGGAAGCTGAAGCGGCGCGGATCACTCGCGATACGCACCACCGCCGGGTCGATCTCATAGAAGCGCCAGCGCTGGCCGGGACGCGCGTAGCAGGCGAGCGTGCCGGTGCCGAGACCGACGACGCCCACGCGGGCATGGCTTCCGAACAGCGTCGGGAGCGCACGCATCGCTTGCCCCACGCCTGAGCCGGGAACGTAATAGGTGGTCGGCTGGCGCAGCCGCGCCTCGCTGCCGAGCAACTGCACGCCGTGGAGGGTCGTGCCGTGCGCGAGATCGCGCGCCTCGGGACGTTCGGTGATGGTGTAGACGCCGAAGTAGCTCCGCGTGCGAGCGCCCGGAACCGCCGAGAGCCGCAGCGCGTCATAGACGCCGAACAGGAACAGCGCGCCGGCCAGCACGCCAGCGAATACCGGTCGCACCCCGATCGCGAACAGCCCGAGCAGGGCGAGCGCCACGAACACGACCCCCTGGCGAGCTCCGCCCGACAAGCCGGCTTGATGGTCGAGGCCGAGCCAGACGGCGAACGCGGTCACAGCCAGCATTGCGGCAGCGATGATCCGCCGCCGGGCACGCCCTTTCCCCCAAAGCTGCGCGGTGATCGGCAACAGGAAGTGCTGGGGCACCAGCACACCCGCTGCCAGGATCAGCAGCGGGAACTCATAGGTCCAGTCGAACAGCACGGGTGCGATCAGCCCGGCGAACACGCCGCCGAGCGCCCCGCCCACGGACATGGCGAGATAGAAGCCGGTGAGCCGTTCTGGCGCAGGCCGGTTCTCGTACATGCAGCTGTGAAGGGCGACCGACACCACGAACAGCAGCAGCAGCGCCACGGCGGCATTGGCCGCGGCGTTTCCGTGGTGGCCGGCGATGACCATGGTGCCGAACACCAGCACCGCCACGGGTGCGTAGCGCGTGAGGAAATTGGCGAGGCCACGCCGCGCGGCAAAGGCGACGGTGAAGCTCAGGAGATAGAGGCCGAGCGGCAGCACCCAGAGCAGCGGCACCGCGACGATGTCGGTGGTGAGATAGCTCGACGTCTCGATCATCAGCCCCGAGGGCACGAACGCGAGCGCGATCCACCACCACAAGCGGGCGCGTGTGGGCGCCGGGCTGGTCAGCGGCGCACGGTGGGCGGCCGGACCGCTGCGCGGCAGCAGCAGCGCGCAGGCAAACACCAGCAGGACGAGGAAGAGATAGCCGGCGGTCCAGAGCCAGCTCTGCCCCGCCAGCGCGAGCTTGGGCTCGACCAGCAGCGGATAGGCGAGCAACCCGGCGAAGCTGCCCACGTTGGAGGCGGCGTAGAGCGCATAGGGGTCCCGCCCGCCGGTTGCCGTCGAGAACCAGCGCTGCATCAGCGGAGCCTGGGCCGAAACGGCGAAGAACAGCGGGCCGATCGAGGCGCCGAGCAGCCACGGCACCCAAAGCCCCGGCTCCGCGCCGGCCGGCAGGCGCATTGCCGACAGGCCGATCGGAAGCCACAAGGCAGCGAGGGCCAGAACCGAGAGGTGGGTCAGCGCCTGCGTACGGGGCCGGCGATGCGCGAGCCAATGCGCGTAGGCGTAACCGCCGAGCAGCAGCGCCTGGTAGACCAGCATCGCCGAGTTCCAGACGGCGGGGGCGCCGCCCAGCCGCGGCAACGCCATGCGCGCGACCATCGGCTGGACCAGGAACAGCAGGAACGATCCGGTCAGGATCGTCAGAGCGAAGAGCGCGCGCGCAGGCCCGGGGCGCGGAAACGCCGGCTCAGTCCCCTCCATCATCTGGGCAACAGGTCCATACCGGTGACCCAGTCGGCTCGTCGGGTACGCAGACGCACGCGGTTCAGATCACGCGCCGAGCAGGCGGGCGGCGTGCGCCGCATGATAGGTCAGGACGCCGGTGCAGCCCGCGCGCTTGAACGCCATCAGCGTTTCCAGCACCAGGGCGTCGCGGTCCGCCGCGCCAACCGCGGCAGCCGCCTCGATCATCGCGTATTCTCCCGAGACTTGATACGCGAAAACAGGCACTTCGAAGCTGCTCTTCACCCGGACGATGATGTCGAGATACGGCAGCCCCGGCTTCACCATGACGCTGTCGGCGCCTTCGGAAAGATCCAGCGAAACCTCCCGCAGCGCCTCTTCGGCGTTGGCGGGGTCCATCTGATAGGTCTTCTTGTCGCCCTTCAGCAGCCCGCGCGAGCCGACCGCATCGCGAAACGGCCCGTAGAAGCCGCTGGCGTATTTGGCGGCATAGGCCATGATCTGGACGTTGTGGTGGCCGTCGCCCTCCAGCGCGTCGCGGATCAGGCCGATCCGGCCGTCCATCATGTCGGAGGGCGCGATGATGTCGGCCCCGGCGCGTGCCTGTGCCAGTGCCTGGCGGACCAGCTGTTCGGCGGTCGCATCGTTCATCACATAGCCGCGATCGTCCACCAGGCCGTCATGGCCATGGGTCGTATAGGGGTCGAGCGCGACGTCGGTCAGCAGCCCGACTTCGGGCACCGCATCCTTGATGGTCGCGATCGCGCGGCACATCAGGTTGTTCGCGTTGTACGATTCCTCGCCCAGATCGGTGCGCAGGTGGGAGGGCGTGTTCGGGAACAGCGCCAGGCACGGGATGCCGAGGTCGCGCGCCTCGCGAGCCCGCTCGACCAGCCCGGCCATCGACCAGCGCGACACGCCGGGCAATGCGGCAACCGGCTCCTCGCCTTCCCCTTCCATGATGAACAGCGGCCAGATCAGGTCTGCAGGGGTCAGCACCGTTTCGGCATGCAGCCGGCGGCTCCAGTCGGCGGCACGGGTACGACGAAGGCGAAGGGCGGGATACGCGGCGATAGACATGCCCCGCTGTGTGGGCCAAGCTCCGGCGGTGCGCAAGCGCAGGCCACGCAACCCCGCGTGCATCCGGCGGCCCCTTTGCGCGTTGAGGGTGCATGGACAAGATCCGCTCGGCCGCGCTGGTCGTCAATACGCAGTCCCGCACCGGGCAGGATCAATTCGAGCAGGCATGTGCCGCCCTGTCCGGCCTCCCCTTCGAGGTGGCGCCGTATCCGGTGGAGGATCCCAAGCGGCTGCACGAGACGGTGGAGCAGGCGATGGCCCGCAAGCCGGACCTGCTGATCCTGGGCGGCGGCGACGGCACGATCAGCAGCCTGGTGGACCATCTGGTCGGCACGGACACGATCCTGGGGGTGCTGCCGCTCGGCACCGCCAACAGCTTCGCGCGCACCCTGGGCATTCCGCTGGAGATCGAAGGCGCGGTGGAGGTGCTGCGAAACGGCACGCCGCGGCAGATCGACCTAGGGATGATCGACGGCGACTATTTCGCCAATTGCGCGGCGATCGGCATTTCACCCCAGATTGCCAGCACCATCCCGCACAAGCTCAAGCGCTGGTTCGGTCGTGCCGGCTATCTCGCCTGGGCGACGCTGCAATTCGTCCGTTTCCGCCCGTTCGAACTGGTGATCGGCGAAGGTGCGGATGCCAAGCGGCTGTCGGCGACGGAGGTCCGCATCTCCAACGGCCGGTTCCACGGCGGCGTCGAACTGATCGAAGAAGCGCGGCTGGATAGCGGCGAGATCATCGTTCAGGCTGTGGCCCGAAATGGTCGCCGCGGGCTGCTACGCAACTGGGGCGCGACCGTGCTGGGGCTCGACTCCCGCCGCGACGACACCGTCACCTTCCACGCCCGCGAACTGCGGATCGCGACCCATCCGCCCTTGCCGATCTCGATCGACGGCGAGGTGCTGGCGAAGACGCCGGTGACCGCCCGCATCGCCGCAGGCGTGATCCGGGTGATGGCGCCCGCGTCAGCCTAGGCGGGCTTCCCAGAAGTCGCAGCGGTAGCGTTCGGCGAAGTCGGTCTCCCTGCGGTCGCCTTCGGGTGAAAACACGCGCACGACAGGCTCCGCGCGGGTGAACTGCGGCCAGTCCGCCACCGCCTCGCCACGGGCAAAGGCGCCCCAGACATCGCGCATCCGGCGTGCAAGCACCGCCTGCGCAGGGGTGAAGCGCGCCGGATTGGCGAGCACCCAGCGGGTGCCGAACACATAGGCGAGTTCCCCCGCATGATAGGCGCGCATCGGCATCGGCGCCCAAGGGTGCGGGATGGTGAATGGCGCGTCGGCGTCATCGAAGCGATAGCCGTAAACCGGCGACTGGCCGGCAAGCAGGCGCCGCATGCGATCGGCCGGATGGGCAAAACGTGCGTCGGTAATGACCGCGGCGAAAGCAAGCTGCGCCTCAACCCGCGTTTCCGCCCGGTAGCGGGCAAGCACCGCATCGGCATCACTGCCCCAGTCTGCGCGCACGCGTGCCGCAAAGTCGGCGCGGTTGCGGATGGCGAGGCCGAACATCCGCCCCTCCTCGCTATTGGTGCCCACGATCACTGGGATCTGCTGGTAGTGTCCGTCGGCAAAGGCGCGCGCGGGCTCCTGCGGGATCACCGCGTCGCCCCAGACGGGCCCCCAGCTTTCCGGACCCAGGATACCGCGCCGCACCGGGGCCGTGCGGGCGATCTCCACCGCGGGAAGCGCGCGCAGGCGATCGAGTGCGTAGGGTTCGTGGGCGTCGAGCCGCTCCGCGAAAACCTGGCCGTCGGCCAGGGCCTCCGCTGCCGCCACGATGGAGAGTGGGTCCACCGCCACGCCGCTTTGCAGGATGGCGCGGTGGAACAGCCCCGCTGCTCCCGGGGAGAGCATCTGGTAGGAGGTGCTCCAGGCCCCGGCGGACTCGCCGAACAGCGTCACCTCCCCCGGGTTTCCCCCGAAGGCGGCGACGTTGTCGCGAACCCAGCGAAGGGCCGCCTGCTGATCGAGCAGTCCGAAGTTGCCCGACCCGCCGTCCGGCTCTTCGGCAGCAAGTGCGGGATGCGCGAGAAAGCCGAAGGCGCCCATCCGGTAGTTGGGCGCGACCACCACCACCTGCTGCTCGGTCGCCAGCAGGCTCGGGTCGTAATTGTCTGCGGCGCCCAGCGAGAAGGCGCCCCCGTGGAGGAAGACCATCACCGGCCAGCCCCTGATCGGGGCTGTTCCCGGCGGTGTATAGACGTTCAGATACAGGCAGTCCTCGCTCCCTGCGACGGGCGCGAACCGACCCTGGCCGACGCTCTGCACCGCGGGTGAGCCGGTATGGGTCGCATCCCGCTCACCCTGCCACGGCTCGACGGGCCGCGGTGCTCGCCAGCGAAGCGCGCCCACCGGCGGCGCCGCATAGGGAATGCCGAGGAACGCCCGGCCGTGCCCCGCCGCGACGCCCGACAGGAGACCGGACGCGATCCGAACGGTTTCCCGCCTCGCATCGGGCGCCTGGACGAGGTGCGACACCCGCCCGGGATAGACCAACTCGCCCTGAAGCAACGGCAGCAGACGCTTCCATCTCATCGCGCAAACCTGGGCCATCGAAGAAAGCCCCGCAAGGGGGCGAACTGCGGATGTGGCATAGCGCCCGGGCCGGAGGATGACGCATCGGCGCCATCGCTCACTTGACGGACCGCTTCGGCGTGAACGATACCGCTAACAGGGACGGAGAGGACATGACAGAAACTCAGCACTCGATTCTCGGCGCGCTGCCGGCTGACTGGCGCAGCGCCACCTTGCTCGGCCGCATCGATCGCGGCGCCGGCCCCTCCCCCGTGCTGATCAAGGACGGCATCGTCCACGACATGGCGCGCGTGGCTCCGACCGTCTCCGCACTGGTCGCACAGGGTGTGACGGATGCGACCGGCGGCGAAGCGATCGGCGACCTGGAGACGCTGGGCCTCTCACCCGATGCCGACGCGGCGGTGCGGCTGCTGAGCCCCATCGACCTGCAGTGCGTCAAGGCCGCCGGCGTGACCTTTGCGGTTTCCGCGCTGGAGCGGGTGATCGAAGAAGGGGCGCGGGGCGATCATGAGCGCGCCGCCGAAGTTCGCACGCGCCTGGAAAGTGCGCTGGGCGGCAGCATCCGCTCGGTAGTGCCGGGTTCTGCCGAGGCTGCGGCGCTGAAGGATGCGCTGATCGCCGACGGCCTCTGGTCCCAGTATCTGGAGGTCGCGATCGGCCCGGATGCCGAGATCTTCACCAAGGCGCCGGTGCTTTCCACCGTCGGCTGGGGCGCCGAGGTCGGCGTCCGTTCCGATTCGACCTGGAACAACCCGGAGCCCGAGGTCGTGCTGCTTGCCGACGCGAACGGCCGCGCGGTCGGCGCGACGCTGGGCAACGACGTCAACCTGCGCGATTTCGAGGGCCGATCGGCACTGCTGCTCGGCAAGGCCAAGGACAACAATGCGTCCTGCTCGCTCGGGCCGTTCATCCGGCTGTTCGACCACGGCTTCGGCATCGACGACGTGCGTGCGGCCGAAGTGACGCTGCGGATCGAGGGCGCCGACGGCTACACGCTCGACGGCTACAGCACGATGCGCGAGATCAGCCGCGACCCCGAGACGCTGCTCGCCCAGGCGATGAGCGAACACCAGTATCCGGATGGCTTGGTGCTATTCCTGGGGACGCTGTTCGCGCCCACCCAGGACCGCGACGCGCCGGGCCGGGGCTTCACCCACAAGGTGGGCGACCAAGTGACGATCGCGAGCGCCCGGCTGGGCACGCTGGTGAACACGGTCACCACCTCCAAGGCGGCAGCGCCGTGGAGCCAGGGCATCGGTGCCCTGATGCAGAACCTGGCGCAGCGCGGCCTGCTCGCCCGCTGAGCGCCGCCAGAACATCAGTTAAAAAGGATTTCCGTGTTGCAGCAAACGAGTACGGCCGAACGGCGGGCGATCTACCCGAGCCTGAAGAACAAGCGGGTGATCGTCACCGGCGGCGGCTCGGGGATCGGCGAAGGGCTGACCGAGGCTTTCGTGGCGCAGGGTGCGCGCGTTGCCTTCGTCGACATCGCCCAGGAAGCAAGCCAGCAGCTGGTCGCGCGCCTTTCCCCGGACGCGGAGCATGCCCCGCGCTTCTTCAGCTGCGACCTGACCGACATCGCGGCGCTGCGCGCCTGCTTTGCGGAAATGGAAGCCGAGCTCGGGGGCGTCGACATCCTGATCAACAATGCCGGCAATGACGATCGTCATACGGTGGAGCAGGTCACCCCGGAATATTGGGACGAGCGGCTGGCGGTGAACCTGCGCCACCAGTTCTTCGCCGCGCAGGCGGTGGCCCCGGCGATGAAGCAGAACGGCGGCGGCGTGATCCTGAACTTCGGTTCGATCAGCTGGCACCTCGCGCTGCCCGAACTGGTGCTCTACCAGACCTCGAAGGCGGCGATCGAAGGGCTGACGCGCAGCCTGGCCCGCGACCTGGGGCGTGAGAACATCCGCGTGAACACCATCGTTCCCGGCAACGTCCAGACGCCCCGGCAGGAACGCTGGTACACGCCCGAAGGCGAGGCTGAGATCATTGCCGGCCAGTGCCTGAACGGCCGCATCCAGCCCTCGGACGTGGCAGCCCTGGTGCTGTTCCTGGCGTCCGACGACGCCCGGATGTGCACGGGCCATGACTATTTCATCGACGCCGGCTGGCGCTGAGGCGTCATCAAGCAGGGGGAACGGAGGGGCCTGGATGCGGAGCGTCCAGGCCCCTTTTGCTATCGCTCGGCGCGCACCACGACGCGCGGCCGCTTGCGGGGCGAGGCGTCGGACTGGCGTCGGATCAGGGTGTAGTCGAGGACGAGGCGGCGGGCCGGCTCGTCGTTTCCGGCGCGGCGAGCGCGGATTCGCTCGGCGAGCAGATCCACTGCGGCGCGCGACATGTCGGCGATCGGCTGGTGGATCGTGGTGAGTTCCGGCCAGATGGTGGTCGCAAGCGCGCTGTCGTCGAATCCGCAGACGGTCAGGTCACCCGGCACGTCCAGCCCGCGGCGGTGCGCCACGGCGACCGTAGCTGCGGCCATGTCGTCGTTACTCGCGAAGATCGCCGTCGGCCTAGCCTGCAAGTTGAGCAGGGTCTCGGCCGCATCCAGGCCAGACCGGTAGGTGAAGAGCGCCGCCACCTCGAGTGCCGGATCGTGCCGGATGCCCGCTTCCGCCAGCGCGGCGCGATACCCCTCCAGCCGCAGGGCGCTGGCGGTCTGGTTCGGGTTGCCGATGATAAAGCCGATGCGGGCATGGCCGAGCGACAGAAGGTGCCGCGTCATCGCATGGGCGGCGGCACGGTCGTCGATCGAGACCGCAGTGGCGTCCTCCGGCGGCTTTCCGGTCGCCACGACCACGGTCGGAATGCCCTCTTCCGCCAGATAGTCCAGCACCGCGCGCGAATCGCACAGCGGAGGGGGGAGGATGATGCCGTCGATGCCAGCGACGAGCCGCTGCACGACGCGGCGCTCATCGCCGTCACCTTCGCATTTCTCCACCACCAGCTGGATGTCGCTGCGCCCGGCCTGGTCGAGGCTCCCGACCAGGAACTCGCTGAGATAGGCCGCACTGGGATTGCTGTAGAGCAACGCCATCCGAAGCTGCGCGGCCCCTGCCAGGCTGCGCGCCGCCCGGTTGGGCGCATAGTTCAGGTCGGAGATCGCCTGAACCACCGTCTCCCGAGTGGAGTCCCGGACACTTCCTTCGCCGTTGATGACGCGCGATACCGTCATGGTGGAAACGCCGGCGCGCGCCGCGACGTCCGAGATCGTCGGCGCGCCGCTCTGGCGAGCGCTCCGCGCCCTGGGTTTCCTGTTGCTCTCTGGCATGTTGCGGCTGATGAAGCATCTGCGGCAGCCGCCGCCAAGCCCGCAAAGGGCCCTAAACGCAAAAATTTTCAGATGGCGCACTTTAAGTCCAAATAACGGGACAGGACGCGCCGGTGTGCCGAAAACGGCAACAGGGAGGGAGAGGTAGATGAACAGGGTCTCGACGCTGCGTGGACTGCTCGCCGGTGCGGCGATCTTCGCGACTCCGGTGGTGGCCCAGCAGGCGAACCAACCCGTGCCCGGGCCGCAGGCGAGCACCGCCCACCCGGATCGCTGGCCCGCCGCGAAGAGCCGCGACCTCGTCGATCCGGCCACCGAAGCGTTCGTCACCCGCCTGATGGCTTCCATGTCGCTGGAGGAGAAGGTCGGCCAGATGATCCAGGCCGATACCAGCGCGATCACGCCGGAGGACCTGCGCCGCTACCCGCTGGGGAGCATCCTGGCCGGCGGCAGCTCGCCGCCGCTGGGGGCCCCCGATCGCTCGCCGGCAGCGCCGTGGGTCGCGACCAGCCAGGCGTTCAACAAGGTCGCGCTGGAGAAGCGCCCCGGCCATGTGCCGATCCCGCTGATGTTCGGCATTGACGCGGTGCACGGCAACAACAATGTCGTCGGCGCGACGATCTTTCCCCACAACAGCGCGCTGGGCGCGATGCGCGATCCTGACCTGATCCGGCGGATCGGCGCGGCGACGGCGGCCGAGACGGCAGCGGCTGGCTTCGACTGGGCGTTCGGGCCGACGCTGGCGGTGCCGCAGGACGATCGCTGGGGCCGTGCGTTCGAAGGCTATTCGGAGGATCCCGCCGTGGTCCGCTCCTACGCCGGGGCGATGATCGAGGGGTTGCAGGGGCGCGGGAAGGCGACGGGCGGCGGCAAGGGGCCGATCCAGCAGGGCCATGTCTCCGCGAGCGTGAAGCACTTCCTGGGAGACGGCGGCACCAAGGACGGCGTCGACCAGGGCGACACGCAGGTCGACGAGGAGACGCTGATCCGCATCCACAACGCGGGCTACCCGGCCGCGGTGAACGCCGGCACGATGACGGTGATGGCATCGTTCAGCAGCTGGAACGGCGCCAAGATGCACGGCAACAAGTCGCTGCTGACGGACGTACTGAAGGGCCGGATGGGCTTCGACGGCTTCGTCGTCGGCGACTGGAACGGCCATGGCCAGATCCCGGGCTGCACCAACGCCGACTGCCCGGCGACCTTCAACGCCGGGCTCGACATGGCGATGGCGCCGGACAGCTGGAAGGGCTTGTTCGAGACCACCGTCGCGGCGGCAAAGGACGGCCGCATCCCGATGGCGCGCATCGACGATGCCGTGCGCCGCATCCTGCGGGTGAAGGCGAAGCTGGGCCTGTTCGATCTTGCGCGCCCCTATGAAACGCGGGCCGACGTGTTCGGATCGGCAGAGCACCGGGCGGTTGCCCGCGAGGCCGTGGCCAAGAGCCTGGTGCTGCTGAAGAACACCGGCGTGCTGCCGATCAAGGCGAGCGCGAACATCCTGGTCGCAGGCGACGCCGCCGACGACATCGGCCGCCAGTCGGGCGGCTGGACGCTGAGCTGGCAGGGCGACGGCAACACCAATGCGGACTTCCCGAACGGCCAGTCGATCTATGCCGGCATCGCCCAGGCGGTGAAGGCCGGCGGCGGCACCGCAACGCTGAGCGCCAACGGCAGCTTCACGAAGAAGCCGGACGTCGCGATCGTCGTGTTCGGCGAGATGCCCTATGCGGAGATGCGGGGCGACGTTCGCACGCTGGAGTTCCAGCCGGGCGACAAGCAGGCGCTCGACCTGCTGAAGAAGCTGAAGGCTGCGGGCGTGCCGACCGTGTCGGTGTTCCTCTCCGGCCGTCCCATGTGGGTCAATCCGGAGATCAACCAGTCGGATGCGTTCGTCGCCGCCTGGTTCCCCGGTACCGAGGGCGCCGGCGTGGCCGACGTGCTGGTGGGCGATCGCAACGGGCGGCCGCGCCGCGACTTTGCAGGCAAGCTCGCCTTCAGCTGGCCGAAGACCGCGGGGCAGTTCACCCTCAACAAGGGTGCCCCCGGCTATGACCCGCTATTCCCGTTCGGCTATGGCCTGTCCTACGCGCGCGGCGGAACCGTCCCGCGGCTGGCGGAAGTCGCGGGTGTGGACGCGAGCCTCGGCAACACCAGCCTCTACTTCGCGCGCGGCCAGGTACCTGCCCCGTTTAAGCTGGCGGCCGATGCAGGCGTGACCGTCGCGGCGGTCGACGGGCCGCAGACCCAGGAAGGCGCGCGCCAGTTCAGCTGGAACAGCGCTGGGACCGTGCGGATCACCGGGCCGGAGATCGACCTGACGCGCGAGACCAATGCCGACCTGCTGCTGCAGGTGACCTATCGCGTCGGTACGCCCGCAAAGGGGCCGGTGACGCTAGGCTTCGGCGCCGGCCGCATCGACGCACGCACCCTGTTCGACGCGGCAGGCGCCCAGTGGCGGACGGTGCGGGTGCCGCTCAAATGCTTCCGCGACAAGGGGGCTGACGTGGCCAAGGTGGGCGAGGTCTTCTCCGTCACCAGCAGCGCGCCGCTGCGCTTCGCGGTCGCCGACCTCCGGCTGGTGACCGACCCCGCCGGCGCCGTCTGCCCGAACTGATCCTTGCGGAGACCCGTGATGAACCATGCTGTCCGTCTGTTCTTGGTGCCGCTTCTCCTGGCGGCACCTGCCTCTGCCCAGGTGAAGCTTCCGGGCGATCCCCATGCCAGCGATCCCGTGGGGATTGTCGCGGACCCCTGCCCCAGCCGTGCCGAGGAGACCGATCCTCAGGGACGTGAGATGCGCAAGCTGCACCAGGTAACGCGCGACTGGGCGCAGCTGTGCCGCTATCACCGCGACAATGCCGCGGTCCGCGGGCAGCCGGTCAGCGTGGTCTTCATGGGCGACAGCATCACCGACGGCTGGATCAAGGGCGATCCCGATTTCTTCAAGGAGGGACGCATCGACCGCGGCATCGGGGGGCAGACCACGCCACAGATGCTGGTGCGCTTTCGTGAAGACGTGATCGCGCTGAAGCCCAAGGCGGTGCACATCATGGCCGGCACCAACGACATCGCCGGCAACACCGGAGCCGCGACCATGGCGATGGTCCAGGGCAACATCCAGGGCATGGCCGAACTGGCGCGGGCCAACGGCATCAAGGTGATCCTGGCGTCGATCCCGCCGGCCGCAGCCTTTCCATGGAGCCCGGAGACGCGCCCGGCGCCGCAGATCGCAGAGATGAATGCATGGCTGAAGGGCTATGCGGCAGCCGAAGGCTTCACCTATGTCGACTATCACCCGGCGCTCGCAACGGCCGAGGGCGCGATGAAGCCGGGGTTCGCGAACGACGGGGTGCACCCGACACCAGCCGGCTATGCGGCAATGCGGCCGGTGGCGCTGGAGGCGATCCGGCGGACGCTGGGCAAGTGACTTCGCGGACCGGGTGAAGCGGCCTGCTGACTCTGTATCCCCGCGCCGGCGGGGATACTGGGCCGAGCAAAACGGAGCGTGTTGCTCGGCGCCCTAGGCTCCTGCCTTCGCAGGAGCACGGAAATATGCAGCCGAACGCTTTGGTTTCGCTGCATTTTGCAACCTCAAATGCCGGCCTGACGCTCGCCCTGCCCGACGATGCGCTCTATCCGCGCCGCGTGGTCGGGACAGACGAGGCCGCGGCTCGCCATCCATTCGTCGGAGAAGCAGGTGGAGGCATAGCGCTCGCCGGGATCGCACAGCAGCGTGACGATCGATCCCTGCTCCCCACGCGCGGCCATCTCCTCGATCAGCGTCAGGCAGGCGATGAGGTTGGTGCCGGTGGACGGACCGCAGCGGCGGCCGAGCACCGCGGAGAGCTGGCGGGCGGCGCCGAAGCTCGCGGCGTCGGGCACCGCGATCATCCGGTCGATGACGTTCGGCACGAAGGACGGCTCGACCCGCGGGCGGCCGATCCCCTCGACCAGCGTCATCGGCCCGTCCCAGGCGGTGACGCTGCGATCGGCGAAGTAGCGGTGGAAGACGGAACCCTCAGGGTCGGCGACGCACAGCCGGGTCGCGTGGCCGCGGTAGCGGAGGTAGCGGCCGATGGTGGCGGAGGTGCCGCCGGTGCCAGCCCCGCACACGATCCAGGTCGGGATCGGATGCGCCTCCAGCGCCATTTGCGCGAAGATCGACTCCGCGATGTTGTTGTTGCCGCGCCAGTCGGTCGCACGCTCGGCATAGGTGAACTGGTCGAGGTAGTGGCCACCGGTTTCGGCCGCGATCCGCTCCGCCTCGGCATAGACGGTGCGCGGGTCGGCGACCTTGTGGCAGCGGCCGCCCAGATGCTCGATCGCGGCGATCTTCTCGGGCGAGGTCGAGTGCGGGAGCACGGCGACGAACGGCAGCCCGAGCAGCCGGGCGAAATAGGCTTCCGACACCGCCGTCGAGCCTGAGGAGGCCTCTACCACGGTGGTGCCCGCATCGATCCAGCCGTTGCACAGCGCGTGGAGGAACAGCGAGCGGGCGAGCCGGTGCTTGAGGCTGCCGGTCGGGTGGCTCGACTCGTCCTTCAGGTACAGGCGCATGCCGCCGGCCGCGGCCGAGAGCGGCACCTCGATCAGGTGCGTGTCCGCGGAACGTCGCTGCTCCGCCGTCAGCCGCGCGATGGCGTCCGCCACCCAGCCGCGATCGCCCGGGCGCGACACGCGCGATTGAACTTCCCCAGGGGCTGTGTCGTTACGGAGCACGGATGATCCTTTCGTGGCACCACTCTGCGCGCGCTCGTCGCGCAAGCCTTGGGGCAGGTCAATGCGGCGGCCCTGCGGCCGGTGCAGAGCGCCGCACGTGACTTGCCTGCACCCTCCCGGTACAGCGGAGTTGTGACCGCGCTTCGCCGCCACCTCCTGGCCCATCGCCGGTCGGCCGCCTGGCTGATCGCGGCGGCGCTGTTGATGCGGCTGCTGATCCCGACCGGCTACATGCTGGTAGCTTCGCCGGCTGGCCTTCCGACCTTTGCCATGTGCTCGGGCTATGGCGCGGTCCTGCCCGCGGCGGCCGCGCTCGGGGCGGGCCATGGCGCCCACGACAGCCACGCGACCACGGGCGGCGGGGATCACCACGGCCAGCAGCACGATGCCAAGGAGCAGCCCCCTTGCGCCTTCGCGGGGGTCGCGACGGCGGCGCTTGCCGCGACCGATCCGCTGCTGCTGGCGATCGCGCTGTTCTTCATCCTGGCGGCCGGGTTCCGGCTGCCCGTGCGGGCGCCCGTCGCGGCGAGCCCGTTCCTGCGTCCGCCGCTCCGGGGGCCGCCCGCCACCGCCTGATCCGCTCATCACGTCAAAGGCGTCCCCAAGGGGGTCGCCGGATCAGGATATTTGCATGACCTTGTTTCGAACCGCCGCATGCGCGGCGTTCGTCGTCGCGGCCTCTCCCGCGGCGGCGCAATCGAGCGACCGTGACGTCGCCGACACCAGCCTGACGGTGGGATCCGTCGTCGTCACCGGAACCCGCCTCCCCCGCTCCGGGGAAGAGGTGCTCACCTCCGTCGACGTGCTGGGCGCCGATCTCGCCCAGCGCCAGAGCGTGGACAATACATGGGAGCTGTTCGCGCGCCTGCCCGGCGTGACGCTCACCGACTTCAACCAGGGCAATACCTCCGGCCGCTTCTCCATCCGCGGCTTCAATGGCGAGGGGGAGATCAACGCGGTCAAGCTGCTGATCGACGGCATCCCCAGCAACGCCAACGACGGCGGCATGGTGTTCATCGACATGGTGATGCCGCTGGACATCGCCGCGGTGGAACTGGTCCGCGGCACTGCGGACCCGCGCTATGGGCTCCACAACATCGCGGGCAACGCCAACATCCTGACCCGCATCGGCGGCACCTACCTGGACGCGCGGGCGCTGGCGGGGGCGTTCGGGACCTATGAAGGTCAGGTCTCCGCCGGGATCGAGCGCGGCGGCTTCAGCCAGAACTACTTCGTCGGTTATCGCCAGACCGACGGCTTTCGCGAGCATGCCGACCTGCGCCGCGCCAACCTGGCGGGCAAGTGGTTCTATGATCTGGGCGGCGCCACCGTGGGCGCGATCGCGCGCTATTCCACGGCGAAAGCGCAGGAGCCGGGTTATCTGACGAGCAGGGACAATGCCGAGAACCGTTCCACCTCCTACGCGATCTCCGAGACGGACGGCGGCAAGCGGCGGCTGGGCGAATACAGCCTGCATCTCGACGCGGATGTCGCGTCGGAGTTGAGCCTCGCTGCCAAGGCCTATGTCACCACCCAGTTCGACGACCGCTACGTACGCTTCTCCGCCAGCGTGCCGCAGCAGCGACGGCTGACGGAGGAGACGCAATATGGCGGGCTGCTCACGCTCCACTATCGTCCAGAAGTGGCGTTCCTGCACCGGCTGCAGATCGAAGCGGGCGGCGACGTGCAGGTGCAGGATAACGAGAGCCGCCGCTGGCTGACCGAGCGTCGGGTCGCGACGCGGCAGACCCGGGACCAGGCGTTCGACCTCACCGTCTATGGCGGCTATGTCCAGGCAGTGATCGAGCCCACCGCTTGGCTGAAGATCACGCCCGGCTGGCGGGTGGATCGGGTGTCGGGCGCGCTTGAGGACGGCCTCGCCGGGGCGCGCTATCCGGTCAACGACTATGGCACCATCAGCCAGCCCAAGGTCAGCGTCGCGGTGACGCCGCTGGCGGGGCTGACCGCCTATGCCAACTATGGCCGCACCTTCCAAATCGGCGCGGGATTGGGCGCCTATAAGGTGCCGCCGCGGACGACCGATCTCGCCCCTTCGATCAACACCGGCTGGGAGGCGGGGGTGAAATACGCCCGCGGCAGCTGGCTGGAGGGGCGCGTCGCCCTGTGGCGGCAGACCGCAACCGGGGAGATCAAGCGCCGGCTGAACGATCCCAACGGCGACTTCGACAATCTGGGCGAGACGCGCCGGCAGGGGATAGACGTGCAGCTGAACCTGAACCCGGTTCCCGGCGTGAGCCTGTGGGGCGCCTATTCCTACCAGCATGCCCGTATCCGGACGCCCGATCCCGCCACCCCGGCGCAGGCGGGGAACTGGATCGACCACGTTCCGCAGAACCTGTTCTCGGGCGGGCTGGACCTCGTCCCGGCCGCACGCTGGCGCGTGTCGCTGTGGGGCAACGGCCAGTCCTCGTACGAGCTTACCGCCAACAACGATCGCGGCCGGTACGGCGCCTATGTGGTGGTGTCGGGCGAGGTCGCGTTCGAAGTGACGCCGCAGGTCGAGCTTTCGGCACAGGTGAAGAACCTGGGCGACGAGCACTATGAATATGTGTGGTGGGACGGCACCCAAATGCTCAACGCCCCTGCGGACCCGCGCGCGCTGTATGGCGCGGTGCGGCTGCGGTTCTGAGGGAGGTGCGCGTGGCGACGTCCGCAGCCGCGACCGGCGGCCTCTATCGCGCAGTGTGGCGCTGGCATTTCTATGCCGGGCTGCTGGTGCTGCCCTTCCTCAGCTGGCTCGCGATCACTGGCGCCTTGTACCTGTACAAGCCCGAGCTGGAGCGGCTGATCTATCCCGATCTGGTGATGGTGCAGCCCATGGCTGCGCCGCTCCCGCTTGGCACCATCGTGGAGCGGGTGCGCCGTGAAACCGGCGGCGTCGTGGCGGAGGTGGATCGGCCCGCCAGCGCGGCCGAAAGCTGGCGGATGCTGGTGACCACGCCCGAGGGGAGGCAG
The DNA here is from genome assembly GCF_048058635.1 of Sphingomonas sp. MJ1 (PH-R8). Taxonomy (NCBI): domain Bacteria; kingdom Pseudomonadati; phylum Pseudomonadota; class Alphaproteobacteria; order Sphingomonadales; family Sphingomonadaceae; genus Sphingomonas; species Sphingomonas sp. MJ1 (PH-R8). Next base: position 25,600 of record NZ_JBBEFX010000019.1, read on the forward strand.
CGGACCGCATGGGTGGATCCGTATCGCGGAACCGTGCTGGGGCTGACGCGCAAGGGCGGCGCGTTACAGACCGTGCGCGATCTTCACAGCCTGATCCTCACCGGCTCCATCGGCAACGCGCTGATCGAAGCGGTGGGCGGCTGGGCGATCCTGCTGGTGGTCACGGGCGTGTACCTCTGGTGGCCGCGCGGCGGCAGCCCGGCCTTGCGCGTGCGCGGCACACCGGCAGGCCGCCTGTTCTGGCGCGATCTCCACGCCGCGATCGGCATCGTCGCTGGCGCAGTGGTGCTGTTCCTGGCCATCACCGGCATGCCGTGGACCGGCACCTGGGGCAATGCGCTGCGCGGCACGATCGCCAGCCAGGGGCTCGGCCGCCCCGAGCCGCCACAGGCAAGCGCGATGCCGGGCCACGGCGCCCACGCAGGCCATGACGTGGCCGAGGCCCTGCCCTGGTCGCTGCAGGAAGCGCCGATGCCGCATGGCAGCCATGGCGACATCGGAATCGACCAGGCGGCGGCGCTGGCGGCGCGCCATGGCATGACGGCGCCTTGGGTGCTGAGCCTGCCCGCGGCGCCGGGCGCCCCCTATCTCTTCTCCCGGACGATCCGCCGGGCGGAGGACGGGCGCGCGCTCTATCTGGACGCAGGCAGCGGCCGCGTGCTGCAGGACGCGCGCTTTCCCGGCTTCGGCGCAGGCGCAAAGCTCGTCGAGTGGGGCATCGCCACGCACAAGGGAGAGGAATATGGCGAGCCGAACCGGCTGCTGATGCTGTTCGGATGCATCGCCGTGGTGCTGCTGTCGATCACCGGCGCGGTCATGTGGTGGAAGCGGAGGGCGCCGGGGACGCTTGCCGCCCCGTCCCGCCACCCGGACCGCCGCGCTGCCCGGGCGCTCCTCGTCATGATGGCGGTGGCCGGCGTCCTGTTTCCGCTGACGGGGCTCACCATGCTGGTGGCACTCGGGATCGAAGGATTCTTGCGAATGGCTCGCACGGAGCCTTTACAGTTGTGACGGGCGGTTTATTGAGAACCACACGCAATAGCGGAGTGGGGAATTACCGTGACCGTGTCCTTCGGCTGCCTTCAGGCTGCACGTCCTGTCCCGTTCGCGGCGGCATTCCCTAGCGTCCTCGCTCCGGACAGCGGTCGGTGAGCGCCGCCGCTGCCAAGCACAACGGTGGTCACCGCCAGTCGCTGGCGCTCAGCGCCCGCATCGTGGCGGCGACGCTCGGCAATTATGTCGTGACCTCGCTGGCTACGGCGCTGCTCGCGCGGACCTGGCCGATCGCGCCGGCGCAGGCGACGATGGCCTCGACGCTGCTGGCGTTCGTGATCTTTCCGGTGATCGCGCTCACCGCTTTTGCCATTCGCTCCCCCTGGAAGCTCTGGGCGGGGCTGATCGCCGCCGCCGTCCTGCTGGGCGGCGGGCTCTGGCTCACGCTGGCATCTGGAGGCCGGCTGTGAAGGACGGGTTCCGCCAGTGCATGGCCTGGCTGCACACCTGGACCGGCCTGCTGTTCGGCTGGCTGCTGTTCGCGGTGTTCGCGACGGGAACGGCCGCCTATTTCCAGGACGAGATCACGCGCTGGATGCGGCCCGAAGTGAGCGGCCATCCCTCCACCGTGCAATCCGCCGAGGGCGCGGTGCGCTGGCTGGGCGAGCATGCCGGAGACGCGCGCAGCTGGTACATCACGCTGCCGAGCGCGCGCGGTGCCGAGACCACGGTGTTCTGGGTACCCGGCGAAAAGGCGGGTGCGCCGGCCAAGCGCGGTGGGCGCGGCGGTCGCGGACGCGGCGACACGCAGGCGGTGCTCGACGGTGAGGGCAACAAGGTTTCCGCACGCGAGACGCGGGGCGGCTTCTTCCTCTACCGCTTCCACTTCGACCTTCACTACATGCCGGTGCTGTGGGCCCGCTACCTGGTGGGCATCGCCGCGATGTTCATGCTCGTCGCCATTCTTTCGGGCATCATCACCCACAAGAAGATCTTCGTCGATTTCTTCCTGCTGCGGTTCGGCAAGGGGCAGCGCAGCTGGCTCGACGCGCACAACGTCACGGCGGTGATGGCGCTGCCGTTCCATCTGATGATCACCTATACCGGGCTGGTGACGCTCGCCGTCCTGTACATGCCCTGGGGCATTGCCGCGAACTATGCGGAGCCCACCGGCTACTATCAGCAGCTGCGGGGAGAGGCTCCACCGGTCGAGCGCTCGGGAATCGCCGCGCCCATGGCACCGATCGCGCCGATGTTTGCGGAAGCGCAGCGCCGCTGGAACGGTGCCGATGTGGGCGTGGTCACCGTCGCCAACCCGGGCGACACCACCGCGACCGTGACGCTGGTCCGTGCGATGGGAAGCGGCATCGGCACGCGCGGGCCCTCTCTCACCTTTTCGGGAGAAACCGGCACGCTGGTATCGGCGAGCCCGGACCAGGGCGGCGCGGCGGCGACCGAGAGCGTGATGGTCGGCCTTCACGCCGGCCGCTTCGCCGACATCGGCCTCCGCTGGTTCTACTTTCTCTCCGGCGTGGGCGGTACGATCATGGTCGGCAGCGGCCTGGTGCTTTGGACGGTGAAGCGTCGTGCGAAGCTGCCCGACCCTGCCCGACCGCATTTCGGCTTTCGCCTGGTGGAGCGCCTCAACATCGCGACGATCGGCGGGCTGATGGCGGGCATCGCGGCCTATTTCCTCGCGAACCGCCTGCTGCCGGTGCAGATGGATGGCCGCGCGGAGTGGGAGATCCACAGCATGTTCATCGTCTGGGGCGCCTCGCTCGTGTGGGCGATCGCCCGCCCCGCCCGCCGCGCCTGGGTAGAGGTGCTGACGGCCGGCGCGGTGCTCTATGCCGCCATCCCGGTGGTCAACGCCGTCACCACGTCGCGCAATCCGATTGCGAGCATCGCCGCTGGCGACTGGCTGTTCCCGAGCTTCGACCTGGTGATGCTCGCCATCGCAGCGGCGCTCGGGTGGAGCGCGCGCAAGGTCCACCGCAGCACGTCAAAGGCGACCGGTGTTCGCGCGCCGCGTGCAAAGGAGCTCGCACTCGCATGATCCACCTGCTCCTCCTCCTGGTCGCGGCGCTGAGCTTCAGCGCCCTGATGCACGGCCTGCCGCGCCATCAGGGACCCCTGCTGCACCGCATGCTGCCCCGCCTAGCGAGCCGGCGCCTGCGGATCGCCGGCTGGGCCGGCATCGCGCTCGGCACCGCACTGGCGGTACTGGCCTTCGGCTGGGGCTATGGCCTGATCGTTTGGCTGGGAGCCTGCACGTTAGGCGCGACCGCTGCGGTCCTGCACCTCGCCTTTCGCATCCAGGCCCGGCGGCACGTGCGCTGACTCCATCCGTGACACGCACGTGACCGGGCGATGACAGCGGCGTCACCCGATTGCAAAGCGCCTGTAGCCTGTCCGCCCTAAAGCTCCCCTCGGCCCGACGATGGGAGTTCGCACATGCCGCGCACCGCACTCGCCCCCGCCCTCAAGACCCTTCCCGCCTGGATCGCCGAACCCGAATCCTACACGCCCGAGGCGCCACGGCGGGCGTTCCGGACGGTGTTCGTGTCCGACGTCCATCTGGGCACGCCCGGCAGCAGCGCACGCGCGCTGGTGGAGTTCCTGCGCTCCGTCGAATGCGAGACGCTCTACCTGGTCGGCGACATCGTCGACGGCTGGCAGATCCGCAAAGGCTGGTACTGGCCGGCCAGCCATAATGACGTGGTCCGCACCATCCTGAAGTTCGCCCGGCGCGGCACGCGCGTCCTCTACCTGCCGGGCAACCACGACGAGGCTTTCCGGGATTATGTCGGGCTGGAGTTCGGCGGCGTCGAACTGCTGGACGAGGACATCCACACCACCGCGGATGGCCGCCGCCTGCTGGTGCTGCACGGCGATCAGTTCGATGGCGTGGTGCTCTACGCGCGCTGGCTCGCCTTCCTGGGGGACCATGCCTACACGCTGCTGCTGAAGGCGAACCGGCTGTGGAACGCAGGCCGCAGGCGGATGGGCCTGCCCTATTGGTCGCTCTCGGCCTACGCCAAGAACCGGGTCAAGAACGCGGTGAGCTTCATCTCCCGCTTCGAGGAGACGGTCGCCCATGCCGCCGCGGAACGCGGCGTCGACGGGGTGGTTTGCGGGCATATTCACACCGCGGAGATCCGCCGGATCGGCGACGTGACCTATTACAACGACGGCGACTGGGTGGAGAGCTGCACCGCGCTGGTGGAGCACGCCGACGGCCGCATGGAGTTGATCGACTGGCATGCCGAGGCGGCAGTCGCTGCCGCGGCGCATGCCGGCCTGGCGGTCCCGGCATGAGGATCGCGATCGTTACCGACGCCTGGACCCCGCAGGTGAACGGCGTCGTCCGCACCCTCGTCGCCACAATCGACGAATTGCGCCGACGCGGTCATACCGTAGAGACCGTGACCCCGGACGGGTTCGTCACTTGGGCATGCCCAGGCTATCGCGAGATCCGCCTGGCATTTGGCCAGTCCTGGGCAGTGGCGCACCGGCTGGAGCAGTTCCGGCCCCAGGCGGTGCACATCGCGACCGAGGGGCCTCTCGGCTGGGCGGCGCGGCGCTGGTGCCTCGATCGCGGCCAGCGCTTCACCACCTCGTTCCACACCAACTTCCCCGACTATCTGGCGCTGCGGACGCATCTGCCGGCGCGGTGCTTCTGGCCTGCATTCCGGCGGTTCCACCAGCCCTCCAGCGCCGTGCTGACAGCCACGCCATCCGTATCCGCGCGGCTCGCGGCGCAGGGGCTTCGCCATACCAAGCCGTGGTCCCGCGGCGTGGACCCGGCGATCTTCCGCCCTGGCGCCCCCCGATCGGCGCTGCGCCGCACGGCCGGACCCGTGATGCTGCATGTCGGGCGTGTCGCGGTGGAGAAGAACCTGGAGGCTTTCCTGGCGCTCGACCTTCCGGGAACCAAGCTGGTGGTCGGTGATGGTCCGGCGCGGCCGATGCTGGCGGCCCGCTATCCGGAAGCACGCTTCCTCGGCACGCTGCACGGGGCGGCGCTTGCGGAGGCCTATCGTGCGGCCGACGTGCTGGTCTTCCCCAGCCGCACCGACACCTTCGGCCTGGTGATGATCGAGGCGCTGGCCTGCGGCACGCCGGTTGCCGCCTTCCCAGTCGAAGGGCCGATCGACATCCTAGGGCCCGAGGGCCGCGGTCTGGGCGGCCGGCGGATCGGCGCAGTGGACCGGGACCTGGCAAGCGCGATCCGCATCGCGCTCGCTGCAGACCGCGACGCCTGCGCAGCCGAAGGCAGGCGCTACGGATGGTCGGCGTGTACCGACCAGTTCCTCGCCCACCTCGCTACCGAGCGGGAGGCCCTGGCGGGCTAGGCGGCGGCCGCGTTCGGGTTCTTGCCGCCACCCTGGATCCAGCGGTCGATCTCCTGCTCCAGCACCGGCAGCGGCACGGAGCCGAGCCCCAGCACCACGTCGTGGAACCAGCGCTGGTCGAACGCGGTGCCGAGCTGCCGCTCAGCGTCGGCGCGCTTGCGGCGCAGCGTCATCTCGCCAAGCTTGTAGGCGAGCGCCTGACCCGGCCAGCTGATGTAGCGATCGACCTCGGTCTCGATCTCGTGCTGCGATAGGGCGGTATGCTGCGCGAGATAGGCGATCGCCTGCTCACGGCTCCAGCCCTGGTGGTGGACGCCGGTATCGATCACCAGGCGACACGCGCGCCACATCTCGTAAGAAAGCCGGCCGAAATCCTCATAGGGCGTGCGGTAGATGCCCATGACGGTGCCGAGCCATTCGGTGTAGAGCCCCCAGCCTTCGCCATAGCCGGAGAAATAGGTCTGGCGGCGAAAGGCGGGGCGGTCCGGTCCCTCCAGCGAGATCGCCGCCTGCAGACTGTGCCCGGGATTGCATTCGTGCAGCGTCAGCGCCGGGATCTGGTAGAGCGGGCGCGACGGCAGGTCGTAGGTGTTCATCGAACACGCCTCCAGCCCGCCGCGGCCGGCGGTGTAGAAGGGCGCAATCGCATCCGGCACCGGCACGATGGTGAAGCGGTAGCGCGGCAAGCGGCCGATGGTGTTCTTCAGCTGGCCGTCGACCCGCTTCGCGGCATAGGCGGATACGCCCAGCAGCTCGTCCGGCGTGCGTGCGTAGAACTTGGGGTCGGTGCGCAGGAACTTCAGGAACTCGGCCATGCTTCCCTGGAAGCCGGCCGCCGCCTTGGTCTTCTCCATCTCCGCGCTGATTCGCGCGACTTCCTTCAGCCCCAGCGCATGGATCTGCTCGGCGGTGAGGTCCAGCGTCGTATATTCACGGACCTGCGCCTGGTAGAAGGCCTTGCCGTCCGGCATCGCCTCTGCCGCCAGCGTGGTGCGGGTTTTCGGCAGATACTCGCTTCGGAAGAAGCGCAGCAGCCGATCATAGGCGGGCGCCACCTGGCCGGCGATCAGCGCGCGCGCTTCTTCGCGCAGCTTTGCCTGCCCGGCCGCCGGAATGCTCGACGGCATCGTCGCGAACGGCGCGTAGAAGGGGTTCTTCTCCACCTCTGCCACCGCATAGGCGGCGATCGAGGAATCGCGGCCGGCGAGCGTCACCCGCGGCACGCTGAAGCCGCGCTTCAGGCCGGCCCGCATGTTGGCGATCTGCTCGTCGAAGTAGCGCGGGACGTCGCGCATGCGGCCGAGATAGCGCCGGTACTGCTCTGCACGGGCATAGGGCTGGCGCGCAGCCAGGCCGGACCAGAAATTGCTGTCGGCGTTGAGCGGCATTTCCCAGTGGCGAAACTTCTGGTTGGCGATGTTCGCCTCCAGCGTCGTGCGGAAGACGGCAGCGTTGATCCGCTCCTCCGGCGAAAGCTCCGCGGCGGAAATCGCGTCGAGTTCCCGGGCGATCCCCTGCCAGTAGGTGAGCCGGCGTTGCTGGGTGGCGGCGTCGACGTGGGGCAGATGGTCGCCGCTCGCGCTCCAGCTGTCGTCCTCGGCGACGCGGGCGAACTCGTTCTGCCGCCATGCCCACTCCTTTTCGTAGAGCGTCCGCAGCCGTGCGTCGGCAGCGCCGGCGGGCACGCTCGTCTGGGCGAGCGCCGGCATCGGGGCGAGCGGAACGAGCGACAGCAGCACGGCAGAGGCAAGAAGACGCATGAAGGAGCTTCCCCGGATTCTGGAGTGGACGAAGGTCAGGCGCGCGGTGGACGGGAACGCAGCCAGCCGGTGATCGCATAGCGGCGGTACGCAGCCTCGGGCGCGACGCGGGAGACGCTGTGAAGCTGCGGGACGGCGAACACATCCAGCGTGTTGAACCCCGGGGACATGCCGGTGACCGCGCCACGTTCCTCGTGGAAGAGCAGCAGCCCGCCCCACTCCGTCCGCCATTGCGGCGTGAGGCCGAAGACATAGGCCGCATGACGGTGCTTGCCGGGGACCTCGTCGGTATGTCCGGTCAGGAAATCTCCAGGCGCATAGGCGGTCGCCTGCCCGTCCGCGAAGTCGATCGCGTCCACACCGGTGAGCTGGCGAAGACGGTCACGCGCGGCCCCGCCCGATATCCAGCGGGTGAAGGTGGAAAGCTCCGGATCGCCCGGATTGCCGCCGCCATCGCCGTCGGTCAGCCGGAGCGTCTCGTAGCGGTACTGAAAGCCGGACCGGGCGCCGGCCTGTACCGCCGCCTCCAGTGCCTGAGCCTGTTCGGCAGACATGGCGGCGCGGGTGGGGCGATCAAGCTCGAACAGCTTGTCGCCGCTGTTGACCAGCTGGCGCCAGTCCTCGCGCCGGCGCAACTCTGCATGGAGCAGTGCCGGCACCGGATCGGCGAGGAAGCCGTGGATGCGGATGCGCCCTCGCGCGGCAAACTCTGCCGCGAGCGCGGGCCAGTCGAGCGCGGGGTTGAGCTGGAGCCCGTCGAGCACGCTCACCGATCCCGGAACCAGCCGGTGATCGCATAGCGGCCGACCGGGGCGAAAGGAGGCACGTAGCTGACGTTGTGCCGCTGCGGTACGCGGAAGAGGTTCAGGCAGTTGAAGCGGGGTTTCATGCCCGCGATCACGTCGTCGTCATCGTCGTAGAAGAGCAGATAGCCGCCCCAGTCGGGGCGCCATTCCCGCGCGAGGCTGAGGACGTAGGCGACCTGCCGCCCCTCCTCGCCAGTGCCGCGGTCGTCGTGCATCGCGAGGAAGTTGTTGGGCGCGAAGAGCGTCGCCTGCGCATCCGCCTTGATGAGCGACGGCATGCCGGTGATCGCCCGCACGAAGCCGAGGAACTCGGGCGTGTTGATATATTCGAGGACCAGTTCCAGCGGATGTCCCGGCGCCCATTTGCCCAGATAAGCGTCCAGCATCGGATACTGGCCGTAGATGAAGCCATAATCCCCCTGCCCCACCCCGGAGCCGATCGACTGCCACAGGCGCCCGTGCTCGGCCCGCGGCATGGCACGCACCGCATCCGCGCGGACCGACTTCGGCGCCGATCCCGGCTCGCGATAGGCCAAACCGTACGGCGTCTGCCGCTGGATCACGTCGGCGAGCACATCGACCGAGCGAGGGGTGAGCAGGTCGCGCACCTGCAGGCGGCCGGTTCCGGCGAACTCCCGTGCAAGTGCCGCGACATCTTGCGCGGGGTTGAGGTCGAACAGCGGCAGGGGCTCGTTGGGCATGCCCCCACCTTCCGGGCTCGGAGCCGAACATTCAAGCGCTTGTGTTCGTCCGCACACGAAGTCCTGCTGGACAGGCGGGAGCAAAGCTTAAACCATGCGCCATGGACACCAGACTTCTCCTTGCGCGCGCTGAATCGGCATTTCGGGCAGGCGATCTGAACGGCGCGCGCGCGGAACTGGAGCCGGTGATCGCACAGGAGAACGCACCGGCGGCAGCGTTTCATCTGATGGCGCTCATCGCGCGGCGGCAAGAGCGCCTTGCGGACGCCGGCGAACTCTTTCGCCAGGCGCTGGCGCGCGCGCCGCAGGACGGGCAGATCAACAACAATTACGCGAACTTCTGTGCGCACACGGGCGACGTAGAGGCAGCGCTTCGGCATTATTCGGTCGCGGCAGGAGGCTCGCGAAAGGCACGCATCGACGCGCTGGTAAATCGCGCCGTGCTTCGGCAGCAACGAAAGCAGCTGGACGAAGCGCTGGCCGATGTGGATGCGGCGCTGGCCTTGGACCGGCGGGCGGCGAACGCGCACAGCATCCGCGGCACCATCCTGCGCGACCACGACCGGCTCGACGAAGCCGCGGCGGCATTCGACCAGGCGCTGTCGCTCGAGCCGGCGCGGCCGACCGCCTTGCGAGGGCGCGCGCGTGTCGCCCTGGAACGCGGGGAGGCAGATGCGGCGGCGCGGTTTCGTCACTGCGCGACGGCGGGTGCGGCCGGGCCGGACGTGCTGCTGGGACTGGCCAATGCGCTGGAGGCGGATGGCGATCCGGGCGGGATGGCGTTGCTGGAGGACGCGGTGATCCGGGTGCCCGAGTGGGTGGAAGCGCATGAGGAGCTTGCCCGCATGCGTTCCGAAGCCGGGCTCGCCGATCGCCTGACCGAGAGCCACGAGGCGGCGCTCGCACGGGTCCCAACGAGCGTCGCGCTGCACCAGTCCCGCTGGCGCCTGCTGCATCGGGCGGGCCGGCACATGGATGCGCTGGCGGCGCTGGAGGCGGCACGAAACACGCTTGGGCAGCGTCCAGAATGGCTGCTGGAGGAAGCCGATCTGGCGATCGAGGCGCGCGATCTGGATCGGGCGCACCGTGTGCTTGACGCTCTGCCGGACGCCGAAGAGACGCTGATGCCGCGCGCGCGATGCGCATTGGCGCAGGGAGACGCGCACCTTGCCGCCCGGCTGCTGGAGCGCCACGTGGCGGCGGATACCGCAAGCGTCGCGGGCTGGGCCTTCCTCGACCTGGCATGGCGGCTGCTCGACGATCCGCGCCACCAGTGGCTGAGCGGCCAGCCCGGTCTTTATGCTCCCAGGCAACTCACCATCGACGCGGCCGAGCTGGCGCAACTGGCGAATCTGCTGCGCGACCTGCATCGAAGCCGGGCACATCCGGTGGGGCAGTCGCTGCGCGGCGGGACCCAGACGCGCGGTCGCCTGCTTGCCCGGACCGAGCCGCAGCTACGCCGGCTGAAGGCGCTGTTGCTGGAGGCGATCACGGCCCATATGGCCGCCCTTCCGCCGGCAGACTCGCGTCATCCGCTGCTCCGCCATCGGGATGCCCTGCCCCGTTTCGCGGGATCCTGGTCCGTACGATTACACGGTGCCGGCTTTCACGTCAGCCACATCCATCCGCGCGGGGTGCTGAGCTCAGCCTTGTATGTGAGCGTGCCGGAAACGCTTGATCGCGTCGCACGCGAGGGGTGGCTGGAGATCGGGCGCCCGCCGGACGCGGCGAACCTTCCGCTGGGACCGCTCGCCCAATTCGAGCCGCAGCCGGGGCAATTGGTGCTGTTCCCAAGCTATCTGTTTCACGGCACCCGGCCTTTTTCCAGCGGAGAGCGGCTGACCGTGGCCTTCGACGTGTTCTTCTAGGCCGGACAAGGAAATGGCCCGGGGTTTCCCCCGGGCCATACCTTTTTGCTCCGCTGCGCGAGCGCGTCAGAAGCGGAAGCGAACCGCCGCGTAGAAGTCGCGACCCAGCACGTCATAGACGCCCGGATAGGTGTTCGCCTGTTCCTGATCGTCGCCGATCAGCTGCGGCTTCACATTGCCGACGTTGTTGACACCGAAGCTGAAGTTGTAGGTGTCGGTCAGGTCGAACGAGAAGGCGAGGTCGATGTAGTTCTTCGCCTTGAGCTTCGGCACGGCCAGCTCTGCCGGATCGACGTCCGCGTTGGCGATCGAGTCCGCCTTGACGCTGGACAGGTACCGCCAACGCAGGCTGGCGGTCATCGGACCATCGATGAGCGACAGGCGCGACGACCACTTGTACTTCGACTGCGGGGTGCCGCAGTAGTTGGCACCGAAATACCCCGCACAGGTATAAGGTGCCTCGCCGACCACCGGAGCGAACTCGTTCTTCTCCGTCCAGGTACCCTGGAAGAAGGCGTTGAGCTTGCTCTCGGCCCCGAACAGACCGAAGCCCAGCGTCTGGGTGTAGTCGGCCGAAACGTCGATACCCGAAGTCTTGAGGCTCGCCGCGTTGGCATTCACCGCCGTGACGAAGCTCGGGTTCTGGATCGTGCCGTCGTCGTTGCGAGAGATCGCCTGGCAGTAGATGCTGTTCACGTCCCGGAAGACGTTATAGCAAAGGTTCAGGATGCCGCCGACGCCGCCGCCCAGCGAGGTGACGACGTTGTCGACCTTGATGTTGAAGTAGTCGGCAGTCAGGTGGAAGCCCGGCAGGAAGCGGGGCGCCAGGATGACACCAGCGGTATAGGTATCGCTGACTTCTTCCTGAAGGTTCGGGTTACCGCCGAACACGCCCTCGATCTGGGTAGCAGGCTGCAGCGAGGTGCCGGAGCCCACAGCACCGGCGGGAACGCCGGTGGCGGTGCAGATGGCGACGAGCCCGGCGTCGTTCTGCGCACCCGGCGTTGCGCAGGGGTCGGTCGCGCCTGGGAAGCCGTTGGACTGGCCCCCGAACAGCTCGGCAACGTTCGGCGCACGCACCGCCCGCGAATACTGGCCCCGGAAGGTGATGTCCCGGATCGGCGCCCACTGCGCACCGCCCGTGTAGGTCCAGACGCCACCGACGCCGCCCAGCGAATAATCCGAATAGCGGAACGCGCCGTTCAGTTCGAGACGCTCTGCGAACGGCATGCCGCCCAGCAGCGGAACCCGAAGTTCGCCGAACACTTCCTTGACGTTGTAGCCGCCTGCGGTCGGATCACCACCGTTGAAGCCCACGACATCGCCCGAAGACAGCGCCTGATCGGGGATGAACTGGCTTTCCACCGAGCGATACTCGGCGCCCAGTGCAAAGCCGACGTCGCCGCCACCCAGACCGAAATCGAACAGCGAGCCCGAGATGGATGCCTGCGCCACCTGCAGCTCGGAGATATCCGTATTCTGCGTGGTGATCGAGATCGCCGCGACTTCCTCGGCCGAAAGCAGGTTCGGTCCGAAGATGTTCAGGCGATTCGCCAGCAGCTCGGCCGCAAATGCGGAGCGCGAGACGTTGCCGTACTGGATGTTCGAGTTCCGGGTACGGGCGTAGCTGTAATAGGCGTCATACTTGATGTCGCCGGTCACCGCGCCCGTGGTGCCGATCAGGACACGGAACGCGTTGCGATCGTCGAGCGCCTGACGCGAAGAGACCGCGTTGGTGCGCGACGCGAGCGCGACGTTGACCACGCCCGGGTTGCCGTAGCGCGCCGTGCCGCCGGCCGCGATCAGCGCTGCGTCGATCGCAGCTTCCTGCGCATCGATGGCAGCCAGCGACGAGGCATCCGCCGCCGAGAGGAACGGGTTGTCCAGCGCGATGCCGAACGTGCCGCTGATCGGCGTCGCCGCCAGTTCGTTCTGAACGCGGTTGTTGACGAACGACACCTCCAGATACGGGTTGAACCACTCGTTCACCTCGTAATTGGCGTAGGCGCCCAGCATCCAGCGTTCTTGCGGAACCTGGAGCAGGTTGTCCGGTGCGTAGTTGTAGTAGTCGTCGGTCGTGAACGGGCGCGACGTATTCGGGCCGGTGTAATATTGACCAAGCGTGCCGTTCGCCGACAGCGAACCCGCGCCGCGGGTGAAGTTCGTGCCACCGGTGCACGCCGCGCCAGTGCCACCCACGCAGACTGTCGAGGGGTTCACGTAGAAGCGGCCGTTCGGAACCGACGGGCTCCCCAGCGGCACCAGGCTGGTGCCGTCGTCGCCCAAGGCAACAGCCGAGAAGTCCCGTGCCCCCTGGAAGATCGCGCCGCGCTGGTAATACTCACCATAAGCCGTGATGTGGCCGCGACCCTCGTCGAAGTCGGTGCCCATCGCGAGATAGGTGTCCCAACGACGGCCATCGCCTTCGCCGGTGATGCTGTACTGGCTGCCGGCTTCAACGCCGTTGATGTCGTTGCGGAGGCGGAAGTTGACCACGCCCGCAATCGCGTCCGAGCCATACACGGCCGAGGCGCCGCCGGTGACGACGTCGACGCCGTCGATCAGGAACGCCGGAATCGTATTGAGGTCGACCACCTGCGAGGTGTCATAGAACATGTACCGGCGACCGTTGACCAACACCAGGTTCCGGTTGGAACCGAGACCGCGAAGGTTCAGCGTCGCGACGCCGCCACCAGGGTTGTTCGAGAATCCGGTCGATCCCGGAATGACCTGCGGCAGCGTGTTCATTACACTTTCGACGTTCACTGCGCCGGAAAGCTTGAACTCTTCCTGGGAAACGACTGCGAGCGGGCTGTCCGAAGTCAGATCGCGGCGTGCAATACGCGATCCCGTAACAACGATCGTACCCTGGTTTTCGTCAACACTCTGGTTCGGCTCGCCGCTGCCGGTCGGCACGGCGCTGATGCCGACATTCTGGGAGGTTGAGGTGCTTTCCTGAGGCGCATCCTGTGCGAAAGCAGGAAAGCCGAGTGTAGCGGCCATCAATACCAAAGGTGCGGCGCCGGCGCGCAGCGCCAGGCGGCGTCCACGATTGCGATTCATGCAGTTCCCCTTCTGTTGCCCCCGAGCCAGACGGGCTCGAATCTTTCAGGATCATGCCTCTCGAACTTTTGTTCGTCCGCCTACGATGCACTGCACAAAAATAGTTGCAAGACTGCTTTCACGATGAAAGAAAATGGCGCGACACTGTCGCATAAATGCAACGTTCAGGAACAGCGCGCCGCCATCGGCGCGCGTTGGGGGATCGAAGTGATGGCTTCCGCACATAGGGCTTTGGGAATGGCGTTCGGGCTGGGACTTGTGCTCGCCTCCCCCACTGCCCTCGCCCGCCAGGCCGACCCGGGTCGGGCCGAGCCCCTGCAGGCCCTGCTCCAATGCCGCACGATCACCGACGCGGCGGCGCGACTGCGCTGCCTCGACGCCCGCACCGCAGAGGTGGAGGTGCTGCTGAACAAGGGGGATCTGGTGGTGGCGACCCGGACCCGGATCGCGGAGGCGCAGGCGGCGCAATTCGGCCGCAGCGCTCCCGCCCCGCCGATCGCCGTGCGCGAGCAGGAACAAGCGCCGCCTCCGCCTACCCGCATCGATACCAGCATCAAAGGCGTCAGCACGACGCCCGATGGGAAGTGGGTCATGGTGCTCGCCGATGGCGCGCGGTGGCAGCAGATCGACGGACGCATCCTGGCGCGCGATCCGAAGCCGGGAATGGCGATCGCAATCCGCCGGGCGGCAATGGGCAGCTATCTGGCGAATGTGGCAGGCCAGCCTGCCATGCGGGTGCGGCGGGTGAACTGACCCTGCCGATGGCGCGGCCAGCCTCGTGTGAGCGGCCGGGCGCCGGTGCCGAGTTCGTGTTTTCTTCTGGGGGTTTGTGGATGTCGATCGGTTCCAGGTTTCTCGTCGCCGTGCTGCTTTGCTCTTCCGCCGCAGCGACTGCCCAAGGGGCTGCGGAGCCCAAGGTGGAGCGCGGGCGCGCGGGGGCCGAGGATCACAAGGACAAGATGAAGGAGCAGGCCGAGGCAGGCTGGGCCATTCCTCCGGTCGAGGAGCAGGAAGCGCGATCCAAGGGCCGCGTAACGGTCAGCGGCAGGTCGCTCGGCTATACGGCGACCGCGGGCACGCTCACCGTGCGCGACATCGAAGGCAAGCCGACGGCGAGCATGTTCTACACCGCCTACACGCTCGATGGCACCAAGCCCGGCACCAGACGCCCGATCACCTTCTTCTACAACGGCGGTCCCGGCAGCCCGACCTTCTGGCTGCACATGGGCTCCTTCGCCCCCGTTCGCCTGAAGACCACCAACCCGGAGTTCATCAAGCCGGCGCCTTATGATTTCGGGCCCAATGGCGAGACGCTGCTCGACAAGACGGACATGGTGTTCCTGGACGCGATCGGCGCGGGCTATTCCCGGCCGCTCGGCGATGCGAAGCCCGAGGCTTTCTACGGTGTCGACGAGGATGCCGATGTGTTCGCCAAGGCGATCCTGCGCTACGTGACGAAGAACGGACGCTGGAACAGCCCCAAGTTCCTGTTCGGCGAAAGCTACGGAACGTTGCGATCGGGGGCGCTCGCCTATCAGCTGCAGGACCGGGGCATGGCGCTGAACGGCGTGGTGCTGCTCTCCTCGATCATGAACTACGGCTATCGCCAACCCGGGCTCGATCAGCTGTACCTGAACTACCTTCCGAGCTTTGCAGCGACCGCCTGGTATCACCGCAAGCTGCCGAACCCGCCTGCCGACGTGGCAACGGCCGTCGCCCAGGCACGCGCCTTTGCGGTCGGACCCTATGCCGCAGCACTCGCCAAGGGGCAGACCATCTCGCCCGCGGAAGAAAACGCGATCGCCGAGCAGATGAGCGGGCTGATCGGACTCTCGCCCGCCTTCATCAAGCAGGCGAACCTCCGCATCGACCTCGCGCGCTTTCAGAAGGAGTTGCTGCGCGACCGGCGGCAGACCATCGGCCGGTTCGACTCCCGCTACACCGGGATCGATCCGGACGCGGCGGGCGAACGGCCGGAGACCGATGCCTCCTCGGACGCGATCAGCGGCGCGTTCATCGCGACTTTCCACGATTATGTGACTCATACGCTCGGCTACAAGACGGAGATGCCGTACCGGCTGAGCGCCCGAGATGCCGCCGGATGGACGTGGAACTGGCAGCACAAGGCGCCGGGACGTGGCTTTGGCGCGCAGAACAACCCCAACACGGCGCTGGACCTCGGCGCGGCGATGCGCGCGAACCCGTATCTGAAGGTGCTGTCGCTGAACGGGTACTACGACATGGCGACGCCGTTCTTCGGAACCGAGAACGACCTGGGGCACATGATGCTGGAGCGGTCGCAGCAGGGGAACCTCTCGTTCCGCTACTATCCCGCGGGGCACATGACCTATGTGAACCCGGAAGCGCTGCACCAGATGAAGGTCGACTTGGCGGGCTGGTACGACGAAGCGGTCGAGGCGGCGGGCAGCCCCGTGCCGCCGCAGGCGCCATCGCTCTCCGCAGGCGAGCCTGGGCAAGGGCCGAACTGAGGCTGGCAGCCGTTCGGATACGCTTGCGCTACGAGCGGCTGCACCGGCAGAGTGTGCGGATGACGTACAGGATGCTTTCCCACCACCGTCGTAGCGCGCTTGCAGGCGCGGCGGCTGCTGTGCTCCTCTCCGCCACGGCGGGTGCGGCGCAGGACGTTCCGTCGGTCTTTGCGGGGGCCGACCCCTCGGCCATGGTGGCCAAAGGCAAGATGTGGATCTATCCAACCGGCGGGGACGGCCTCCAGGCTTGGTCCACGGCGGACCGGCGGAACTGGAAGAAGCACCCCCTGCTGCGGTTGAGGGACATTCGCTGGACCAAGGCGGACGGCGCGCCGATGCACTACCTCTGGGCACCGGACATGGTCGTCGATCAGGGCCGCTACTATTTCTACTATTCGATCGGCCCGCAGAATCCGACGCCGAGCCGACTGGGCGTTGCCGTCTGCTCCAGCCCTGCCGGCCCCTGTACCGACAGCGGCAAGCCGCTGCTGACGGGCGGCGACGGCTTTGAGGCGATCGATCCCAGCGTGTTCATCGACCCGAAATCCGGACGCCGACTGCTCTACGCGGGGGGCAGTGCCGGTGCGAAGCTGCGGGTGTTCGAACTCGCCCCGGACATGGTGACGATCGCGCGCGAGATCCCAGTGGAGCAGCCGCCGCACTTCACCGAGGGCGCGTTCGTCCATGAGCGCAACGGCGTCTACTATCTTTCATACAGCCACGGTCGGTGGAACCGCTCGGACTATTCCGTCCATTATGCGACCGCATCCTCGCCGACCGGGCCCTGGCAGTATCGCGGCGCGATCCTGACGGCCGATGCCAAGTACAAGGGCCCTGGGCACCACAGTTTCGTGCGGGATCCGAAAACGGGTGAGTGGCTGATCGTCTACCACCGTTGGGAGGGGCAAACCGGTAACGGCCCCTATGTCGGGGAACGCCGGGTCGCGATCCAGCAGATCCGCTATGACGCGTCCGGGCTGATCCAGCCGGTCAAGATGAGCGACTGACGCAGCGAGCGTGCTGGTCTGCCGGGCCGCCCGCGCGAGGGAAGTCGCGGCACCTTTTGGCGATCTGGACGGCCGCCGGAGCCGAGCGTCGATGCGGAGACCCTTGGGGCACTTCGTGCGTCACCGACCGGCGCCGGCGACCTGGGGCCGTGAGGCGAAGGCTTACGCTGAAATTCCGCAGCCATCGGTGCTGAGCTCCGGCCTCCGCCGGGCTACGCAGTGGGTGAGCTCTCCTTCCTCGGCTTGAAGCCGCGCTGCCAGGAAAGCTCCCCAGCATTCGGCAGCGAGAAGATCCTGGCCGCGGCCGTCATCGCCATAAAAAAGGCCCACCGGCGGGAGCCAGCGGGCCTTTTTCTCAGTGCATCAGCGGGCGATCAGAGATCGTCGCCATCGTCCTCGGCATCGGGGCCGGTCATCATTTCCTCGGCGACCTTTTCCGTGCGTGCACGGATCGCGCGCTCCAGGCGATCGCGGAGTTCGTCATTCTCCTTGAGGAAGGTCTTGGCGTTCTCGCGCCCCTGCCCGATGCGGACCGAGTCGTAGCTGAACCAGGCGCCTGCCTTCTCCACCAATCCGGCCTTCACGCCCAGGTCGAGGATTTCGCCGATCTTGGAGATACCCTCACCGTACATGATGTCGAACTCGACCTGCTTGAACGGCGGGGCGACCTTGTTCTTGACGACCTTCACCCGCGTCGAGTTGCCGATGATGTCCTCGCGATCCTTGATCTGTCCGGTGCGGCGGATATCGAGGCGGACCGAAGCGTAGAACTTGAGCGCGTTACCGCCCGTCGTCGTCTCCGGATTGCCGTACATCACGCCGATCTTCATGCGCAGCTGGTTGATGAAGATCACCATGCAGCGCGAGCGGCTGATCGAGCCGGTGAGCTTGCGCAAGGACTGCGACATCAGGCGGGCCTGAAGGCCGACGTGGCTGTCGCCCATCTCGCCCTCGATCTCCGCCCGCGGCACCAGCGCCGCGACCGAGTCCACCACCAGCACGTCGATGGCGTTCGAACGCACCAGCGTGTCGGTGATTTCCAGCGCCTGCTCGCCGGTGTCGGGCTGGGAGACGATCAGTTCGTCGATGTTGACGCCCAGCTTCTTGGCATAAACGGGATCGAGCGCGTGCTCGGCGTCCACGAACGCGGCGGTGCCGCCGTTCTTCTGCGCCTCTGCGATCACGTGGAGCGCGAGCGTGGTCTTGCCCGAGCTTTCCGGGCCATAGACCTCGATCACACGGCCGCGCGGCAGGCCGCCGACGCCAAGCGCGATGTCGAGGCCGAGCGAACCGGTCGAGATCGCCTCGACCTGCATGGCTTCCTTCTGGCCCAGCTTCATCGCCGAACCCTTGCCGAACGCGCGGTCGATCTGCGCGAGCGCTGCGTCGAGCGCCTTCTGCCGCTCGCCCGCAGCCTTGTCGTTGGTCGCTGCCATCTTGCTGTCGATCACCTTGAGGTTTGCCGCCATTCGTGGCCTCCATCGCTAGAGCAACCGCGCGAGCCGTTCAACGCGTTGTTCGCCATGTATTCCATTTGTTCCGTGAGAACAAGAGGCGAACCACATGAGACGGACGCACCGCGTCACGCCCGTGGATGGAGCGCTCCGGACGTACAACAACTGGAAAAACAGAACGGCGCTTAGCCGAGCTCGGTAAGCGCCTTCTCCACGCCGTCCATGGTGAACGGCTTGGGCAACACCGGGCGGTCGCGGTGCGTGGGCTCCACCGCGTCGCCGGACCCACCGGTGGCAAGCACGAACGGGATGCCGGCAGCGGCGAGCGCGTCCGCGATCGGCCAGCTCTTCTCACCGCCGCGCAGATTGACGTCGAGGATCGCGGCATCGATGCCGCCCTCCTCGATCCGGGACAGCGCATCGCTGACGCAATCGGCGGTGCCGGCGACGGACTTGCCGAGGATGTCGAGGAAATCCTCGAGCATCATCGCGATCAGGGGCTCGTCCTCGACGATGAGGATACGCTGGGGAGCTGTCATGCCCGCGCGTCTAAGCAGATGGCGGCACGAACGCCAAGCCTCATTTCGTTGCCAGAACGTCACGAGCAGCTTCGCCAAGCTGCTGAACGGAGAAGGGTTTCGGCAGAAAGGCGACGTTGCCGAGATCGATCGAGCGGCGAAGCTGCTCCTCGGCATAGCCCGACATGAAGAGGATCGGCAGATCCGGATAGATGCGCCGCACGTGCCGGGCCATGGTCGGCCCGTCCATCGCCGGCATCACCACGTCGGATACGAGCAGGTCGATCTGCGGATGGTCGGCGAGGAGCTCCAGCGCGGCTTCGCCATTCTCCGCCGTCAGCACCTTGTAGCCCTGGCGCGTCAGCGCGCGTTCGGCGACGGAGCGCACCATGTCCTCGTCCTCCACCAGCAGGATCGTGCCGGTGCCCCAGATGTCGCTGGGCCGCTCCCGCCGCGGCAGCACGGGCGCGGGCGGAGCAGCGATCGCCGGCGCCGAATGGACGGGAAGATAGATGGTGAAGGAGGTCCCCTGCCCCACCTGCGAGTCGGCGAAGATATAGCCGCCCGACTGCTTGATGATGCCGTAGACGGTCGAGAGGCCGAGCCCGGTACCCTTGCCCACTTCCTTGGTGGTGAAGAAAGGCTCGAAGATCTTGGGCAGCACGTCCGGCGCGATGCCGGTGCCGGTATCGGTGATGCGCACCGCGGTATAGTCGCCGACGGGCAGCACTTCATTCTCCATCGCCCGCACCTCGGCCGCGCCGATCGCCAGCGTCTCGATCACGAGGCGGCCGCGGCCGTTGGGGTTCTTGGCGACCATGGCGTCGCGCGCGTTGACCGCCAGGTTCACCACCACCTGCTCGAGCTGACCCGGGTCCGCGCGCACGGGACCGAGGTTGCGACCGTGCCGCACCACCAGCTCGACCGCCTCTCCCAGCAGGCGCTTCAACAGGTTCGACACTTCGGAGATCACGTCGGGAAGCTGCAGCACCTGCGGCCGGAGCGTCTGCTGGCGCGAGAAGGCGAGCAGTTGGCGGGTCAGGCTTGCCGCGCGATTGGAGTTGGCGCGGATCTGCTGGATGTCGTCATAGTCGCTGTCGCCGGGGGTATGGCGCATCAGCATCAGGTCACAATGACCGATAATAGCGGTCAATATGTTATTGAAATCATGGGCGACGCCGCCGGCCAGCTGGCCCACCGCCTGCATCTTGGTGGCCTGGGCGACCTGGCGCTTCAGGCGCGATTCCTCGCCGGTATCCTTGAGGGTCAACAGCACCGCAGCGTCGCCGAGCCCCCGCCCGCCCCCGATGGTGAGCGCGATCGGCTCGTCGGGGTGGCTGATCAGCCGCACCGCCATGTCCGAGGCGTGCTGCGCCCCTCCCGCGAAACGACGAATTGCATCGGCAAGCGCGCCCTTGTCCTCCCGCACGACGAGATCGCCCGGGTAGAGCGGCGGTGCGTTGGTATTGACGCCGGTTGCGCGTGCAAAGGCGTGGTTCATGTGCAGGAAGCGCCCGTCGCGGTCGACCAGCGCCATGCCGACCGGAAGCAGCGACACCAGCGCGCGCACGTGCCCCGCAGCGCCGCCGGAGATCGGCGCCACCGCCTCCGTCGCCTCCTCGTCGAGCAGCACGACCAGCATCGGTGCCCCTTCATCGGGAAGGAACGGCACCTGGAGCAGCCGCAACGGGTTGCCGCCTGCGCCCTCGCGTTCGAAACGGATGCGCCCCTCGCCGTCCGTCGTGAGGAAACGCGCGAAGTCGCGGCCGGCGATCGAGCCTTCCTCATGCCCCAGGGCCCGGGCGCGCAGCACGCGATTGGCGGAACGGATACGGCCGTCGGAGCCGAGCAGTGCGGCCATGATGCCCGCCCCGCCCAGCCGATCGCCATGTGGGCCCGACAGCCACTGCTCCGCCTCCACCGAAGCGGTGGCGCGGCCGCCACCGAAGAAGCGCCACACCAGCGTCCCGTCGCCGACGCGCTCGATCGCCGCTTCCAGTACATTGCCGTCCGCACGGATCCAGGCGGAGGCGCGGCCGTCGCGCCACGCGGCGCGGCCGGCGGCTGCAAGCTGGGCTGCCCCCTCCTCCTCCAGCGGAAGCCCCGGCGGGGTCGGATAGCCGCCGAACCGCTCGGCGAAGCGGCCGTTCGCGCAAACCAGCTGCCCTGCGCGATCGGTGACGGCAAGCGCTTCCTCGCTCGCTTCGGCAAGGGCGTGCGCGAGCGCCCAGTCGGCGGGCGGCGCCTCGACCGCAGGCACGCTCGAAAACCGGTACCAGGCGAACAGCGCCGCCGGCACGATCAGCGCCGCCGCGAGGAAGCCGGCCGCAAGCACGGGCTCCCCGACCATCTTGAGGACGAGAAGCGCCGCGACGAGGCCGATGCCGAGCGCAACGAAGAACGGGAGACGGTCGACCTTGGCCGGACCATCGGTGGCGGTGGAAACGCGTGCCATCGCGGCGTGTTGGGCGCCCTGCCGGGCACCGTCAAGCGGGCTGACCGCAGGCCGGCGCGCACCACGGTTGACGTGGCGCGCGCCGGGGCGGGATCACCAGATGCGGACGCGCGCGTCCGGTGCCAGGTACAGCTTGCTGCCGGGTGCCGGCTTGAAGCCTTCATACCAGGGATCGAGGTTGCGCACGACCCCGGCGCGCTGCTGCGACGGCGAGTGCGGGTCGGTCAGCAGCCGCTGGCGAAGGTTCGCCTCACGGTAGCTGCGCCGCCACACCTGCGCCCAGCCAAGGTAGAAGCGCTGCTCACCGGTGTAGCCGTCCACGACGCCGGCCGGCTTGCCGCCCAGCGCGTGCTGATAGGCGTCCCACGCGACGGTGAGGCCGGCGAGGTCGGCGATGTTCTCGCCGAGGGTCAGCGCGCCCTTCACGTGCAGGCCCGGCAGCGGCTCATAGGCGTCATACTGGCGGACGAGCGCTGCAGTGCGTTGTTCGAACCGCGTCACGTCCTCCGGCGTCCACCAATCGGTGAGGCTGCCGTTCGCGTCATACTTGCGGCCCTGGTCATCGAAGTGATGGCTGGTCTCGTGGCCGATGACAGCGCCGATGCCGCCATAGTTCACCGCCGGATCGGCATTGGGATCGAAGAACGGCGGCTGCAGGATCGCGGCCGGGAACACGATCTCGTTCATGACAGGGTTCGCATAGGCGTTCACCGTCATCGGGGTCATGTACCATTCCCACTTCTGGATCGGGCGACCCAGCTTGGAGAAGTTGTCGGCATGCGCCCAGTTGGCGGCGCGGATCGCATTGCCGAGCGCATCACCGGCGCGGATCTGGAGGTTGGAATAATCCTTCCACTTGTCCGGATAGCCGATCTTGGGCGTGAAGGCCGCGAGCTTGGCGCGCGCCTTCTGCTTCGTCTCGGGCGCCATCCACTCGAGCTGGTCGATCCGGCGGCCCATCGCCTCGGTGACGTTGCGGACCAGCGCATCGGCCGCGGCCTTGGTCTCCGGCGGGAAATACTTGGCGACGTAGACCTGGCTGACCTCGTCCCCGAGCGCGTCGCTGGTGAAGTCGACCGCGCGTTCCCAGCGCTGCTGCTGCTCCGGCGTGCCCGAAAGCGTGGTGCCGTAGAAGGCGAAGCTCTCCTGGTCGAACGCCTTCGGCAGGACGCCGGCATATTGGTCCAGCGAGCGTACCAGCATCTGGTCCTTGAGGACCGACACCGGAGCTGCAGCAATCGCCTTCGCGATGCCTGCCACCGCGCTCGGCTGCGCCACGATCACCGTGTCAACATTCGCTCCCATGCCCTTGAAATAGGTCGGGAAGTCGAATCCGGGGGCCTGCTTCTGAAGCTGCGCCAGCGTCAGCTTGTTGTAGGTCTTGTCGGCGTTGCGGCTTTCGACCCGGGTCCAGTGCGCCTTGGCGATGCTGGTCTCATAGGCCAGGATCGCAGCAGCGCGCGCCTGCGCATTGGGCTCGCCCGCCAGGGTGAACATCTTGGCGATGTGCGCGACATAGGCGTTGCGCGTCTCGACCATCTTGGCGTCGGTGGAGAGGTAATAGTCGCGGTCCGGCAGGCCGAGGCCCGACTGGCTGAGGTTCAGCGCATAAACGTCCGGGTGCTTGTCGTCCGGGCCTACATAGCCGCCGAACGGACCCTCGATGCCGTTGACCGAAGCCTCGGCCGCGAGCGCTGCATAGCCGGCCTTGCCGGACAGTGCCTTGATCTTGCCGAGCCAGGGCTGGATCGGGGCGAGGCCCTTGGCGTCGATCGACGCCTGATCGAGGTAGGTCGCATAGGCGACGCCGATCTTGGAGTTCGCGTCGGTGCGCACGCCGTCCAGGATCTCGCGGGTGCGGCTGCGCGACAGGTCCTCCAGCACCGTGAACATGCCGAAGTTCGACTTGTCGGCAGGGATCGGCGTGGTTCTTTCCCACGTGCCATTCGCGAAGCCGTAGAAGTCGTCGCCTGGCGCAATCGTGCGGTCCATGCCGGCTTCGTCGAAGCCGAAGGTGCCGATCTGCGGCTTGGCACTGTTGGCGGCGCTGACCGGGCCGGTCGCAGCCTGGCCGACGACCTGCGTCTGCTCGGCGACGGCGGCGGGGTCGGCGGCGCCAGTCGTGGCGCACGCGCCGAGCAGCGCGGAGCCCGCGAGCAGAGAGGATAACAGAAGCGAACGCCGCATGATGTGTCCTTCACACTGGGTGGAATGCGGCTGTCTTAGTGGGCGGGGATCACCCGTCAATTCAAAGACGTATCCTCATGCCGTGCGGAACGGCGATGGCGGCGGCGCCACTTGCGCCCGATCCATAAGCGCCACCCGAACGCGCTGCCGAAATAGCCGAGCAGCGCACCCAGCAGGGAGAAGAACAGCAGCCCGACGAGCGTCGCGGGACCGGCATCGACCAGCAGCCAATCGAGCCAGCCGACATTGACCTGCGCATGGGTGGCAAGCGGTTGGCCGGGCACCTTCGCATCGAACCGCAGCAGCCAGGCCCCGACCCAATAGGCTGCCACCCACAGCGGCGGCGTCGTGATCGGATTGGTGAAGAAGGTGGTGAGCGCCGCGGCGGGAATGTTCGCCCGCAGCGGCAGCGCCAACACGGCGGAGGCCGGGATCTGGCCCATCGGGATCAGAATGCCGGTCACCATCCCGAGCGCGACGCCGCGCGGCACCGAACGCCGGGTGAACCGCCACAGCTCCGGGGCAAGCACGCGATGGGCCACCGGGCGGAGCCAGCGGTTCTCGCCCATGCTCTCGCGCGTCGGCATGTTCGCCGCCGCCCACCGCAGGATGCGGACGCCGAGCTGCTTGTCGTGCAAGCGCGTCAGCCGCGATCGCGCAGCAGGCGCTGCTGCTCGCGCTTCCAGTCGCGTTCCTTGATGGTGTCGCGCTTGTCGTGCGCCTTCTTGCCCTTGGCGAGCGCCAGCTCCACCTTCGCGCGGCCGCGACTGTTGAAGTAGATCGACAGCGGGACCAGCGTCATGCCCTCGCGCGCGACGGCGCCGTGCATCTTGTTGATCTCACGCATGTTGAGCAGCAGCTTGCGGGGGCGCTTCGGCTCATGGTTGAAGCGGTTGCCGTGGCTGAACTCGGGGATGTTGGCGTTGATCAGCCAGACCTCCTCGTCCTTCACCTCGGCATAGCTTTCGGCGATCGAGCCCTCGCCAAAGCGCAGCGACTTCACCTCGGTACCGGTGAGCGCGATGCCAGCCTCGTAGGTGGTCTCGATGAAATAGTCGAAGCGTGCGCGCCGGTTCTCGGCGACGGTCTTGCGCTTGTCGAAGGTGGCGGGTCTGGGTCGGGCCATGGGAGGCCGGACATAGGCGCTCGCATCGCGCGAGGAAAGGTACTCGACGGCGCGATGTGCACGCCGCTGGACGACGCGGCCGCGCAACTGCAAGAACGGCGCATGACCGGACCGCTGCGCAGCCTCTACCCGCCGATCGAACCATATGAGACCGGCATGCTCGACGTCGGCGACGGGCACAGCATCTATTACGAACGGTGCGGCACGCCGGGTGCCAAGCCCGCGGTGTTCCTGCACGGCGGTCCCGGCGGCGGCATTTCCGCCGATGTGCGGCGCCTGTTCAATCCGGCGCGCTACGACGTGCTGCTGTTCGACCAGCGCGGCTGCGGACGCTCGACCCCGCACGCCTCGCTGGAGGCGAACACCACCTGGCATCTGGTCGCCGACATCGAACGGCTGCGCCGCCACGTCGGCGTGGAGCGCTGGCTGGTGTTCGGCGGCTCCTGGGGTTCTACCTTATCGCTTGCCTATGCCGAAACGCACCCGGAGCGGGTGAGCGAGCTGGTGCTGCGCGGGATCTTCACGCTGACCGAGCGCGAATTGCACTGGTACTACCAGTTCGGCGCGTCCGAGGTGTTCCCGGACTATTGGGAAGCGTTCCAGGCGCCGATCCCGGAAGCCGAGCGCGGGGACATGCGGGGCGCGTACCGCCGGCGGCTGGTGAGCGACGATGCGGAGGCGCAGATCGAGGCGGCCAAGGCGTGGAGCTTGTGGGAAGGGCGGACGATCACGCTGCTACCCGACCCTAACCTGAGCGCCGGGTTCGAAGACCCGCACTTCGCCCTAGCCTTCGCGCGGATCGAGAATCACTATTTCGTGCACCACGGATGGCTGGAGCCGGACCAGCTGATCCGGGACGCGCACCGGCTCCGCGGCATCCCGGGAACGATCGTGCACGGGCGCTACGACATCGTCTGCCCGCCGCGCACCGCATGGGCGCTGCACCAGGCGTGGCCGGAGGCGGACTTCCGGCTGGTGGAAGGTGCCGGCCACGCGTGGAGCGAGCCGGGGATCCTGGACCAGCTCGTCCGCGCTACCGACCGGTACGCGGTGGAGTAATCGTCCCTCAACCTTGGTACCCAGCCGATGGGCAGGGACAGTATCGTCTCCTGGGTGCTTAGCCCGACTTCTTCGGCGTAACCCAGACCGACACCGGCACCACCACCTTGCCCGGTGCGGGCTTGCCCACTTCGACGCGGTCGGCGGTGACGAGCTCGCCCGTCTCCAGCGTGAAGGAAGCCCACGGCTTCGGCATGCGGCCGAAGCTCATCCGCTGGATCGGCTGGCCCGTGGTCGTGTTCATGATCGTTGCGATGATACCCATCGCCGGGTCGATAGCGGCGCCGTCCTGCCGCTGTCCAGCCGCCGTGCGATCAGTTGTCGTGCTTCCAGTAGCGGACATAGTCGATGGCCATGCGCTGTGGAAAGCTGCGGTCGTCAATGCCCTTCGCCCCGCCCCAGTCGCCGCCTACGGCAAGGTTCAGGATCAGCGGATAGGGCCTGGTGAACGGCCATGCCGTTGCCCCGCCCGGCTGATCGTTCGCAACCCGCATATAGGCGCGGCCGTCGACGCCGATGGTGATCGAATCCGGCCTCCAGTCGAGCTGGTAGTTGTGGAAGGCGGTGCACGCGGTCGCCACCCGCTTCTGCGCGCCGCGCTGCGTCCCGAGCCGATGGTTGAAGGCGCCGCTGTGCAGGGTCGCATGGATGACGTTGGGGTCCCAGCCGACCATCTCCATGATGTCGATCTCGCCACCGGCGGGCCAGGAGGCATCTTCCGGAATCATCCAGATGGCGGGCCAGGCGCCGCGGCCGCAGGGGAGCTTGGCGCGCACCTCATAGAAGCCATAGCCGAGCGTCCGGCGGGTCACGAGCTTGGCGGAGCTATAGACCTGCCCGCCCCAGTCGGGGAACTTCGCCTTGGAGAGCGGCTCCCGCCGCGCTTCGATCACGAGCACGCCGTCTTCGATGCGGGTGTTTTCCGGCCGGTCGGCCGCGTAATATTGCTTCTCGTTGTTGTACCAACCCGCGGCGTTGCGGGAGGTGTCGAACCGCCAGATGCTTCGGTCCACCTTCTTGGCCGCGAATTCGTCTGCGAAACTGGCCGGAGCGGCGGGCGGCGCCATCGGGGCGTCCACGGCATAGTTGGTGGCGCCAAGCGTCGCCGCCTGCACCGCGAGCAGCATCCATTGCATCGGCATCTCCTCCGCTTTCCCGGTCTCCAGCCGCCGGATGCGACGATCCTAGGCGCTACCGGCAAGACTGGGAAGCGGATGACAGCCGTCTACGCGCCCGCACCGAGCCCGCGAAGTGCCCGCGCGCGCTGCACGTCGTGCTCGACCACCGCAGTGGTGAAGCGCCGGAACAGGCGCTGTGCCTGCCGCCAGGAGCCGCCGGCGGGTGCGCTCCGTTCCCGGGTGCGCACGAGCCCGCTGCCCCAGTCGGAAGCGATGCGCTGCAGCTCCGCATCCTTCTCGTCGATCGCGTCGTCGATCACCAGCGAGGAGAAGGGCATCGCGATCCGGGGCGCGGCGAAGCGGTCACGCAGGTCCTCCCGCGCTTCCCCCGGCGCGAACAGCAGCGCGCCCGCGACCCGGGCGGCATAGTTGGCGGGCGACAGTTTCGCCCACCAGCCGACGGCGAAGCAGCTGAGGCCGCTAGCGATCAGCAGGACCGACCGGTCCGACTCGGTGACGGCGCGGTCCAGCTTGGCTGCCCAGCGTGCCCGGTCGGACCGCGTCGCGAAGCCCCCGCTCAGATGCCGCGCCCCTTCGGCCGGCCATCCCAGCTTCCGCCATGCAGGCAGCGGGTCTTGCGGGTCCGAAAGCGTGATGACGGAGAGATCCTCTCGCCACATCGCCAGACTGGTCATAGGCAGCTCCCTTCCCTGTTTTATGCGGCGGTCGCGATCCCTCGCCGCCTTGCTTATTTCCCTGACGCCGAGCTCACGTCCCGTGTGCCTCGAAGCCGCCGGAGCCCGCGCGGCGCCGTACCTCGCGTGCGACCAGGCTGCGTGCCTCGGTAGGGGCGGTGCCGTGCCCGCCCGCTTCGAAGCTTTCGAGGAGGACGCCGTCGAGCAGTTCCTGTCCCGCGCGCCAGTCGCCCAGGCCGCTGTCCGCGTTCAGGTGGCCGCGCTCTCCGGCATCGATGAACTCGCTGCCCCAGTCCGCGGCAAGGCCGCGCGCACGCTCCAGCGTGATCCAGGGGTCGTCCCGGGAAGCGACCACGATCGAGGGAAACGGCAGCCGCAGGCGCGGCGTCGCGGCAAAGCCCTTGACCTCGGCAGGCGCCTCCGGCCGATCGACGTCCGCGGGTGCCACCAGCAGCGCGCCGACGACGGGCCCGTCCGGCAGTTGCGGCGAAAGCTCCGCCCACCAGGCGACCGCAATGCAGCCCAGGCTGTGCGCGGCCAGCACCACCGGCGCCTCCACCCGGCGGATTGCCTGGTCCAACTTGGTGACCCAGCTGTTGCGATGCGGGGTGTGCCACATGCCGAGATCGACGCGCACCGTATCGGGGCGGCGCTGCTCCCACAGCGTCTGCCAGTGGGAGGGCCCCGATCCGTTCAGGCCCGGCACCGTCAAGATCGTCGGATGCAGTGCTTCGTTCGAAGAGGAACTCGCCATCGTGCTTCTCCTGGTTCCGAGAAGAACCCTTTGACTATAACGCCCGCCAGCCAGTTCGAAGATAATCCTACTATGTAGCTAGACAATCAAGCTGCGCCCGAACGGCCTTGCCGTGCGGCCAATGATGTGCCCGTCAGGCGGAAAGCGCCTGTCGCGGCTGGAGGTCCGCAGCGCCGCCGGCTTCGTAGCGTGCCAGATCGAGCATGCCGGCGCGCTTGGCGACGATCGTCGGCACCAGCGCCTGCCCGGCGACGTTCACCGCGGTGCGCCCCATGTCCAGGATCGGATCGATCGCGAGCAGCAGCCCCACGCCGTCGAGCGGCAGCCCGAGCGTGGAGAGCGTGAGCGTCAGCATCACGGTCGCGCCCGTCATGCCGGCGGTGGCGGCAGAGCCGAGCACCGAGACAAACACGATCAACAGATAGTCCGCGAAGTGGAGCGGTACGCCGAAGAACTGCGCGACGAAGATCGCCGAGATGGCCGGGTAGATGGCCGCGCACCCGTCCATCTTGGTCGTCGCGGCAAGCGGCACGGCGAAGGACGTGTAGGCGCGCGGCACCCCGAGCGCCCGCTCCGTCACTTCCTCGGTCAGGGGCAGAGTGCCCACCGACGAGCGCGAGACGAAGCCGAGCTGGATCGCCGGCCAGGCGGATGCGAAGAACCGCAGCGGGCTGAGCCCGTGCGCCGCCAACAGCAGCGGGTAGACGACGAGCAGGACGAGCGCGAGGCCGAGGTAGATCGCACCTGCGAAGGACCCAAGGCTTGAAAGCGTCCCCCAGCCGTAGCGGACCGCGGCATCGCCGATGAGCGCGGCGGTGCCGATCGGCGTCAGCGCGATCACCCAGCGCAGCAGCCGCCGGAAGATCTGGAGCGCCGATGCGTTGAACGCGAGGAACGGCTCGCCCGCCGCACCGATCCGGACTGCCGCCGCACCCACTGCAATGGCCGCGACGATGATCTGGAGCACGTTGAACGACAGCGTGGTCGAAAGCTTCGCGTCCGCCTGCGTGGTGGTGGCGCCGATGCCGAGGAAGTTTGCGGGGATCAGCCCCTTCAGGAAATCGACCCAGCTGCCGGTGGTCGCCGGCACCGCGGCCGCTGCCTGATCCACGCCCGCATGGAGACCCGGCTGGATCACGATGCCCAGCACGATCCCGATCGTCACCGCGATGCCCGCGGTGATCGCGAACCAGACCAGCGTCTCTACCACCAGCCGGGCGGCGTTGCGCAGCTCGCGAAGCGCGGCGATCGAGCCGACGATGGCGGTAAATACCAGCGGCGGCACCAGCGCCTTTAGAAGCTGGACGAAACTCTGCCCCACCGTGTGCAGCGTCTGCGCGAGCCAATTGGCGTCCCCGCCCGGAATCGAGCGTGCGAGCAAGCCGAGCAAAACGCCCGCCACCATGCCGAGGAGAACCTGAACGCCGAACGAAGGTAAGCGAACCGCGCTGCCGCTTGCAGAAACCTGGGTCATGAACCCGATCTGGGGTTCGCCAGGAGACATCCCAACGTAGCTTTTCTGCTGGACGGAAAAGCTGGCGCCCACTCGGGATTACGGCCGGGCCATCAGCATGCGCAGCGTACCTGCCGTCGTTCCGGTCGAAGTCCTGAACGACGGCGGGTACTACGGCTCAGAGATAGGCGAGTGCCTGCAGGACGCTGGCGTAATAATCAGCCTGCGGGGTCGGCGCCGGCAGCGGCTGGCCGAGCAGGCGGCGTACGCCCACCATCGCGCCGCTCGATAGCGCAAAGGGTGCGGTCTGCCCGGTGCGAACATCGATCCACGCGGGAATTGGCCCGGCGCCATAGCCGCGCCAGAAGCGCGCGATCGCGTCCGCCTTGGCACCGCGCCCCGCCATTGCGAGGTAGAGCGGCACGCGTACCGCGTCGAAGCCGAAGCGCGGATCACGCCCCGCAGCCGGCGACATGCTGCCGTCCGGCGTCACGTCCACCCAGTCGGTGGGCAGTGCATGCTGGCCGAAGCGCGCCCGGGCGATCAGCGCCTCCCCGCCCTTGATGACGGCATCCCACTTCTTGTCGCCATCCGCCGCCCGGAACCGTTCGAGCGCGGGCCACACGTAATAGGAAGGATTGAGCGTCAGCCGGCCCTGCTGCTCGAACCCGGTGCCGCCAGGAACCAGGAAGAGGTCGTTCCCGACCTGCCGCAACATGGTGTCGTGCAGCGCGTTCCGGATGGCCGCGGCCCGCTCCGCCAGGAAGCGCTCGCGCCAACGGTCTGCACCGATCATCAGCCCCCAGGCGATCAGCATGTCGCCGTCGGTGGCGTTGTTCGGATCGCCGACGGGCTGGGCGGCATTGGGGTCGTAGCGCCAGGAATAGAGCGGGTCGCTGCTGCGCGTCAGCGTCTTTTCCGTCCAGGCGAGGATGCGATCGAACGCGTCGCGGTCGCCTGCCGTGGCGGAAAGGACGAGCGCATAGCCCTGCCCTTCCGTGTGGCTGACGCCGTTGTTGCCGGTATCGATCACCCGGCCGTCCGGCTGCACGAAGCTGCCCTTGAAGCCGGTCCAGAGGGACGGGATCAGAGCAGGGTTGCCGCCTGTCACCGGGGGCGTCTTGCGCGGTGCGGCTGCATTGCCGGCGGTGTCGTGGCCATTGTCCGCCGCGCGCCCCGAGCATGCGACGACGAAGCTGCTGCCGGCACCGAGCAGCAGCGCGCGTCGATTAAGCACCATAGAAGAATTCCACGCTCCGTTCGCTGGAACCGAGGACACGCGTGCGGATGCTCGCGCTGCCGCCGAGCTGGCCGAGCCAATGGTCGTAGATGCCGGCGAGCACGGCCACCGCAGTGTCGTGCCAGCGACCGTCGTCCATGCCGTGCGGCGCCGGCGGCAACTCCGAATGGAGGATCTGCAGCCCGCCTTCGGCAAAGCGCAGCACCACCCGGCCCCAGCCGCTTTCGGCCCAGAAGGCGTTCATGGCGGCAAATATCTCGTCGTTGGACTGCGCCTCGCCGAGCGGATAGGCACGCGCGATGCGGGCGCCGATGGCACGGAAGAACGCCTGCGCCTGCTCGGGCTCCGCTACCTCCCACGCCTCGTCCACCATGTGGCATGCGAGCATGACCGGCGGCTGAAGCCCGGTTTCTGACGGATCAAGCCGCCAAGGCATCAGCATCGGCTTGCTCACTTGTCGCCTCCCAACGTCTGTTTGATACCTACCGAGGTACGCACTTCGTTGTATTGGCCAAAAGTGTTAACATTGATGTCACCACCCACGCGGGTGCTGCCGGCGAGCCCGTAGTAGACCGACGCCCCTGCGGCGAGGCCGAAGCCGGTATCGCTGAGGCTGTCGTAGCTCGCGCGGACGTCGGTATTCTGGGCCTTCAGCTGATCCAGAACCGTCTGCGCGCCCGGATCGGTCGGATACAGCGGCGCCGCGTCCTGCTCGTAGCTCTGATAGCCGGGCGCCGCATTGGCGCTGATCTCGAAGCCGTTCGTGTTCATCGCGAAGCGCACCGGGAAGCTCACGCTGAAGAAGCTCTGCGGGCTGAAATAGCCGCCGTGCCCATAGCTGAAGTAGTTCTGATTGTTCCCGAACGCCTGGTAATTGGCATTGATCCCGATCGTCAGCGACGAGCGCGAATCGCGATAGGCGCGGGTGTAGCCGCCCGCGTTGAACTGGATCGAGTGGTTGTCGCGAACTTCGGTGCCATCATAATGATGCCAGGCCCCGTCGACATAGGCGCCGGTGCCGTCGCGATCCCAGGACAGCGAAGCACCGCCGCCGGTGCGCATCACGGCGCCCCAGAAATCCCCAGTCACGGGATCGATCGTACCGGCATAGGAAACGATGCTGTCGGTCACCGGCCGCCGCTCACCCCAGACGCGGCCGCTCGCCTCGGCGGAGAAGCGCGGCGTCAGCGCGACCCCACCCGCCACATGATGCTTGGCGAAGCCAAGGGGGGTGGTGCCCACGTCTGCCTGCACCAGATCGCCCTCATAGGTGGCGGCAACCGCGACGCCCGCGTCGTGCTGGGTCGCTGCCTGCGTGAGTTCCGACGGCTGCTGGGCGACGATGCCCTGCGCTTCGGCCGTGCCGTTGCGCCCGAAGCGGGCGAGCCCGGAGCCGGTGGGACGACCGGCGTCGAGGACGACAGCCTGCGCCTGTACGCCGACGCGCCCGCCGGCAAAGCCGGTCGACAGCTTGGCAGTGCCGCTCACTTCCTTGAGCGAGCTGAGTCCGGTTTCCCCCGAGCGGTCGCGGAAGCCGGTGGTGACGTCCGCGCGCGGGGCGCTGCTGGCGGCGAGCCGGCGCATGTCGGCTTCGATCCCCTGGAGCACCGGATCGCCGCCTTGCGCCGCCATCTGAGGTGCCGAGCCGGGGGAACCGGGAGCGCCGGGCGTCCAGCCCTGTGGTGCCGCCGCAGCGCCGCCCGCCGGATAGGGAGCGGCGTAGCCGTCCGACCGGGGCGAGGTGGCAAAGGGCGACACGGGCGCCCCGCCGACGGGCGCGAGCCCCATCGGCGCCGCAGACGCGGTCTGGACGCCGCCGGCACCGAAGGCGAACGGATTGCTCCCGGAGGCGACGGGGGCAAAGGGATTGGTCGCAACCGTCGGCTGCGCCATCTGCGCGAACGGATTGCCGGCAAAGGGATTGGCGCCGCCAGCGCCCGCCTGTCCCACATAGAGGGTCCGCGCCTGCTGGAGATATTTGCGCGCCGCGCCGTCGTCTCCGCGCGCCTGCTCGATGCGCGCTGCCGCCAGATAGGTGCGATAGTCGCTGGGCGCGACGCGGATCGCTTGCCGGGCCGCCTCACGCGCGGCGCCGTGCTCGCCGGCCGACGATGCCGTCTCGGCAAAGCCGATCAGCGCATCGCGGTTGTTCGGGTCCTTCGCCAGGATCATGCGATAGGTCTGCGCCGCCTGCGCGTTGAGCCCCCCGGTCTGGTAGAGCCGTCCCAGGGAGGCGAGCACGTCGGTGTCGCCGGGCGTCGCGGCCCATGCCTGCTGCAGGACGTCGAAGGCCGGGGCATATTGACCGGCGAGCCGCAGGCGGTCGGCGCGTGCGACCGCCACCGCGGAGCGCAGCGTCGCCACGGTTTGCATCCCCTGCGCCGTGCCGCCGGCAAGCTGGGTCGCACGCGAGAGCGCTTCCTCCGCCGCCATGTCCTGGCCGGTGGCGGCCAGGACCCGGACGATCGGGTCATAGGCCTCGGCAGAGGCCACGGGCATGCCGGCGGCACGCTGCGCCAGCATGGAGGCGGTTTGGGTATCGCCAAGCTCGAACAACGCAGTCGCGATGGTGGCGGTCTGCGCCGCCGGCAGGTTGGGCATGTCGGCGATTTGGCGGAGCGACTGCAGCGCGGCCTGCTGCTGCCCCTGCGCACCCAGCGCCCGGGCGCGCGTGACGGCGGCTTCGGCGCGCAGGCCGAGCACGAAGCCGTTCATCTCCTCGGTACGCGACCCTTCCGGGATGCGCGCCATCAGCGTTTCCGCCGCGCCCAGTTGGCCGGACTGCTGCGCGAACAGCGCCGCGGCGTAGAGCGACTCCGGCGCGGCCGACTGGGCAAGCGGGCTGATGATCGTGGTCGCGTCCATCGGCCGGCGCTGGTCGCGCAGGAACCGGGCATAGTCGTAGCGCAGCCAGGGGTCGTTCGGGTCGAGCGAGATGGCGCGGTCGTAGAGTTGCTGCGCCTGGCCCGGGCGACCGGCGGCCACCTCCGCCTGTGCCTGCGCACGGATCGCGCTTACCCGCAATGCACCCACCTGGGCGCCCCCGCTCGCGCGGGCGGCCTGGGTGTAGAGATTGGCGGCGTCCGCATAGCGGCCCTGCTGCTGGTAGATGCGGGCAAGCAGTTCGGTTGCGGTCTGCGCGGCGGGATTGTCGCTGCGCGACAGGCGCTCGGCCGTTGCCTGCGCCTCTGCGACGCGGCCCGCATCGAAGTCGGCCTGCGCCGCACGCAGATCCGCAAAGAAGCTCGCCGACTGGAGTGCCTCCGCCCAGCGGTTGCCGGTGCCGCGGCGCGAGGCGCGCTGCAGCAGGTCGCGTGCCTCCGCAAAGCGTTCGCGCCGGAGCTCGACCAGGCCGAGGCCGCCCAGCGCGTCGCCATCGTTCGGCGAGCGCTTGAGCGCGCTGCGGAACAGCGTTTCCGCGCGCTCGAGGTTGCCGTCGTCGAGCGCGGCGAACCCGGCCGCCCGGGCATCGCCGCCGGGATCACGGGAGGGCGCGGGCGCTGCCTGGCGGCGGGGCGCCGCAGGAGCCGCGGGAGCCGGAGCGGGCCGCGCTGCGGGCTGCTGGGGCTGGGACTTGGGCTGCGGACGGGCTGGAGCCGGCTTGGCCGGTGCCGGTGCGGGAGCAGGCGCTGCTGTCGGCCCCGCCATGCCGCGCTTTGCGGTGGCGTTGTTGGGGTCGATCGCGAGGACGCGGCGGTACGCCTGGACGGCCAAGTCGCGGCGGCCGCGGCCTTCCCAGTATTTCGCCTGGCGCAGCAGTGCCGGCACGGCATCCGCCTGTGCCTGTGCCGCCACGGGAGGAGCCATCGTGACGATGACGGCGCCGCTCAGCAGCCACTGCAAGGATCGGGTTCGCATCACTTTTCCACCGCTTGGAGCCGCTTGCGCTCCTGTCGCTTGAGCAGGAAATAGGCAGGCCAGGACAACAGGATCGCCGCCAGGATGCCGGAAAGCGCCAGTAGCCAGGGACGCTGGCTGGTCCAATAGGCTGCCTTCATCCAGAACGGCAGCGCACCGACCCAGTAGCGATCGCCGACCGCGAAGCTGGCCATGTCGTCGCCCGTGAAGATCGAGAGATCGCCCTGGACCGCCGCGTTGATCTTCACGTCGGCCAGGCCTGCGACCATCTGGGGCAGGTTCAGCGGATCGGTCGCCAGCAGCGCCACCACGGTGCGGTCGCTGTCGAACGGCGACTGGAAGCTCACGATGCCGCTGAAGTTGTCGCTGCTGTAGAGCGCCTCTCCCACCGATTCCTCTGCATCGCGGCTGTCGGGGGAGACGAACTGGACCGCGCGCATGATCGGGTTCCGCTTGCGCACCTGCAGGCGGCCGTTCTCATAGTGGACGGGCGCGCCGGCGAAGAGCGAGCCGGCTGCGAGCTTCATGTCGCCGACGACGAGCACGTTCTTGCCCGTCGCGCGATCGGCCGAGCCGTCGGTCACCACCGTCACCTGGGTCGCGGCGGCGCCGGTGGAGTCGCCCAGGCGACCCATCACCGCCAGCAGCGCTTCCACCGTCGCAGGTGCCGGGTTGGGACCCACCATGACCACCGTCTCGCCCAGGTCCGGTCGGATGGTGAACGGATAGCCGGCGCCCGCGAAGGTCGCGAGGTCCGGCATGCGGATGGCGTGGTAGGCGTGGCCGAGGTCGACCGTGCTGTCCGGCAGGATGCTGACCCGCACATTGTCCGGAAGCGTGCCTTCGCACCGCTTCTTGTCGGCAACGATCAGGTTGTAGTCCAGGATCAGCTGGTTCTGGCCGAACAGGTTGTAGTCGGGCAGCACGATGTCTGCGGTGGACGTGTAGGACTCCGCCGCATCGTCACCCATCAACCGCCGCCACCAGGACGCGCCGCGCAACGGCTCCGTGCCGAGATATTGGTTGTTGATCGAGATATCGAGCCGCGAGGCACGCCGGTCGAGCCAGGGCGCCCCGGGGTAGCGGTAGTGCAGGCGCAGGTCGCCGCCCTGCCGCGGCCAGAAGAAGAGATCGGGCGCGACGCGGAACGAGGTCGTGAGCGGTCCGGGCGGCAACCCCTGCCCCTGCAGCGCATAGGCCTGGGTGAACTCGCCGAGTTCCACCGGACGATCCGTGCGCAGCCAGCGCGGCGCGCTGTAGCGCGGCATCGACGGGATACGGACGCCGGCAAAGGACGCGCTCGTTCCACCCGCGAGCCCGCGGCTGAGCGCCAGGGCCGCCGCCGCCTGCTTCAGTTCGCGGTCGTCGCGGCCCATCACCAGCAGCAGCGTGCCCGAGGGGTCCGCCGGGTTGCGGACGACCGAGGCCGAAGGTCCCTGGATGTTGCCGCCGAAGTTGCCCATCCGACGCGCGTTGGTCAGGAACAGCACCGCGTTTCCGCGCGGCAGCTGGTTGTAGCGCGGCGGGAAGGAGAAGCCGCGGTAGCTCGCAAGGCTGCCGAACCAGGAGGCGAGCGCGGACGCCGCCTCCAGTTCACCGGCCGTCGGCGTGCTCAGGAACACGAACGGCAGGTTGAGCGCGCGCGGATCGGCGCGGTCGACGAACGGCGCCGGCCAGCGGGAGAGATTGGGGTCGAGCGGCAGCGGCTGGACGGAAAGGTCGAGATAGGTGCGCGTGTTGCTGATGTTCGCCCAAAGCGAGCTGTGGAACGGGTCCTCGCAATCGCGGGCATAGTGACCCAGGAACCTCAGGTTCAGGCGATTGTCCCCCGGCAGGAACAGCGCCGGATCGACCGGGAAGGTCAGCTGGGTGCCGCCTGCCGTCTCCCGCACCAGCGGAATGGTGCGAACCGTCTCGCCATTGACCAGCACCACCATCTGGCTGAGGTCGCCGAGCAGCGCGGGCGAATAGGCGAAGGTCAGCGTCATCGTCGCGGCGGTGACTACCGCGTCGGAGCGCACGCCGAACGGAATGCCGATCTCGCCATGGGTGCTGCCCAGACGGATCGGCTGGCGCTGCTGCAGGTCGCGCAGCGTCAGGCGGATCTGGCGACCGGTCCCATCGGCAGCCGGAGCGACCGCGGCCCCGGCGGTCTCCGGCGCCACTTGTGCGTGGGCGGCGTCCGGACGCAGCATCGCCGCACCAAGAACGGTGAATGCCAGCGCCGCAGCGGCCTTGATCGGCGCCGGGGTGCCGGTCGCCACGTTCTTCGGCTCCCGGCGGAAGATATTGCCGAGTGTGCCGATGCCGATCGCGGTGATGTGCGCAAGCGAACGAAAGCCGGAGACGGTCGGGTGCGGACCGGCGGGCTGCCAGGCGTCGGCGCGGCCCATCACCGACCGCACCAGCAGGCGGACAAGATCGGGCGAGAGCTCGGGGAAACGAAGAAAGGCATTGGATCCACGCGTCCGCATCGTCTCCACCGGCAGTGTCAGCATGTCGTCTCCCATCGGCAGGGCCACGTCGGTCACGGTCCGCCCGGTCAGCGACACGCCTTCAGGCAGCGTCAGCGACAGGCCGCCCAGCGACACGTCCTTGGTGGTCCCGTCGAGCACATAGCCATCGTCGAGGTACACGGTCACCGGCAGCTTCACCGGCAAGCGGATATGCTGGCGCGTCTGGCGCCGCTCGCGTGCCACCGAAACGGCCGCCAGCAGGATGACCACGCTGAACATCGCCCAGGCGGTGTTGAGGAACAGCGTGTCCAGTTGCACATCGAACTCGCCCGGGAACAGAAGCCGCCGCGCAAAACCGAAGGCGATGCCGAACAGCAGCAGGCCGATCGTGATCAGGTGCGGCTTGACCGTCGCGAAGTCGAAATAGGTCCGGTCGAGCAGACTGCCCTTGTCCGTCACGTTGAACTTGCCCTCGTGCGGGCGGAACAGCGTGTAGACCGTCGGCTTGACGAGATGGAAAGCGAGCAGCGTCTCGTAGATCTCGCCCCAGAACGGACGGCGCTCGCCGCCCTGGATGCGTTCGCTCGACTGCATCGCCAGGAACAAGTGCGGTGCTGCATAGGCGAAGATCAGCCCGGCCGAGGCGTGGATGATGTTCGCGCCGGCAAGCAGATAGGCGAGCGGAGACGTCAGGAACACGATCCGCGGCAACGGAAACTGGAAGTGCAGCATCGCGTTGATGTAGCAAAGCCGCTGCTGCCAGTTCAGGCCGCGTCCGAGCAGCGGATTGTCGATGCGCATGATCTGCGTCATGCCGCGCGCCCAGCGGATGCGCTGGCCGATGTGCAGCACCAGGCGCTCGGTCGCCAGGCCGGCTGACAGGCGCGCGGCGATGTAGGCGGTGTTCCAGCCCATGCGCTGCAGCTTGAGCGCGGTATGCGCATCCTCGGTCACCGTCTCGCCGGCGAAGCCGTTGGTCTGCATCAGCGCCTCGCGGCGGATGATCGCGCACGAGCCGCAAAAGAAGGTCGCGTTCCAAAGATCGTTGCCGCGCTGGACAGCGCCGTAGAAGAG
>NZ_JBBEFX010000020.1:0-62421 GCF_048058635.1 Sphingomonas sp. MJ1 (PH-R8)
GAGACAGCTTCCCGCCCCGCCGCGATCGCCCGATGGCTGCTCGCCGTTGCCGGGCTGATCGTCGTGATGGTCGTGGTGGGCGGCATCACCCGCCTGACCGAGTCGGGATTGTCGATCACCGAGTGGAAGCCGCTGACCGGCATCGTCCCGCCGCTCAACGCCGAGCAGTGGCAGGCCGAGTTCGACAACTACAAGCGCATTCCCGAATATCAGCAGCTCAACCAGGGCATGACGCTGGCCGGGTTCCAGGCGATCTTCTTCTGGGAATATCTCCACCGATTGCTCGGGCGGTTGATCGGCGTCGCCTTTGCCCTGCCGCTGCTGTGGTTCGCCGTGCGGCGCGCGATTCCGCGCGGCTATCGCTGGCGGCTGGTGGCGCTGCTGGCGTTGGGCGGACTGCAGGGTGCGATCGGCTGGTGGATGGTCGCCTCAGGCCTCGTCGAGCGGACCGATGTCAGCCACTTCCGGCTGGCGACTCACCTGCTGACGGCGCTCTTCATCCTGGCAGGGCTGGTGTGGACCGCGCTCGACCTGCGCGACCTGGCGCGCGATCCCGTGGCGCGGCCGGCACGGCTGACCGGCGCCGGGCTGCTGGTCGGGCTGGTGCTGTTCGTGCAGCTGGTGTTCGGCGCCTTTACCGCCGGGCTGAACGCCGGGCTGGTCACGAACGAGTGGCCGCTGATGAACGGCCGCTTCTTTCCCGAAGGCGTGCTGCAGCATCGCAGCCTGGGCGATGCGCTGCTCAACGACCCGTTCCTGATCCACTTCGTGCATCGCTGGTGGGCCTGGGTGACGGTGGCGGCGCTGGTGGTGCTGGCGCGGCTCGCCCGGCGCGCAGGCGACCGCCGCGCCTCGATCGCGATCCACAGCGCGTTCGGCGTCCAGATCCTGCTCGGCATCGCGACCGTCATGACGAGCGTGAACATCCCCCTCGCCGCGCTCCACCAGCTCGTCGGTGCGCTGCTGGTGGCAAGCGTCGCCTGGGGCGCGCACGCGATCGGTCGGCGCCCTCGACGCGCATGAGCCGGATCGCGCTGCTCCAGGCGACCTTCGCCGATGCTGCGGAGGCGGAGCGGATCGGCCGGGCGGTGGTGGAGGAACGGCTCGCGGCCTGCGTGAACCTGCTCGCGCCCTGCACGTCGATCTATCGCTGGCAGGGCGCGGTCGAGACGGCGTCCGAGGTGCCCGCGCTGTTCAAGACGCGGCCGGACCTGGTGGAAACGCTCGCCACGCGGATCGCCGCTCTCCACGGCTACGACCTGCCGGCGATCGAGTGGTGGAGCGCGGAGGCGTCCGCCGCGGTGGTTGAGTGGGTAGAACGGGAAACCGGCTGAGCAACGCCGGCTGGTATCATAATACCTGTCAGCAAAGCCGCGGTTTGCTTGACTTTGCGCAGCCCCTCGCGCATTCGGCCCCTCGTTCGCGCCGCTCCTGGAATCGGTGGCGGCGTGTTGCATGGTGCAACGACCCAGCAAAGAGGTCTCAAGCCTATGAAGGCGCTGATGAAGACCACCAAGTCGGCCAAGCCGCACGAGGTGGAGAAGAAGTGGCATATCGTCGATGCCGAAGGCCTGGTGGTCGGTCGCGCGGCGACGATCATCGCCAATGTTCTGCGTGGCAAGCACAAGACGAGCTTCACCCCGCACGTCGATTGCGGCGACAACGTCGTCGTCATCAACGCGGACAAGGTGCGGTTCACCGGCCGCAAGCTGACGCAGAAGCTCTACTACAAGCACACCGGCTATGCTGGTGGTCTTAAGGAAGTGCGCGCGGACAAGATCCTCGAGGGTCGTTTCCCGGAGCGCATCCTGGAGAAGGCGGTTGAGCGCATGATCCCGCGCGGCCCGCTCGGCCGCCAGCAGATGCGCAACCTGCGCATCTACAAGGGCACCGAGCACCCGCACGAGGCCCAGAACCCCGAAGTCCTCGATATCGCGGGCATGAACCGCAAGAACAAGGTGGGCGCCTGATGTCTGACAATCGCCAGTCCCTTTCCGACCTGGCCAGCCTGACGCAGCAGGCCCCGGCCGCTCCGCAGCAGCAGGACGCCGCACCGGCGGCCGCAGCTCCGGCCCCGGACGCCGCCGCTCCCGAGGTTCCGGCCCAGCCGACCACGCCGCTGCGCGCGCAGGAGATCGACAAGTACGGTCGCGCCTATGCCACCGGCCGCCGCAAGGACGCGGTTGCTCGCGTCTGGCTGAAGCCGGGTTCGGGCAAGATCACGATCAACGGTCGTGACCAGGAAGTCTATTTCGCCCGTCCGACGCTGCGTCTCGTCATCAACCAGCCGTTCGGCGTTGCCGAGCGTGAAGGTCAGTATGACGTGATCTGCACCGTCAAGGGCGGCGGTCTGTCCGGCCAGGCCGGTGCTGTGAAGCACGGCATCAGCCAGGCGATCACCCGCTACGAGCCGGTGCTGCGCGCGCCGATCAAGGCCGCCGGGTTCCTGACCCGCGACAGCCGCGCCGTCGAGCGTAAGAAGTACGGCAAGGCGAAGGCCCGCCGCAGCTTCCAGTTCTCGAAGCGCTAAGCGACAGCTCATCGCATTTGGAAGGGCGGTCCCCGTGCGGGGCCGCCCTTTTTATTTGCCCGGTCATGATCGGGTGGTAGCAGCCCGCCGGTAGTCGCGTGAAAGGACCCGTGTGCCGACCCTGACGATCCCGCATCTCCCCCGGCCTCTGCCGGCCCGGAGCCGCGCCGCATGACATCCCGCGAGACGACATCCTTCCTGCCGCTCGCCCATGCCGATGGATGGCAGGACGATCTCAACCGCACGGTGCTGGAGACGCTGAAGACGATCGGCTTCGCGCTGATCCAATGGCCTTGGTTGCTGCGCAGCCTCTCCGGCGGATCCGATGCGGCCAAGGCCGCGCTGCTCGCGGACCTGAAGCTCGCGCCCGACGCGCTGCCCAACCTGGGCAGCTGGAAGGCGGATACCGGCTATCTCTCGCTGATCGTCGACCACATCAAGTCGATGCACCCGCAAAGTGTCGTCGAGCTCGGCTCCGGCGCGTCGAGCCTGGTGACGGCAAAGGCGCTGCAGCTTCACGGCGGGGGCCGCCTTACCAGCCTGGACCAGCATGCCGACTTCGTGCGGGCGACGCTGGGCTGGCTGCACGACCATGGCGTGGACGCGGCGCTGCACGCCGTACCGCTGCGCCCCGCCCCCAAGAACTGGCATGGCGTCTGGTACGACACCAGTCCGGTGCCGGACCGGATCGACCTGCTGCTGATCGATGGCCCGCCCTGGACCATCCACCCGTTCGTGCGCGGGGCGGCGGAGACGCTGTTCAAGCGGATGCCGGTGGGCGGCACCGTGCTGCTCGACGACGCGGCGCGCCCCGGCGAACGGGTGATCGCCGCCCGCTGGCGTCGGCGCTGGCCGAACTTCCGCTTCGAACTGGTCAATCGCGGTACCAAGGGGACGCTGATCGGCACGCGCGTTTGGTGAGCAGACCCGAGGTCGCGAGACCTGTGCGACATCCTGACAGTGCTCCTGCGAAGGCAGGAGCCCAGGGTTCCAAGCACCGCAAGTCATAGGTCTGCTTGGCCCTGGATTCCTGCCTGCGCAGGAATACGGGTTTAGCCAGGACAGCGGCCCCTGTTTCTCAGAGGCCCCGCCCGGCTGGGTTCGGGTACTCGTGGGCCGCCTCAGCCCACCGGCTCGGCGGCGACCTGCGGCTCGGTCACGGTATAGTCCGCCTCGCCCATGCGGCGGGCGATGGTCTCGAACTTGCCGTCCTGGATGCGGATCTCGTTGAACGAGGGCGGGTTGTCGCGGGTGCGCACCGATAGCGTTCCCGCGCCCACGAGCCGGATCGTGCGGCCGTTGATGACCTCCTCCACGTCGAAGGGGTCGTGGACGTGACCCGAGAGCACCGCGTCGACGCCCGCCGCCGCCAGCGCCTCCAGCGCCTCCCGCCCGTGGCGGGTCTTGCCGGTCGATCGGGTGCCGGCCTCGATCAGCGGGTGGTGGGCCGCCACGAACACCAGGTCGCCCTTCGGCACGGCATCGAGCAGCCCGAGCGACGCCTGCAGCGCCTTTTTGCCGACGAAGCCCTTCGACCAGTTGAATCGCATCTGGAAGCGGGCGGTGGTCTTGAGCGGCACCACGGTGATGCCCCGAATGTCGAGCGGCTGCTCGATGACGCGTTCGAGCTGCTTGTAGCGATGGTAGGGCATCAGGAAGCGCGCGAAGGGGTTGAAGTAGGGCAGGTCGTGGTTGCCGACCTCCACCGTGGTCGGCCGTTGCAGCCCCTCCAGCCACGCCGAGGCCTGCTCGAACTCGCGGGAGCGCGCGCGCATCGTCAGGTCGCCGGTCATGATGATCGCGTCCGGCTTTTCCGCCTTCACCGCGCGATCGAACCAGGCAACGGCGGCCCGGTCCTCCGCGCCGAAATGGACGTCGCTGACGTGAAACAGCCGGATCATGCCTTCTCCTCCGCTGGCCCGCTGGGGGGTGGGGCGCGCCGCCCCTACCCCCAACGAA
This sequence comes from Sphingomonas sp. MJ1 (PH-R8), assembly GCF_048058635.1. NCBI lineage: Bacteria > Pseudomonadati > Pseudomonadota > Alphaproteobacteria > Sphingomonadales > Sphingomonadaceae > Sphingomonas > Sphingomonas sp. MJ1 (PH-R8). Next base: position 4,490 of record NZ_JBBEFX010000020.1, read on the forward strand.
CGCACGAGAAGGCAGATGGGTCAGCGAGGCGCCGAGCCCGAGCCGCTCCACATTTTTTCGCCGCCGACCCAGGTCTCCAGCACGCGGGTTTCGCGCAGCGCCTCGGGCGTCGCTTCGCTCGGGTCGCGATCGACGATCAAGAAGTCGGCGCGCATGCCCGGCGCCAGCGTGCCGAAACGCTTTTCGGCAAAGCCCGCATAGGCTGCGTCGCTGGTGAAGCCGCGCCACGCCTCCAGCCGGCTGACCGCTTCCTGCGGCTGCCAGCCACCGGGCGGCTGGCCCTGCGGATCCTGGCGCGTGAAGGCGGCCGCCCAACCGACGAAGGGGTTCGGGTTCTCCACCGGATAGTCGGAACCGAAGGCGATGTGGCCGCTCTGCTTGAGCAGGCTCGCCCAGGCATAGGCGCCGGCGAGACGGTCCGGCCCCAGGCGGGCCTCGACCATCAGGCGGTCCGACGTCTGGTGCACCGGCTGCATCGAGGGGATGATGCCGTTGCGGCCGAAGCGCGGCAGGTCGACGGGGTCGACGATCTGCGCATGCTCGATGCGCCAGCGGCGATCGTCCTTGTAGGTCGAGCCGATCTCCTCGATCGCGTCGAGCGCCTGGGTGTTGGCGCGATCCCCGATCGCGTGGATCGCGATCTGGAAGCCGTCCATCGCGCCGCGGCTCATCAGGTTGAGCAGCTGGTCGTCGGCGAGGAAGCCAAGGCCAGTCTCCTTGGCGGCATCGGCATAGGGCCGCTTGAGCCAGGCACCGCGCGAGCCGAGCGCGCCATCGGCATAGAGCTTGATGCCGCCCATGCGCAGCTTGTCCGCATAGAGCCAGGGGGTCGGTGCGTTGCCGCCGACCTGGAGCGCCACGTCGACGCCGGCCGAATAGCTCATGATGCGCACGCGCAGCTGGCCGATGTCGCCCATGCGGCGGAAGGTCAGCCAGTCATCGAGCGTGGTGCCCATGTCCGCGGTCGCGGTGATCCCGTTCGACAGCAGCAGTTCCTGCGCCTTGAGGAAGGCGGCGTTGCGCTCGCGCGGCGACGGCTTCGGCACATGGCTGTCGACCAGCGACATCGCCGCATCGACCAGCACGCCGCTCGGCTGGCCGTTCGGCAGCTTCTCGATGCGGCCGCCCGCCGGGGCGACCGTCTTTGCGGTGATGCCTGCCGCCTTCAATGCGGCCGAGTTGACCCACACGGCGTGCCCGTCCGCGCGGGCGAGCACCACCGGCTTGTCGCGATAGGCCACGTCGAGGTCTGCGGCGGTCGGAAAGCCCTGGCCCCAGACTTCCTGGTTCCAGCCGCCCCCGACGATCCAAGGGCGGTTGCTGTTCGCCTGGGCATAATGCGCGATCGCTGCCTGCGCCTCTGCCAGCGAGCGAGTCTTCGACAGATCGAGCTGGAGCGCGCGGAAGCCCAATTCCATGAAGTGGCCGTGCGCGTCGATCATGCCGGGGATCAGCACCCGCCCCTTCATGTCGCTGCGCCAGTCGAGCTTTTCCGGCCGCTTGTCGCCCTTCTTGAGCAGCTTGGTGATCTTGCCGTCGGGGCCGATCAGCACGCCCACGAAGCGCACGACATTGCCGCGTGCGTCGAGGGCGACACCGTTGACGTTCTCGACCAGCGCATCGGCATGGGCCGGCGCCGTGGCGAGCAGCGAGGCGAGGAACGCGGCGGTCCAGCGCTTCACGGGGAGGCTCACTTGGCGAGCCTCCGCACCAAGGCACTCGTGTCCTGGCGGCCGCCCCCCATCTTCTGCACCTCGCCATACCATTGGTCGACCAGGGCCGAGACCGGCAGGCTCGCGCCGTTGCTGCGCGCTTCTTCGAGCGCGAGGCCGAGGTCCTTGCGCATCCAGTCGATGGCGAAGCCGAAGTCGAACTGGTCCTCCGCCATGGTTCCCCAGCGGTTGACCATCTGCCAGCTCTGCGCCGCGCCGCCGGAGATGGCGTCGAACACCTTGGCGAGATCGAGATCGGACGCCTGGGCAAAGCGCAGCGCCTCACTCAGGCCGCCGAGCACGCCGGCGATGCAGATCTGGTTGACCATCTTGGTCGTCTGCCCGGCGCCCGCAGCCCCGACATGAACGATGCGCGCGGCATAGCTCTGGAAGATCGGCTCGGCCGCCGTCATCGCCTGGGGCGCGCCGCCGCACATGATCGACAGCGCGCCCTTTTCTGCGCCCGCCTGCCCACCGGACACGGGCGCGTCGAGCACCAGCAACCCGCGCGCTTCGCCCTCGCTCGCCAGGCGACGTGCGATGGCGGCGGAGACGGTGGTGTGGTCGGCAAACAGCGCGCCGGGGCGCATCGCGGCAAAGGCGCCATCGGCGCCCAGCGTGACCTGCTCCAGGTCCGCATCGTTGCCGACGCAGGCGAGCACCGCATTCGCGCCCTCCGCCGCCTCGGCGGGGGAGCCGGCGACGTTGCCGCCGTGCTGCTCGGCCCAGGCGTCCGCCTTGGCGCGGGTGCGATTGTAGACGGTGACCTCGTGCCCGGCGCGCACCAGATGCCCCGCCATCGGGGCGCCCATGACGCCCATGCCGATGAATGCGATCTTCATGGCCGCCGCATAGGGTTTTGCGCGGCACCGCGCCAGCGGCGTCGCAGCGATTTGCCGGCTCCGGCGACGTGTTTCAGTTTGCGACGCCGTTTTGATGGTAAACGACTTTGCATCTGGCGGCCGCACGTTCCATAAACCCGCTTCAGGACAAATCCGCGGAACGGCGGTGGAAGGGTCGAGAGGTGACAGCTCCGTTTCGGTTTCCGCGTTTCTTCGTCACCAGTCCCTCGCCCTGCCCCTATCTGCCCGATCGGCAGGAGCGAAAGGTATTCACCGAACTGACCGGTCCCCATGCGGGCGAACTCAACGATGCGCTCGGCCGCATCGGGTTCCGCCGCAGCCAGTCGGTCGCCTATCGCCCCAGCTGCGGTAGCTGCACCGCGTGCGTCTCGGTGCGGGTGGTCGCGGGCGAGTTCCAGCTGAACGCGACCCAGCGCAAGCTGCGGCGGCGCTACAGCGACCTGGTGGTCACCGCCTGCCGGCCCTGGGCCACCGACGAGCAGTTCCAGTTGCTGCGCCGCTATCTCTCCGCACGGCATCCGGGCGGCGGCATGACGATGATGGACGAGAGCGACTATGCCGACATGGTCGAGCAGACGCCCGTCAACTCGCACATCATCGAATATCGCGAGCCGAGCGTCGACGGCCGGCCGGGGCCGCTGGTGGGCGCCTGCATCACCGACCAGCATGCGGACGGGCTGTCGATGATCTACAGCTTCTTCCGTACCGACGATCCGTTGCGCCCGGGACTGGGCACCTACATCATCCTGGACCACATCCTGCGCGCGCGGGCGACGGGCCTCCCCTATGTCTATCTCGGCTATTGGGTGAAGGGGTCGGCGCGCATGGCGTACAAGACCCGCTACCGCCCGCTCGAGGCGCTAGGACCGGCCGGGTGGACGCGGCTCGAGGACATGGAAACCGTGCCCGCGAGCCCCCTGGAGGCAACCGTCCTCGCCTGACCTCGCGTGGCGGGCGGTGTCCCGGCTCAGGTTTCGCGGCCGAGCAGGCCGACCGCCACGTCCACGTCGAGTTCCTCGTCGCCATGGCCGATGCGCGTGCCCGAGATCGGCGCCGCGCCAGCACTGTCGAGAGCGGCGGCGACGCGGACATAGTCGAGGCCGGGAGTCCCGCCGACGGTCGGGTCGAGCATCTGCCACCCCTGCCCCTCGAGGAACACCTCCGCCCAGCCATGCGGCGCCGGACGCTCGCGCCGCGCGCAGCCGCCGAGGCTGTATCCCGAGACATAGCGCGCCGGCAGGCCGATCGCACGCAGGCAGCCGACCAGCACCTGCGCCAGATCACGGGGACTCGCGCGATCCCCGGCAAAGGCTTCCGCGGCCGGCAGCACGCCATCGCCGCGGCGGCGTTCGATGGCGAAGCGGCCGTGCAGCGCCTCGGCAATCCGGGCCGCGCGCACGTCGTCCGACGCGTCGCCCGCAACCTCCTGCGCGAATACGGTCATGGCGGCATCCGCCGCCGACAGCGGCGTGGTGCGGAGATAAAAGGCGGGCGGCAGCGGCTCGTCCGCGCCGTCCAGGCGGCGGGGAGTCTCGCTCAGCAGCACTTCGCCCGAAATGGTGATGCCGATCGTCTCCAGCGGCCCCTCGGCATAGAGCATGCGCGTGAGGTTGCCGTAGCCGTCGCGGCTTTCGCGCAGCCGCGCGTCGCAATCCACGTCGATCCGCCAGGCGACCACCGTCTGGTTGACGGTGTCGTCCGGGAACATGCGCAGCAACTGTACCACCCGCGCCTGCGGCTCGGTGAAGCGGTAGCGGCTGTGGTGTTCGACCTCGATGCGCATCAGATGAACCGGAATTGGCGGGCGATCGCGGCATCCAGCATCGCATTCTCCCGGATGAAGGCGGTCAGATACTCGTGAAGACCGCTGACGATGACTTCGTCCGCGCGCGTCTTCTGCATGCGCGCGAGCCGCGTGCGGGCCATGCGATCGGCCTCCCCCTGCAAGCCGGCACGCTTGCCGAGCAGGTTGAGCATCTCCACGGTCTCGGCGACGCAGGCGGCAAGGCTGCGCGGGACTTCGCCGCGCGACAGCAGCAGTTCGATCACCAGGCTCGGCCGCAGCCCTTCGTTGTACAGCCAGCGATAGGCGGTGACGGCTGACACTGTCTGGAGGATGGTGGTCCACTGGTCGCGATCGACCGGGCCGCCGACCTTCTCACCTTCCGGCAGCAGCAGGTGATACTTCACGTCGATCAGCCGCGCGGTATTGTCCGCGCGCTCGATCGCGGCGCCCAGCTGGATGAACCAGGTCGCCTCATTCTTCATCATGCGGTGGACGGCGCCTTCGAAGCCGCGCGTCTCCGCCTTGATCGCTTCGACCAGGCTCAGCACCTCGGAGGGCGCGTCGCCGCCGGTCGGCGTGTTGAACTGCAACCACGCGCGGTTGATCGCCGAGAAGGCGTCGCGGGTGAGCGCGGTGCGGACGGCCTTGGCGTTGTTGCGCGCCACGTCCAGGCACCAGAGGATCGAACCCGGATGGCTGCGGTCGCAGGTGAGGAAGCGGGCGACATGCGCCTGCGTCACTGGAAGACCGGTCTCGGCGAACGCATCCTCGGTGTAGGTGACGCTGAGCGCACTCGCCCAGGCTGCATCGCCCGCCGGGCGGGCCGAGAGCGCGTCGAGGCGAACCGTCGCCTCAACCAGCCGGGCGATGAAGTCGGCGCGCTCGACATAGCGGCCGAGCCAGTAGAGCGACGCCGCGGTGCGGGAAAGCATCGCCATCGCGTCAGCCCTCGCCCTGCATCTGGATCATGCCGCCCTGGCCCTGCTGCTGCTGGCTCCCACCGGGTGCGGGGCTGTCGGGGAGCAGCACGAAGCTGTCCTTGGTGCCGCCGCCCTGGCTGGAGTTCACCACCAGCGATCCTTCCCGAAGCGCCACGCGCGTGAGCCCGCCCGGCACGACCTTCACACCCTGGCTTCCGGTTAGGACAAAGGGGCGGAAGTCGACGTGGCGGGGGCTCAGCCCCTTTTCGGTCATGGTGGGCACGGTGGAGAGCGCGAGCGTCGGCTGGGCGATGTAGCGGTGCGGCTCGGCGACCAGCGCGGCGCGGAACGCCTCGATCTCGGCGCGGCTGGCGGTGGGGCCCACCAGCATGCCGTAGCCGCCGGAGCCGTCCACCAGCTTCACCACCAGCTGATCGAGATTGTCGAGCACGTATTTCAGCGCCTGCGGCTCGCGGCAGCGCCAGGTCTCGACATTGGGGAGCAGCGGCTCGCCGCCCGAATAGAAGCGCACGATCTCCGGCATGTAGCTGTAGATCGCCTTGTCGTCGGCGATGCCGTTGCCGGGCGCGTTGATCAGGGTGACGTTGCCGGCGCGATAGGCAGCCATGATGCCGGGCACGCCCAGCATCGAATCCGGTCGGAACACCAGCGGATCGAGGAAGTCGTCGTCGATGCGGCGGTAGATCACGTCCACCTTCACCCGCCCGGCGATGGTCTGCATGTAGACCACGTCGTCGTCGACCAGCAGGTCGGCCGCCTCGACCAGTTCGATGCCCATCGAATCCGCCAGGAAGCTGTGTTCGTAATAGGCGGAGTTGAAGTGGCCGGGCGTGAGCACGACGCACACCGGATTGCGCCCGCAGCCGTTCGGGCTGACCGAGCGCATCGTCTCCAGCAGCAGGTCCGGGTAGCTGTCGACCGGCGCGATGCGCATCTGGCGGAACAGCTCCGGACACAGGCGGATCATCGCCTCGCGATTTTCCAGCATGTAGGAGACGCCGGAGGGGGTGCGGGCATTGTCCTCCAGCACCCAGAACTCGTCCGGCCCGGTGCGCACCAGATCGATGCCGCAGATGTGCGCCCACACGTCGTGCGGCGGGCGGATGCCAACCACTTCGGCGCGGAACTGGGGATTGCCCCAGATCAGTTCGGGCGGAAGGATGTTCTCCTTCAGGATGCGGCGTTCGCCATAAATGTCGTTCAGAAAGGCGTTGATCGCCTCAACCCGCTGGATCAGCCCGCGCGACAGCCGCTCCCATTCGTCGGCGAGGAACGCCCGCGGCACGATGTCGAACGGGATGATCCGTTCCGCCGCTTCGCTCTCGCCATAGACGGCGAAGGTGATGCCCAGCTGGCGGAAGGTGGCTTCGGCCGATTGCAGCCTTCGACCAAGGTCGCGCTCCGGCGTCTCCCGCATCCAGCGCGCGAGCGCCTCCAGTTCCGGCCGTGGCGCCTGTGGTCCGCCATGGCCCCAAATCTCGTCGAATGCCGCCCTCTTCATCAACTTAGCTGAAGCTCCCGCAAGCAACATAGTTCCATGCTGGGACAGGTTTGTGCGGCGCACAAGACGAAAAGCTTCGTTCTAGTCGGGCGCGGACTAATCCGTGTAAGTTTTAGTTGATCCGCTGTGGCTGGTTCAGTTCGGCAAGTTGGCGAGCATGTCCGCCGTCAGCAGTTGCGGGAGGACCTGCGGCGCCTCGGTACCCGGCGTGTACCAGAGATAGAGCGGCACGCCGGCGCGGCCATGCGCCTCCAGGAAACGGCCGAGCGCTGGATCGCCATCGGTCCAGTCGCCGACCAGAACCTGCACGCCCTTGGCTCGGAAGGCGTCGCGGACGCGCGCGGTCTCAATCGCCGTCTTCTCGTTGACCTTGCAGGTGACGCACCAGTCGGCGGTGAAATAGGCGAACACGGGCTTGCCCGCCTCGCGGAGTTCGGCAAGCCGGGCTTCACTGAACGGCTCGGTGCCGGCGACGGCGGCCTCGGCACGGGCGGGCGCGCGCTGGACGCTCACGATCGCGAGCCCTGCGACCAGCAGGGCGGGCAGCATCGGCCACCCGGCGCGGGGGCGGCCGCTCGCCTGGCGGAGCCCGGTCCACCACAGCGCAAGGCCGAGCAGCAGCGCGACGCCCAGGCCGAACGCCATGCCGTCCACCCCCGCCTGCTGGCCGAGGATCCAGGCGAGCGCGAGCGCGGTGGCGAACATCGGCACCGACAGGATGCGCTGGAGCCGCCCCGTCCAGGCGCCGGGCCGCGGCAGGCGGCGGCGCAGCGCCGGCACGAAGCCGAGCAGCAGGAACGGCAACGCAAGGCCCAGCCCTAGCCCGGCGAACACCGCGAGCGCCGCCAGCGTCGGCAGCACCAGCGCCGCGCCGAGCGCCGCCCCCAGGAACGGTCCGGTGCAGGGCGTCGCGACAAAGGCGGCGAGCGCCCCCGTGGCGAAGGCGCCGGCGGCACCGCTCTCGCCGGCAAACCGCGGCGTCGGCAGGGTGAACAGCCCCGCGAGATTGAGCGCCACGCCGGTCACCAGCAGCAGCAGCAGCAGGATGACGCGGGGGTCCTGGAGCTGGAACGCCCAGCCGGCAGCGACACCCGCGGCGCGCAGGGCAAGCATCGCCCCGCCCAGCGCCAGGCACGTCACGAGCACGCCGGCCGTATAAGCCAGCGCCTCATGGCGGGCGTCCCGCTCGGACCCGCCCGCCCGCGCCAGATGCAGCGCCTTGAGGCTCAGGATCGGGAAGACGCAGGGCATGACGTTGAGGATCAGGCCGCCGGCGAGGGCCCCGAGCAGCGCCAGCAGGATGGCGCCGCCCTGCCCCCTTGGCTCGGCGACGGTGCCGGGTCGGGCGGAGACGTTGAACGCCTGGCCAGTGCCGGTCGCCAGCACGCCTTCGATCCGCTCGGGGGTAGCGGCTTCCGCAGCGTCGGTCTCGATCACCAGCAGGTCGCCGTCGCGCGCCACCCTCTGCGGTGCGCTGTAGGAAAGCGCGCCCTTCGTGAGCGGATAGAAATAGGCGTCCGCCGCGCTTTGGCTCGCGGGGAACGGCACGCCGATACGGATACGCGGCGCCTGCCCCTCCTGCACGACCGCGAACTGCGCCGGCGATCCGAGTGGCCGCGGCAGCGCCGCGCGCCACCGGTCGAACCGGGCGCGACGCTCTGGCGCGATGCGACCGTCGCCCACGGTGAGGTCGATGGCGAGATCGGCATGTTCGGGAACGCACAATTGCTCGGTGCAGACCAGATAGTCGCTGCGCACACGGAGCGGCAGGCGGGTGCCGGGCGCAAGTCCCTCCGGCAGCTTCAGCCGCACGAGCTGGGCGAACGGCCCCTCATAGACATAGTTCATCAGCCCGGCGACGGTCAGCCGCTGGGGCACCGGGTAGAGCAGCGGCCCCGCCGTCACGCCTGGCGGAAGCGTCCAATCGAGCCGGGTGGCGACGCCGGCGTCGCCGGGGTTCTGCCAATAGCCGTGCCAGCCCGGCTGCGGCGCGGAATCGAAGGCCAGCGTGACCGTGTCGCCAGCGGCAGGCGCCTCCGTCTCGGCGACCAGCCGGATCGTGATGTGCGGCCCCTGGTTCGGGGCCTGCGCGCGGGCGCCCCCTGGGCCGAGCAGCGCCAGCACCGCCAGAAGCATGAAACAGAAGCGCGCCATCAACCTTCCTTGCCGCATCGGCTGCGATCGGGGATAGCCCTGTCCCATCCCGGATGCACCCCTGCCATTCTCAGGAGTTTAGTTCATGCGTCTTGTTCGTCCGCTCGCGTCGCTGATTGCGGCCGGCCTGCTCAGCAGCACCGCGATGGCACCGCTGCGCGCGCAGGAAGCCCCCGCGGCGCCAGCGGCTCCCGCTGCGGCGCCGACCACGCCCCCCAAGCTGATCGTCGCGATCTCGGTCGACCAGTTCTCCGCCAACCTCTTTGCCGAGTATCGCAATCGCTTCACCGGCGGCTTTGCGCGGCTGCTGGACGGTGCGGTGTTCCCCTCGGGCTATCAGAGCCACGCAGCGACCGAGACCTGCCCGGGCCACTCGACGATCCTGACGGGCTCGCGCCCCTATCGCACCGGCATCATGGCGAACGACTGGTACGACCAGAAGGCGGCCCGCGCGGACAAGAAGATCTATTGCGCCGAGGACGAGACGGTGCAGGGCAGCAACTCCGACGAGTACACGGTTTCGGATCGCCACCTGAAGGTGCCGACGCTGGGCGAGCGGATGAAGAACGCCAATCCGGCCACCCGCGTCGTTTCGGTCGCCGGCAAGGATCGCGCCGCCGTGATGATGGGCGGCCACAAGGTGGACGAGCTGTGGTGGTGGGGCGGCAAGGGCTTCGTCTCCTATGCCGGCCGCACGATGCCCGCCGTGGTGCAGCGGGCCAACGCCGCCGTCGCCGCGCAGATCGCCCGGGCGCAGCCCGCGCTCGACCTGCCGGCGCTCTGCCAGGCGCGTTCGCAGCCGATCCAGGTCGGCACCCGCACGGTCGGCACCGGCCGGTTCGAGCGGGCGGCCGGCGACACCAACGCCTTCCGCCGCTCGCCCGAGTTCGACGGCGCCGTGCTGGCGCTTGCCGCCGGGCTGATCCAGGACATGAAGCTCGGCCAGGGCCAGGCCACCGACATCATCTCGGTCGGCGCTTCGGCCACCGACTATGTCGGCCACGGCTTCGGCACCGAAGGCAGCGAGATGTGCCTGCAGATGCTGTCGCTCGACCGCTCGCTGGGCGACTTCTTCGCGGTGCTGGACGCGACCGGCGTCGATTATCAGGTGGTGCTGACCGCCGACCATGGCGGCCAGGACATCGCCGAGCGCCACGCCATCCACGCCATGCCCGATGCGACGCGCCAGGGCGGCACGCTGGACGTGAAGGTGATCGGGCAGGAGATTGGCCGGAAGCTCGGGATCGCAGGCCCGGTGCTGCTGGGCGGCGTGAACGGCGACATCTGGTACGACATCAAGCTGACCGCAGCGCAGCGCGCCGCGGTCGAGCGCGAGGCGATCGCCCGGCTTTCCGCCAATCCGCAGGTGGAGACGGTCTTCACCCGCGCCCAGGTGCTGGCGACGCGGATGCCGGGCCACACGGACCCGCAGACCTGGTCGCTGCTGGAGCGCGCGCGCGCCTCGTTCGACCCCGAGCGTTCGGGCGACCTACTGGTGCCGCTCAAGCCGCGCGTCACGCCGGTGCCGCTGCCGGTGGGCTCCACCGTCGCCTCGCATGGCAGCTTCTGGGACTATGACCGGCGGGTGCCGATGCTGTTCTGGCGCAAGGGCATGACGCCGTTCGAACAGCCGCTGGGCGTCGAGACGGTCGACATCCTGCCGACGCTCGCCGCGCTGATCCACCTGCCGGTGCCCGCGGGGGAGATCGACGGACGGTGCCTCGATCTGGACGCGGGGCCGGGCGACAGCTGCCGGCGGTAATGGGAAGGGCGGCCTGATGGGCCGCCCTTTTTGTTTATCGGAACGTCCGGTGCTTGCGGCCCTGGCTCCCGCCTTCGCAGGAGCACGGGATTTGAGGAGGTTCGCCACCGCCGCCGAAGACTAAGTGCTCCTGCGACGGCAGGAGCCCAGGAGCAAGAGCGCTGACGCCCCTGGTCCTGCTCCCGCAGCGGGACCTTAGCCGAGCCGCCCGAGTGCCGCCTGAAGCCGAGTTGCTTCCGCCTGCTTGTCCGCGTGGTCGGCGCGCGCCTTTTCCACCGCCTCCGGCTTGGCGCGTCCCACGAAGCTCGGGTTGTCGAGCCGGGCGGCAAGCGAGTCCCGCTCCTTCTCCGCCGCGGCGATCGCCTTGGTGAGGCGGACGCGCTCGGCCTCCAGGTCGACGACGCCTTCCAGCGGCAGTACGAAGGTCGCCTCGTCCACCACGATCTGCAACGCGCCACCGGTGGGCACCTCGTCCGTCGACACATCGACGCGGGCGAGGCGCGCGAGCACATTCCCCTGCGCCGCCAAGCGCTCGGCGGTCAGCGGCGAGGCATCGCGGACGTGGATCGGCAGGCGGGCGCCGGGCGGCACGTTGAGCTCGGTCCGCGCGGCGCGCACTTCGTTCACCAGGCGGATCACCCAGTCGATCTCCTGGCTCGCCGCCGGATCGAGCGCGCGCGCGTCCGCGATCGGCCAGCGCGCGACGATCAGGTCGTTCGAGCGGGTGCCCATCGCATGCCACAGCTCTTCGGTGATGAAGGGCATGAACGGGTGGAGCAGTACCAGGATCTGGTCGAGCACCCAGCCGGCGACCGCGCGGGTCTCGTCGGCGCCCTCGGCCCCCTCGCCCTGCAGCACCGGCTTGATGAGTTCGAGATACCAGTCGCAGAAGCGGCTCCACACGAACTGGTAGATCGTGTTGGCCGCCCCGTCGAAGCGCAGGTCGGCGAGCGCCAGGTCGACTGCCTGCACGCAGGCGACCGTCTCCGCGACGATCCACTTGTTGACGGCGAGCGTCGCCGCCGGGGGTTCCAGCGTGGTCGAGGCGGTGATGCCGTTCGCCTGGGCGAAGCGCGATGCGTTCCAGAGCTTGGTCGCGAAGTTGCGATAGCCCTCGACCCGCTTCTCATCCATCTTGATGTCGCGGCCCTGGCTTTCCATCGCCGCCATGAAGAAGCGCAGCGCGTCCGCGCCATAGCGGTCGATCAGGCCGAGCGGATCGACGGTGTTGCCCTTGGACTTGGACATCTTGGCGCCGTCCGCGGCGCGCACCAAGCCGTGCAGGTAGAGCTTGCGGAACGGCACATCGCCCATGAAGTGCAGCCCCTGCATCATCATGCGCGCATCCCAGAAGAACAGGATGTCGAAGCCCGAGATCAGCACGTCGTTGGAATAGCGCCCGCCCAGCGTCGGGTCGGTGTTCTCCGGCCAACCCAGCGTCGCGAACGGCCACAGCGCCGAGGAGAACCAGGTGTCGAGCACGTCGGGATCGCGGGTGAGCGCGACGCCCTCACCCGCTTCCGCCTGCGCCTCTTCCTCGGTCTCGGCGACGAACACGCGGCCGTCTTCGGCAAACCACGCCGGGATGCGGTGGCCCCACCACAGCTGGCGCGAGACGCACCACGGCTGGATGTTTTCCATCCAATTGAAATAGGTCTTTTCCCAGCTCTTGGGCACGATCTGGGTCTTGCCCGAACGCACCGCCTCGATCGCCGGCTGGGCGAGCGTTTTGGCGTCGACGTACCATTGGTCGGTCAGCCAGGGCTCGATCACCACGCCCGAACGGTCGCCATAGGGCGTCTGGATGGTACGCGGCTCGGCGTCGTGTTCGTTGCCGTCCTTGTCGACGTGGGGGACGAGGAAACCCTCTTCCTTGAGCCGCGCGACGATCGCCTTACGCGCCTCGAACCGGTCGAGGCCGAGCAGCTCGGAGGGGATCAGACCGTCCGCGGTCTGGGTCACCTGCGCTTTGGCGTCGAGCATGTTGAGCATGTCGCGCGCCTCGATGCCGGCGCGGCGGCCGACCTCGAAATCGTTGAAGTCGTGGCCCGGCGTGATCTTGACCGCGCCCGAGCCCAGCGCCGGATCGGCGTGCTCGTCACCGACGATCGGCACCAGCCGGCCGGTGATGGGCAGCCGTACCTGCTTGCCGATCAGCGCGGTGTAGCGCGGGTCCTCGGGATGCACCGCCACCGCCATGTCGGCGAGCAGCGTCTCCGGCCGGGTGGTGGCGACGCGGATCTCGCCCGATCCGTCCGCCAGCGGATAGCGCAGGTGCCAGAAGCTGCCCTGCACCTCGCGTGTCTCGACCTCCAGGTCGCTGATCGCGGTGCCGAAATGCGGGTCCCAGTTCACGAGCCGCTTGTCGCGATAGAGCAGTCCGTCGCGGTGCAGCTGGACGAAGACCTTGAGGACGGCCTTCGAAAAGCCCTCGTCCATGGTGAAGCGCTCATGGGCCCAGTCCATCGAGCAGCCCAGCCGGCGCAGCTGGCCGGTGATCTGGCCGCCGCTCTCGGCCTTCCACTCCCAGACCTTGTCGACGAACGCCTCGCGGCCGAGGTCGGTGCGCTTGACGCCGTCCTTGGCGAGGTTGCGCTCGACGACCATCTGCGTGGCGATGCCGGCATGGTCGGTGCCGACCACCCAGCGCGCGTCCTTGCCCTGCAGCCGCGCGTGGCGGACCAGGATGTCCTGCAACGTGTTGTCGAGCGCATGGCCGATGTGGAGGCTACCCGTCACGTTGGGCGGCGGGTTGACGATCGTCCAGGGCTCGGCGCCGGGCCGCTCGGGGCGGAACAGCCCCTGCTCTTCCCAATGCGCATACCAGCGCGTCTCGATGGCGGCGGGATCGAAGGTCTTTGCAAGCTCGGTCATGGCCGAGCGCATGGCGCAGCCACCGCGCGGACGCAAGCGCGCCCGCACGGGAGCGGCTTACTCGCGGCCGCTGATGCGGGCGATCTCGCGCGCGACCATCGCCTCGACGATCGCGGGCAGCTTGGCGTCCAGCCAGTCGCTGAGCATCGGGCGCAGCATCTCACGCACCAGGGCTTCGAGCGAATCGGCGCCCGGTGCTTCCGGCTTCACCACCATCCGCGACAGGGCCTCGAGCGCGCCGCGGCTCGCCTCGGCCGCACGCTCGGACAGGATCGTCGGGTCCGGTTCCGGAGCCGGGGCAGCCGGAGCGGCGGCGGCACGCTGGGGCAGCGGATCGCTGACCGCGTCCTTCAGCTCCAGCACCTCGTCCTCGTCGTCATACACCGGAGCTGGCGTACGAACCGGCTTGCGGACGCGCGAGACGGGACCGTCGCCTTCCTCGGCGATGATCCGTTTGATCGACGAGAGGATGTCCTCCATCGACGTCTCGGTACTCATGTCCCCCACCGCGAACCTCATGGTTACCGTCTTCCTGACCGATCAGCTGTCGGGGTTTGCACGATTGGTGTCAACGGGGCGCGTCGCTGCATCGCCGCCCCGACGATTGGCGGCGTCGGCGCCGTCCGTGATGCCATAGGGGTTCACGTCGTGCCGCAGTTCCGGCTCCAGCTCGCGGGTGACGACCGGCGTCTGGGCCGGCGTGCCGACTGTGGTGGTAGCGACGGGCTTGGGCGCCGGATCGCTGTCCCAGTCCCAGATGCGGTTGCGCACGCGGCTGTAGTTGGTGGTGGGATCGTAGAGCGCGCCGCCGTCGAGCCCCAGGTCCTGCGCCTCGGCCCGTCCCATCGCCGCGAGCAGCGCGAAGCCGGCGACATAGGCGTCGCGCCGCGCGGACACGAGCTGGACCTGGGAGTTGAGCAGTTCCTGCTCGGCATTGAGGATGTCGAGGATGGTGCGCGTGCCGACGCTGTTCTCCGCGCGGACGCCCTCCAGCGACAGGCGGTTGGCGGAAACCTGCACTTCCGAGGACTCGATCACGCGCAGCGACGATTGCCAGGCGGCGAAGGCAGAACGCGCGTCGGAGACGACTGCCCGCTCCACCTGCGTCACCCGCTCGATCGCGGAGCTCTCCACCGCCTGCGCGCGCCGAACCTGTGCGGCGGGGCCACCCCCTTGGAACAGCGGCACCGACAGTTGCAGGCCGGCCGTGACGGACGCGCCATCCGGCGAGATGCGGATGCCGTTGATGTCGGGGATCGAGTTGAGGACGGTCGAATAGCTGCCGCCGCTCACCGCGGCCACCCGCGGAAGGCGGCTGGCGCGCGCGACGCGCACGTCGAAGCCGGCGGCGTCGCTCTCGCGCTGGGCCGCCTGGAGCGAGGGATTGTTGTCGACCGCGACCGACACCGCGCCCTGCGGGTTCCCCGGCAGGTTCGGCAGCTCGGGCGGGGGCGCCAGCGTGCCGGGAGGGGCACCCGTCACCTCGACGTAGTTTTCGCGGCTGGTGATCAGCTGTGCCTCGGCACTGCGAAGCTGCGACTGGGCCGAGGCGAGCCGTGCCTCCGACTGAGCGACGTCCGTACGGGTCAGGTCCCCGACCTCGAACCGGTCGCGCGAGGCCTGGAGGTTCACCTCCAGCACGCGGAGGTTCTGCTGGTTGAGGCGCACGATCGCCTCGTCCCGCAGCACGTCGTTATAGGCGGCGACCACCTGGGTGAACACGTTCGCCTCGACGCTGCGCAGGTTCGCGCGCCCCGCCTCCACCCGTCGCTCGGCCGCACGCACCGAGTTGCGCACCGCGCCGCCGCTGTAGAGCGGCACCGACAGGTTGACCCCCGCTGCCGCCGTCCGCTGCGGCTGGGCGATGCTGTTGTTCGCCGTGTTGAGCACGTTCTCGCTATACGAGCCGTCGGCGCTCAACTGCGGAAGGCCGGAGGCACGCGCCAGCGGCACCCCCTCGTCGGTGGCGCGCAGGTTCGCGCGCTCCCCGGTCAATTGCGGGTTGCTGCTGTAGGCGCGCACCAGCGCCTCACGCAGCGTCTCCGCCTGGGCGGACGATGCCGCACAGGCAATGAGACTGACCCCGGCGATCCAACGAAACGCGCGCATACTCCCCCCCATGGTTTTGCGCGGCTTTAGAACTGGAAGGTGGGCGGTTTGGAGAACCCCGGCAGCACAACACAGTCCACATCCGCAAAGTCGACCAAGCCGAAGCCGCCTTCGCTACGGCGCCCGGCGGCGAGCCGGCTGACGCCCCGGTCGATCACGCCCGTCGTCAAGCGGCCGTCGATCTTGGCCTGGTGCACGATCGCGTCCGGCACGAACTCGACGGCGCCGTCGATCACGATCGCGTCATAAGGCGCACCCTGCGCCCAGCCCTCGACCAGCGGCCCTTCGACCACCGTCACATTGGCCATGCCGGCAAGCGCCTCGCGCGCCTGGGCGGCGAGCGTCGCATCTTCCTCCAGCGCAACCACCGAGCCGGCGAGCTCCGCGAGCACCGCTGCGACATAGCCGGTCGCCGCACCGATCAGCAGCACCCGGTCCGTCGAGGCGATCTCCGCCTCGTTGATGAGGCGCGCCGAGGCGAGCGGCGCGTTCATGGCGCGGCCATTGCCCAGCGCGATGTCGCGATCATAATAGGCGATCGGACGTGCGGCGGCGGGTACGAAACGCTCCCGCGGGACCTCGCCCATCACCTTGACCACCCGCGAGTCGTCGACAGCGCTGGTGCGAAGCTGGCTCGCCACCATCGCCGCGCGCATTTCCTCGAACCGAAGGGTATCTGCCGAACCGTCCATGATGCTCCTGTCGCACGTCTGTATTATTCGTGCAATACACTAGTTGAGAACGCTGCTATGTACTTCGCACGCGCGATGCCGCCAAGCGACCGCCGCCATTTTCTGGCCCACAGTGGAGCGAGGGCGGAAACCTGGTTGACCGCGAGGCGAAAACCGAGCAAGTGCCCGCCTCCCGACGTCGAGGCCCGATGGCGGAGTGGTGACGCAGAGGACTGCAAATCCTTGCACCCGGGTTCGATTCCCGGTCGGGCCTCCATCTTCTGCAGCGCAAGGCTGCACGACGTCAGAGCACCCCCGACATCTCACGTCCATGCTTCCGAGCGGAACGACGGAGGCAGGATGATCCCCTTCACGATGCGAACCGCGAGGCTTAGCGGCGTCGCGATGCCGGCGCGGTGCCAGGCACGGGACGCCGCCGACGCTCAGCTCCGGTAGCGCGCTTCCAGCAGGTCGAGCTCGCGGACCAGCTTGCTGGACGTGGCGCTGCCGATGCGTCGTTCGCGCGCGCTGCGGAAGATGGCGGCGCGTTCCGCCTTGAGACCGGCGAGGCGCAGTTCGCGTTCGATGCCATCTTCGCGGCGCGCCGCCTCCGCCGCCTCCCCTTCCTGGCTGCGCGCCTCGATGCGCTCGCGGTAGAGGTCCATGATGCGGGCTCCGGCGGACGCGTACAGATCGGCGTCGTTGCGGCCGGCGGCCAGGTCGTGCTGGACGCGCTCGATCTCGCGGATCGCGGCCTCCGCGGCGGCGACGCGCGCGGCATCCTCCTCCGCCTGAACGGATGCGTCCGCCGGCATCTTCAGGCCCCGCAGCAGCAGCGGAAGCCCGATGCTGGCGACCACCAGCGAGGTGACGATCACCCCTGCGGCAAGGAAGATGGCGAGGTCCCGTGCCGGGAACGGCGTTCCGTTCGCGGCGAGCAGCGGCAGGGTGAGCACACCCGCCAGGGTAATCGCCCCGCGCACTCCCGCAAAGGACATGGCGGCGACGAGCCGCCACTCCGGGCTCTGTCCGGCGTCGCCCCGGCGCAGCAGCGTGAGGCGCAGGGAGATCCACACCCACACGAACCGCAATGCCGCGAGCCCGACGTTGATCGCGAGCACGTAGAGGGCCAGCCACCAGACATTCTGGTGGCCGGTAAGCGCGACCGTCTCATGCGCGCCGTGGAGGATAGCCGGCAACTGCTCGCCCAGGAGGACGAAGATGATGCCGTTCGCGGCGAACTGGATCGTGTCCCAAACGGAATTGCGACGAACGCGCGTCGCGGGGAGCGCCTGCCGCGAGATCTCGGCAAAGCTCATCGTCACGCCGGCAGCGACGGCCGCCAGGATTCCGGAACAGTGGAAATGCTCCGCCAGCAGGTAGGAGCCGAACGGGATCAGCAGGCTGACCAGGATCTGCGAGCCGATCTCCTCGCCGAAACGCCTGGACACGCGATACTTGGCCCAGGTCACGGCCATGGTGACGGCAACACCGATCGCGAGCCCGCCGAACGCCACCCAGAGGAAGTTGAGCGCAGCGCTGGAGGCAGAGAAGGTGCCGGTGAGCGCTGCGGCGATGGCGAAGCGCAGGCACACCAGGCCCGACGCGTCGTTGAGCAGCGACTCCCCCTCCAGGATGTGCATCATCCGCTTGGGGATCGGCACGCGCGCGGCGATGGCGGAGACCGCGATCGGATCGGTCGGCGACACGACGGCTGCGAGCGCGAAGGCGACCGCGAGCGGCATGGCGGGGATCATCCAGTGGATGAACAGCCCCATCCCGAGCACCGTGATCACGACCAGGCCAAGCGCCAGCTCGACCACGGTCGGCAGATCCTTGAACAATTCGTCCTTGGGGATGCGCCAGCCATCCAGGAACAGCAGCGGTGGCAGGAACAGGAAGAAGAACAGTTCCGGATCCAGTGCGACCCGCCAATCGCCCGCCAGCCCAATCGCCGCGCCGAGCGCGATCTGGACCAGCGGCGCCGGCACCGCAAAAGGCACCATTCGCGAGACGGCACCGCTGACCACCACTGCCAGCAGCAGCACAAGAACGATCGTTACTGATTCCAACAGCCACTCCAATGCGCAGGGAAAGGCGTGGGCACATCCATGCGCCCACCTCCTTCCCCTCCCCTAGCGGCCGGGGGGCGCCCGATGCAAACCGCTGGGGCGCCGGTGTGGCTCAGCGCGACGCGACGCGCACCCCCTTGGCCAGCGTCACTTCGTTGGAGCCGAGCAGCACGACCGGGTCCACGCCAAGTCGGGGCACGGGCGACTGCTGGCCCGACTTCCAGGCCGCAAGTTCGACCCGGTACAGATCGTAGCGGCGGTAGAAGTCCACGAACGGCTGATCGAGTTGCTCCAACGCGCCTGCGGCGAAGCTCTCGAACGCGCCGGCCGGAAGGGCGGCGGCGGTCGCGATCATCGGCACGGCGCGGGCGCAGAATTCCTTCTGCACCGGCGGCTGCGCGAAGAAGTTGTACAGGCGCGTCATGGAATCGTCGAAGCGGTCCTGCCAGTCGCCGCCGGCCGCACGATATTCGGCGGACAGCGTCTTGTGGGCGGCAGCGAAGCTCTTCGTCTGCGTCTTGATGAGCGCGTTATAGTGGGCGACGATCGTCGGGTCCGAGACGTTGCACTGGAGCGCGGCGACGTTGAGCGCGCTGCGCAGGTGCCACACCTTTCCGGCCGTCGAAAGCGCGCGATTGGGCGTCGGGTAGCCGCCGTCGGGCAAGGCCGTCGGCGTGCTCAGCCCCGCGGCGCTGCCGGCGGGAGGCACGGGCATGGGCGCGGGCGTCGGCGTGGGAGTGGGCGCTGGCGGCGGTGGCGCCGGCTCCGGCTTGCGGGCGCAGCCGGCGATGGCGAGCGCGCCAACGGCGACGAGCAGCTGCAGCTTATGGGCTTTGTACATGATACGCTTCCATTTCCCTGAACCCTTCCGGCTTCGCAGGTCAAGGTAACTCAGGAGTTAACGATGCGATGAGCCGCGGTCCCGGACGCACTACCTCCTTTCCGAGCTGGGGATCCCGCGCTTGACAGCCTGTGGGGAGCCACGGATGCTGCCGGGGACCCACATAACCGGCGGCAGGAGAGGATGCTGCAGACCCGCTGCACTGCTGCGGCCGCACGCCCCCTCCCCGCGACAAAGAGGCCTTCACCCGGTGATCTCCACGTCTTTTGCTTATCCTTCGCTCCTCGCGCCGCTTGGCGCACGCTGCGTGGAGGCGCTGTGATGGCGGTCCAGCGCAGCGAGCCCGTCAGCATCGTCCAGCTCGGCGCCCCGCTGGGCGAAGGGCCGGTGTGGGTGGAGCGCGACGCCGCGCTCTGGTTCGTCGACATCAAGAGCTACCGCATCTACCGGCTCGATCCGGAAACAAACGCGATCCAGAGCTGGCAGACGCCGGGCCAATGCGGCTTCGTGCTGCCCTGTGCGGACGGAGGACTGATCGCAGGCCTCCAGAGCGGGCTTGCCCGCTTCGATCCGACCACGGGGGCGTTCGTGCCGCTGGTGGATCCGGAGCCGCAGCATCCGGGCAACCGGCTCAACGACGGCACCGTCGATCCGCATGGCCGGCTCTGGTTCGGCACCATGGACGATGGGGAGACCGCGGAGAGCGGCACCATCTATCGCCTGGGCGCGGACGGGCGCTGCGTCGCCTCCACGCCGTCGTGCGCGATCACCAACGGCCCGGCGTTCAGCCCCGACGGCCGCACGATTTATCACGTCGATACCGGCAAGGGCCTGATCTACGCGTGCAGCGTGGACGAGGACGGGACGCTCAGCGACGCGCGGCTGTTCGCCCAGATCCCCAATTCGGAAGGGCATCCGGACGGCCCCACCGTCGACGCCGAAGGCTGCATCTGGGTCGGGCTCTACAACGGCTGGGGCGTGCGCCGCTATTCGCCGAAGGGCGAACTGCTGGAGCAGATCCGCTTCCCGGTCAGCGCCATCACCAAGGTCGCGTTCGGCGGGCCGGAGCGCAAGACGCTCTATGCCACCACCGCCTCCAAGCACCTGTCGGCAGCGGAACGCGCCGAGCAGCCGCATGCGGGCGACCTGTTCGCGTTCGAGGTGGACGTGCCCGGCATCCCCGGCGTCGAGATCCGTCACGGGATCTGAACGAAAAGCGGCGGGCTGTCGGAAGGCTCCGGCAGCCCGTCGAAGGCGGGAGGATCATCGGGTGGCGGGCGCCATGCCGCTGCCCGGCGACACCTCCCCTATCCTCCCGTGCAGCCCGCCCGCGCCTTGACCCGCATCAACGCGCACGCCGGCGCGTTTCGCGCGACAAACCAATCCATGTTACGTATAGGCCCTGCATGGCAGCGATTGAGATTTGCGCCGACTGTTCGGTGCGGGACCTGGCTTTGTGCGGCAGCCTTACCGACCATGAACTGGAAGCGCTGAACGCGCTCGGTCGGCGGCAGCGACTCTCCAAGGGCGAGACGGTGATCTGGGCGGGGGATGAGAGCATCATCTGCGCCAACCTCTTGTCGGGCGTGCTCAAGCTTAGCGCCTCCACCGCGGATGGGCGCGAGCAGATCGTCGGCCTGCACTATCCCGCCGACTTCATCGGCCGCCCTTATGCGGACGCAGCCGACTTCACCGTCACCGCGCTCACCGACGCCGAGCTGTGCGTCTTCCCGCGCAAGCAGTTCGAGCAGGTGCTGGAAGACCATGTGCGCATGGAGCGGCTGCTGCTCCAGCGCACCTTTGCCGCCCTCGACGAGGCGCGCGGCCGCATGCTGATGCTGGGCCGCAAGTCCGCGGAGGAAAAGATCGCCGGCTTCCTGCTCGACATGGCGGACCGTGCCGGCAGCAGCGCCTGCCGCGCGAGTGCCGAAGGGCCGATCACCTTCGACCTGCCGCTGACCCGGGGGCAGATCGCCGATGTGCTGGGCCTCACCATCGAAACGGTGAGTCGGCAGATGACCAAGCTGAAGGCCTCCGGCGTGATCGGCCTGCCCGGCGGCCGCGCAGTGACGCTGCGTGACCGGTCGGCGCTGGAGGAACGGGCGGAACCGGCCTGAGCCCGGCGCTCAGGCGACGCGGCAGCGGGCCTGGAGCCGGTTGTCGAGCAGCAGGCGCGCGGCCGGCGTGAGCCTGGCTTCCGCCAGCGTGCGGATCGCCAGCTCCTCGAACGCCATGGCAGCGCGGCAGCCGTCGAAGAAGCAGCGCAACATGTAGCCCAGGGTCGCCGCGCACGGCCCGCGATCGACGGCATGGGGGCGCAGCACCGCGAGCAGGTCCTGCGCCTGCACCGCAAAGGTGACGTGCTGGGCGCAGACGTACGCCAGCAGCGTGTCTGCCAGCGGCTCGGCTTCCGCGCCGAACAAGGCGTCCAGCAGCGCATCTTCGCGGCTCGCCTGCTCGACGGCCTGCGCATCGAGCGCGTCGCAGAGCGCCTCGATCTCTTCCGCGTCCGGCAGCTCCGGCAGCGCGTCCGCACATTTCTCGAGCCGGCGGCAAAGCTGTTCGCTACGCACATGCTCGGAAAGCAGCGGGACGAGGTCGATCTCGTCAATGACGTGCCAGCGGCGGGTGGCCGGACGCTTGGGTTCGAACAGGTGCTGGATGTCAGTCATTCAGGCCTCCAGCCCGCCTTGTGCGGTCGAACGCCAGGAGCGGCGTTGACCGGCATCAAACGCCCGCGCCCAAGTTTGACGCGCGTCAACGTGCCCGCGCGCGCGGGAGCAGAAAGCAGCCCCATGCACCGCTACCTGCCCGATCTCGCGCGCCGCTCCGTGCCCCGCTACACCAGCTATCCCACGGCTGCGGAATTCCGCACCGGCGTCGGCCCGGTTGAACAGGCGGAGGCGCTTGCGGCCATCGCGCCGGAGACGCCGGTCTCGCTCTACGTCCACATCCCCTATTGCCACGAGATCTGCTGGTATTGCGGGTGCAACACCGGGGCGATCGGCCGCGCCTCGCGCCTCGACGCCTATCTGGCGGCGCTGGAGCAGGAAATCGGCGCGGTAGCGGCCCGGATGCGCGGGCGGGTCGTCGCGATCCATTTCGGAGGCGGCAGCCCCAATGCGCTGCCTCCGGAAGACTTCGTGCGGCTGACCGAGCTGCTGCGCCGGAGCTTTGCCTGCGCAGGGCGGCTGGAGATCGCGGCGGAGCTCGATCCCCGGACACTGGACGCGACCTACGCAGAGGCCCTCGCGCGCGCCGGCGTGACCCGGGTGAGCCTGGGTGCGCAGTGCTTCGCGCCGCATGTGCAGCGCGCGATCAACCGCATCCAGCCCTACGAGATGGTGCGCCAGGCGGTGCTGGACCTGCGCGCCGCCGGGATCGCCGCGGTGAACCTGGACCTGATGTACGGCCTGCCGCACCAGACCTCCGAGGACCTGGCCGAGACGCTCGCCGCCGCGCTCGACCTTGCGCCCGATCGCATCGCCATGTTCGGCTATGCGCACATGCCGCGACTGCTGCCGCGCCAGCGGATGATCCCGGACGAGGCGCTGCCGGATGCCGCGCAGCGCTTCGCCCAGAGCGCGCTCGCCTATGACATCCTGGTCGCGGCGGGATATGCGGCGATCGGCTTCGACCATTTCGCGCGACCACAGGACAGCCTCGCGCGGGCGGCGGCCGCGGGGGCGCTGCGCCGCAACTTCCAGGGCTTCACCGACGAGCCGGGTGAGGCGATCATCGGATTGGGAGCCTCCTCGATCAGCCAGTACGACGGGCTGCTGGTGCAGAACGAGAAGCACGTCGGCCGCTACCGCATGCGCGTCGCGAACGGCGGCCTGGCGGCGGTGCGCGGTGTCGCGCGATCGGTCGACGACCGCTTGCGGTCGGGCCTGATCGAACGCCTGCTGTGCGACGGAAGCGTCGACGCGGCCCCGGCCCCGGACGCGCTGCCGGCGCTCGCCACCTTGGCCGAGGAAGGTCTCGTCCGGATCGACGGCACTCGTGTGACCGTCCTGCCGGACGGCCGACCCTATGCGCGTCTCGCGGCCGCCGCGTTCGACCGCTATCGCCAGCCCGATGCGCAGCGCTTCAGCAAGGCGGTCTGATCGGGAAAGCCTCGGCCACTTGCGCGTTGAGGGGACGCAAGGAGATCGCCCGTGGCCACCAACCAGCCGAGCAACGCCCCCGAGACACCCCAGAGCGACGCGCGCGACGACGCGACCGCGGCCGCCGTGCTGACCGACGCACGATTGGACGAGACCCCGGGCGGCGGCGGCCTGGGCGGCACCGCCGCGGCGGAGACGGACCCGCAACGGGCGCGCCCGGCGCAGGCCGCCACGCCGCAAGCGGGAGCCGCCGACACGGCGACGATGCCGGGCCATCCGGAAGCCGAGGCACGCACCCAGTCCTCCACCGCGGAGCCGCACCCGCGCGCGCAATGACCGACATCGACGTTGCCATCATCGGCGCCGGTGCTGCCGGTATCGGCGCGGCGCGCCGGCTGCACGGGCGTGGCCTGGATGTATTGGTGCTGGAGGCGAACGACCGCATCGGGGGGCGCGCGTGGACGCTGGGCGTCCAGGGCATGCCGCTCGACATGGGCTGCGGCTGGCTCCACTCCGCCGACCGCAACCCCTGGGTGAAGATCGCCGAGGATGCGGGTTTCGCGATCGATCGCAGCGAGTCCGCCTGGGGCAAGCAGCTGCGCGACCTGGGCTTTTCGCCCGGGGAGCGCGCCGCGGCGAACCGGGCGTTCGCGGCGTGGGATGCGCGGCTGCGCAGCGACCCGCCGCCAAGCGATCGTGCCGGCGATGGGCTGCCGCCCGAGGGCGAGTGGAACGCTTATGTCGAGGCGTTGAGCGGCTACATCAACGGGACGGGACTCGCCGACCTCTCGGTGGCCGATTACCTTGCCTATGACGATGCCGCGACCGACGAGAATTGGCGCGTGCGCGACGGCTACGGCACGCTGGTGGCGGCGCAGCTGCCGCGGGTGGCGGTGGCGCTCGGCACCCCCGTGCGGCGCATCCGCGACGAGGGCGTCCATCTGGTGCTGGAGAGCCCGCGCGGCGCCGTGCGCGCGCGGACGGCCATCGTGACCGTCGCGACGCCGGTGCTCGCCCGCGGAGAGATCGCGCTTCCAGGCCGCTACGATCCCCGCTGCCAGGCCGCGGCGCAGTTGCCGCTCGGGCTCGCGAACAAACTGTTCCTGCGGCTGGAGGAGCCGAAGGCGGTGCCGCCGGACAGCCACCTGCTCGGCAACCCGCGCGCGAGCCATACCGGCAGCTATTACCTGCGCCCGTTCGGGCGGCCGGTGGTGGAGTGCTTCTTCGGCGGCAGCGGCGCTGCGGCGCTGGAGAGGGCCGGCGCGGACGCCACCGCGGCGTTCGCACGGGAAGAACTTGGGGCGCTGCTCGGCGCGGACTTCGCACGCGGCCTGCGGCTGATCGCCGCCTCCGCCTGGGGGCAAGCGGACGGCTTCGGCGGATCGTACAGCCATGCCCTCCCCGGCCATGCCAATGCCCGCGCCGTTCTCGCGGGTCCAGACGACCGGCTGTTCTTCGCGGGTGAGGCCTGTTCGGCGAGCGACTTCTCCACCGCGCACGGCGCCCTCGCCACCGGCGAAGCTGCTGCCGAAGCGGCACTCGCCGCGCTGGCCTAAGCCACCCCCGCCTTTCGAACCGCACGCCTGCGCAGGCAGGCCAGGCGCGCAGTGTTGGCAGGCTGGACAGCCGGCGCACCGAAGCGCGCCGGCCTTTCGTCAGTAGTTCTTCGAGTAGCGTACGCTGACATTCGATCCACCGAACGACCCGGTCTGCGAGAGCACGCTCAGCGCCTTGGTCAACGCCACCTCTAGCTGGGTGGCGGTGAAGCCCCGCGCGTCGGTGATGATCTCGATATAGATGTCGTCGGTCAGGTACTGGCCGGCAGCCAGCGCGGTGCCGCGGCCCGTCGCCTCGTCGCTCCCCAGGATGCGCAACCGGTCGATGCCGGTCGCCGAGCGCAGCTTGCCGAGCGGGTTGAGCCCGCCGCCGCCCGACCCGCGCAGCGAGTTGAGCGCCGCCGCCAGCTGGATCGCCTCGGTCGCCGACAGGTCGGTCACCGAGCGGCCGAACAGCAGCCGCGCCAGCACCTCGTCCTGCGCAAGCGCGGGGGTGGAGGTGAAGGAGATGCGCGGCGCCTGCGCCGTACCGGCGACCAGGATGGTGGCCGTGACGTCCTCGACGGTAGTGTTCGCCTCGATGTCGATCACCGGGTTGGTGAAGTCGTCGCCCTCGAAGCTGATCTTGCCCCGGTCGACGTCGAACTCCTTGCCCGCGAAGGAATAGGTGCCGCGGATCAGGTCCAGGCCGCCGGCGATGCGGGGCGCCGCCGAGGTGCCGCCGATCCGCAGGTCCGCCTTCCACTCGGACTCCAGGCCCATGCCCGACACGTAGAGCTGGTTCTGCGCGCGCACCCGCAGGTCGAGCTTGAACAGCCCCACCGGTGCTGCGCGAGCCGCCGGCTGCGGGTTGGCTGCCGCCGCGCGGATCTCGCTCTTGCGGCGAATGCCGGTGAGCTCGGGAACCTCCGACGCGCCCTGGAACGCGATCTGGTAGCGCGCCTCGGGAATGTTGAGCTGGCCCGTGATCGAGCCGCCCTGCGCATTGTTGAGCACGCGGATCTGGCCGCTCGCCGACGCGCCCAGCGCATCGCTGCGCGCCAGCTGGGCATTGTCGAGCGTCGCCTGCACGTCGATCGGGAAGCCGCTGTCCGCAGCGAGGCCGACGCTGCCCTTGGCCGAAAGGCTGCCCTCTCCAGCCCGCGCGTTGAGCGTCACCAGCTCGAAGCGGTCGTTGTTGAACCGGCCGTCGATCTGCATCCGGGTCAGCCGCGTCCCGAGCGCCTCATTCTCGTAGGTGAGGTTGTTGGCGCGCACGACGCCGGTCAGCTGCGGCGCCTGCACGCGCCCGCTGAAGTCGGCGGCGATGCCGATCGGCCCCGACAGCTGCTGGTCGGTCAAGCCGGCGAAGGAGAAGAGCACGCCTGCCGGGCCGTTGTAGCGGATGCCGCCCGACAGGGGCGCCGCCATCAGGCGGGTCGTCCACGATCCGGCACCCGGCGCCAGGGGACGCAGGTTCGCGACCATGCGCCCCACGGTGGTGGTGCCGCGGCGGATCAGCGCCCGACCGCTGCCGCCCTCCGGCCGCAGGTCGCCCGCGAAGACGACGTCGACCGGATCGGAGACCGCCGCCAGGCTGGAGCGGGTGAAGTTGCGGACGGTCAGCCGGGCATCCGCCTGCGGGAAGCTCGCGCCGCTCGGCTGTGCGAAGTCCAGGCTGCCGGTGGCCGTGCCGCCGAGGCCCAGGCCCGGCACGAACGCGTTGAGCAGGCTCACGTCGAGGCTGTCGAGCCGCGACTGGAGCGTCATGCCGGCGCCGTAGGAGCCCGCGATCCGCATCGATCCGCGATCGAAGTTGATGCGCGTCGGGTAGAGGCGATAGCCGCCCGAGCCCGGCACGATGCGCGCAGGGTTGGCGGTGCGGAAGTTGACGTTGTTGCCCACGCCCTGCAGCGCCACGAGATACTCGTTCGGGCTCAGCCGCGCATTGGCGGCCACGCGGAACGGCACACCCGAGGACCCTTCTGCCAGCAGCTGCGCCGTGCCGTTGCCGCCGCGGTAGTTCACCTTGGCGCGGGCCCGGGTCACGACCATCTCGCCGCTGCGGAAGTTGCCGAGCTGCGCGTCCGCCACGATCTGGGGCTGTTCGTAGAGCACTGCCGAGGCGGTGACGATCGCCTGGCCGATGGTGATCCCATCCTGGCCGGGGATGCGGGCGTTATAGGCGCGCGCGTTCAGGTCGGCCTGCTGGTACTTGCCGACGGCGCCGAGGTTGGCGAAGCCGTTGATGCCCGAGCCCGAGAAGTTCAGGCGCCCGGCGAACGGCCCCGCGTTGGTCGCCTGCACGCGGCCGTTGATGTCGACGCCGGCAAAGCGCGCCGAGCGGATGTCGGCCGTCAGGCGCGGCGCCGTGCTCAGCAGGACGTTCGCGTTGAACGGACCATAGTTGGTGCCGCCGGACGCGACGATCGCATAGCGATCGCCCTGCCCACGCACGTCCGCCTTCAGGTCGACCAGGCCGATGCCGACGCCGGGTCGCGGCGCGCGTAGCGACACCACCGGTGCCGCCATGGAACCGGACACGCGCGCGGTGAGCGGACCGTATTGCGTCGAATAAGCGTCTGCGTCGACCAGCAGCGGCCCGGCCGGATCGTAGCGGCCCGAGCCGCGCAGGATGCGGAACTGGGGCGCGCTCAGCTTCAGGTTCGAGAAGCTGATGATGCCTTCCGGGCTGTAGGCGATGTTGGCCGAAGTCGTCGCATTGCCGCCCAGGAAGTTGCGGATGCCCTCGTTGAACAGCTGCTTGGTCTGCGCGACCACGCGGCCGCGGATGCCGTAGCCCCCGTTGGCCGCGGTGTAGAGATCAGCATCGGTCTGCAGGTTGATGATGCCGATGCTGGCGATCTCGTAATTATTGATCCGCCCCTTCAGCGCGCCCGTGTAGCGGCCGGTCGAGAGGTTCGCGGCGATGATCGCGGTCGCGTCGATCCGGTCGGAACGGAGGCGCAGGTTGTCGGAGAGCACCTGGTCGCCGTTGCTGATCGCGAGATCGCCGTTGATCGCGACGTTCGTCACCAGTCCACCGACCGCGGCGTTGAGGCCGGAGATGCGCCGTGCCTTGGCGTTGATCGGGATCAGGATTCGTTCGCTGTCGATGGTCGCCTTGCCCTCGGCATAGAGCTGCTCGACGACGGTTTCGCCGAAGCCGAGGGCAGCGGCCTGGACCTTGTAGTCGACGGTGGGCGTGCGGAACGGGCCGTCGAGGACGACGGCGGCGCGCACCGAGCGACCGTTGAGGTTGGGCGCGATCGAGCCGGGGGTGAGCAGCATCGCCTCGACCCGGAAGTCACCGAAGCGGCTCTTGCCCAGATCGACCTTGCCGTCGGTCGCGACCGAAAGCGCATCCGAGCGCAGGCGGAGCTTGGCATCCACGACGCGCTCGTCGAGCGCGGTGTCGAGCGCGATCTGCAGGCGCGGTGCGGTCAGCCGCTCGACCGGACCCTCGAGGTAGAGCCCCGGACGCGCGAAGCCGCGGACCTGGAAGTTGCCCGAGCGGCCGAGGACGTTGAGATCGACGAGCGGCTGCCCGCCGAGCGTGCCGGCGGCGCGACCGCGCCAGTCGCTCCAGGCGCCACGGCCGTCGACGTTCAGCACCAGCGGCGCCTTCAGCCCGGCAAGGCCTGCGACCAGACCGTTGCTGGGCGCCGTCACGCGCAGGTCGACGTCGAGCTTGTTATCGTCCGGCACCGCGTCCAAGCGCAGCACCAGCCGGTCACCGCCGGCAAGCCCGCCGCCTGCGATGGTGCCGGCGTTCGCCTGGATCTGCGCGCGTCGGTCCGCGATGTGCGCCTGGCCGTCGATCTTTGCGACATAGCGCTGGCCCGCGACCGCCGGCCCGATCTCCAGGCGGCCGACCGACAGCTTGTTGACGTCGATGTCATAGTCCGGGAGCAGCGGGCCCTGGTCCTCGCTCGGCGGGGTGGCGAGCAGCACGGGATTGCGATCGTAGCGGATCAGCGGGCTGGTCAGCGAGCGCACGTCGACATGGCTGCGGACGAAGGCGAACGGGCGCCAGTCGATGGCGACCTGCGGCGACGAGGCGAAGACGCCCTTCGTATCGCGCAGCTGCAGGTCGTGGATCACCATCGCGCCGTAGAGCGATCCCTCGATCCGGCCGACATGAACCTTCAGGCCCGAGGCGGTCGAGAAATTGTTGATCTGGCGGACCAGGATCCCCTGGCCGGAGCGGGTGTTCAGCCCGATCACCAGCACGACCAGCAGCAGCACCAGCCCTGCCAGGACGATGGCGACCCATTTGGCGATGCGCTGCCACAGCGGCCGACGATCGACCACGACGACGCGCTCTTCGCCGGCGCCGGCTTCGCGGATCACTTCCTCGGCCATCAGAACGCCTGCCCGATCGAGATGTAGAGGGCCACCTTGGACTCGCCTTCGCGCCGCTTCAGCGGCGTTGCGACGTCCACGCGAAGCGGGCCGAAGTTGGTGTAGAAGCGGCCGCCGATACCGGCGCCGAAGCGCAGGTCGGAAGCGTCGGGCATCGTTCCTTCATAGACCTGCCCTGCATCCAGGAAGGGCACGATCCCGAAGTTGCCGAAGCGGTAGCGCGCCTCGATCGCGAACTCGTTGAGGCTGCGGCCGCCGATCGGATCGCCGTCCGGCGCGCGCGGCCCCAGTTCCTGGTAGCCGAAGCCGCGGACCGAACCGCCGCCGCCGGCATAATAGCGCCGCGAGGGTGCGAGATCGTCGCGATCGATGCCGAAGATGCTGCCGGCGCGTGCCCGGCCGGCCAGCACGATGCTGGACGTCACCGGATAATAGGCCGTGCCCTCGACCATGAAGCGGCCATAGGGCCTAACGTCGCCGCGCACCGAAGTCTCGGGGCTCGCGTTCAGCTTCAGGCGGAAGCCCTTGGTCGGGTTGAGCAGGTTGTCGGACGTGTCGAACCCGCCGAACAACGGCAGCGCCGCGACGAAATAAGTGCCGCGGTCGCGCTTGTTCTTCTCGAAGCTCCAGACGTCCTCGTTCGTGCCGGTCAGCTCGAAGCCATAGGAATAGGTGAAGCGCTTCTGCCAGATCGGCGTGGAATCATAGGAGATCTTGCCGGCAAGCGTGCCGGTGAACGCCTCATAGGCCTCGTAGTTGGAGTGGTTGGCCGCTGCGGTCAGACTGACGGTACGATCGCGCTTGCCCGCGTTCTGGCGCCGGAAGGTCGCGCTCAGGCCCTGTTCCTGGGTACCGGCGACGCCGGCGATGATCAGCGCGCCTTCGGGCGGGAAGAGGTTGCGGTGCGTCCAGGAACCCTCGACGCGCACACCCTGGCCGGTGCCATAGCCCGCCTCGGCCGCCAGCGTGCGGGCCGGCCCGGCCGTCTGGTGCACGGCCAAGTCGACGTATTCGGTTCCGTCCGGCGCAAGCTGCCCGGTACGCTTCGGCTCCACCGAGACGCTGGAGAAAAGCCCCGTGCCCACCAGCGCGTCGCGCAGGTCGTCGACCTTGCGCGTATCGTAGAGTTCCCCCCGCTCGAAGCGCGCCAGCACGCCGACATGCTCGGCGTCGAAGGCGAGCTTGCCGTCCGTCGTATAGCCGCCGAACGAGGAGCGCGGGCCGGTGTCGACCGGCAGCGTATAGTCGCCGGTCACCGTCTGCTCGTCGAGCAGAATGTCGCGCTCGCCCACCTTGACGAAGGGATAGCCCTGCTGCGGCAGCTTCAGGCTGACGTTGGCCTCCGCTGCCTGCACCCGTTCCGCGATGATCGGCTCGCCGACCTTGAGCGGCAGTTCCTTGTCGACCAGGTTCGGCGGCGTCGTGGGCGGCGCGTCCACCTTGATCGAGGCGAGCTTGTACTGTGGCCCGGGCGTGGCGTTGATCGTCACCTGGACGGTGCCGCCCTCTTGCTGCTCGACCGTCGAGACGGCGGTGCCGTCGTAATATCCCTCGGCATGCAGGATACGGACCGCGAGCTGCTCGTCCTCCTTGGCGCGGGCGGTGATCATCGCCGCGTTCGCCGCCTTGGTGCCGTCCTTCTTGAGCGAGGACAGCGCGTCGAAGCGATCGAGTGTGTCGATGTCGTCGAGGCCGTTGACCGCCACCTTGTAGCGGATCTCGGCGCCTTCCTTGTCGTCGACGCCCGCGACTTCGACCGGGTTGGCGTCGAACGTCGCGATCGGCGGCAGCGGCTGCGCGAGCTCGGGCTCCTCGGCCAGCGGCGCGTCCGGGATTGCTTCGCCCGTGGTTGCGCCGGTTTGGGGCGCACCCGTCGCCGGCGTGGCTGCCGGCACGTTGGGCTGGGCGGAGGTGGGCGCAGACGGCGTGGCGGGGGGCATCGCCTCCAGCGGGGCATTGATGTCGCCACTGAGCGGCGGAAGCGAGCTGTCGAACTCTGCCTCGGGAACGATGTCGCCCTGCGGCTGGGCGGCAGCGGCCAGCCCATCCTGGGTGCGCGTATCCGCGGGCTCTGCCGCAGGAGCCCCGCCGGATGCGGTGGCAGGCGGTGCGGAGAGCTGGGCGACCGGAGCAGCGATCGCGGACGGCATCACAAGGGCACTGGCCAGCAGGCTCCAGTACAGCTGTCGACGAGAATCCCCCACTTGCTCCCCTTTACTCCCAGGCGCCCGCGCGCGCCCGTCCCCGGACCGCTCTAAACCCGTAACCAAGCAGCTTGGTTCCCGCCGGCCCCGGAATCGTTTCGGGTGCATCCAGATCGCGGCGGCGCGCGTTGCACCCGGGACGATCGAAAGCGAGGAATGACAGATGACCGACGCCGCGACCCCTTCCGGCAGCGCGCCTGCCGCCGGCCAGAGCGCACCCGACGTCGATCCGACCGAGACCAAGCTCCACCCGGAACCCCATGAAGTCCCGGGGGTGGAATCGACCCACCCGTGGCAGCACCCCTGGGCCGCGTGGAAGTCCATCCTGAAGCGCGTCTACACAATGGACGGCTATCACAACCTGTCGCTGATGGCAGCAGGGGTCGCCTTCTACTGCTTCCTCTCCTTCGTGCCCCTGCTCGGCGCGATCGTGATGACCTATGGACTGGTCGCCGACCCAAGCACCGTTGCCGAGCACATGAAGACGATCTTCGAACTGGTGCCGGCGGATGCGGCGCGGCTGATCTCGGACCAGCTGATCTCGGTCGCGACCACCGCCGCCTCCAAGGCCGGGCTGGGTCTCGCCATCGCGCTGTTCTTCTCCATCTATGGCGCGATGCGCGCGTCGAGCGCGATCATCCAGGCGCTGAACGTGATCTATGAGGAGGAGGAGAGCCGCAACATCATCCAGACCACCCTCGCCTCCGCGCTGCTGACGGTGGGCGCGGTGCTGGCGGCGCTGGTGGGCCTCTTCTCGGCGGGTGCGCTCGGCTATCTGCAGACCGCGGTCGACGTGCTCGGGCGCGCGGGAGTCATCACCATCCAGATCCTCACCTGGCTGGTCGCGATCGCCATCGCCAGCAGCACCTTCGCCTTCATCTATCGCTATGCGCCGGACCGGGCGCGGGCGCAGTGGCAGTGGCTGTCGATCGGCTCCGTCGCCGCCACGCTGCTGTGGGGCATCGCGACACTGGGGTTCGGCGTCTATGCCGCGAACTTCGCCAACTACAACGCGACCTATGGGGCGCTGGGCGCAGTCGTGGTGCTGCTGATGTGGCTCTATGTCTCCTGCTACGCGGTGCTGATCGGTGCGGAGATCAACGCCGAGTCCGAACGCCAGACCGGCGTGGACTCCACTACCGGCCGCCCCCGCCCGCAGGGGCGCCGCGGCGCCACCATGGCCGACCAGCTGCCCAGCAAGCGCCAGCACAAGCCGCGCCGCGACAAATATTGAGCCGGCTGCCGCCACCCCGGCCTCGCGGACGGGGTGGCGGAACTCGACTCGCCTGCCGGGCGTAGTGGCGGCTCGAAGGGATCAAATCCAAACCTATGTTTAGCTGGAAGCACGAGGCGCAGGAGCGCCTGGAAGCGATGATGTTCGCCCATGTCGGCGAGCGCGACTTTCCGTGCGTCGGCGCCAAGGCCGCCCTCGCCAAGGGCACGCTGGAAGTGTTCGGCTGCACCCGCATCGACAGCGCCTGGGACGACGTGCGCATCCACGACGCGCTGCTGCGCTTCGCCCAGGCCTATCGCCGCGACAAGACCATGTACCGCAGCTTCGCCGTCGTCTTCGACGGCCCCGACGACCTGTCCGAGGCGGCGTTCGAGCGTGCGCTGTGGCAGCGCGTCCAGTCGCTGTCCGACAAGGACGTGTGGCGGGGCCAGGAGTATGACACGCGCGTCAGCCCGGACCCCGAGAACCCGCACTTCTCGCTGAGCTTCGGCGGCGAGGCGTTCTTCGTGGTCGGCCTCCATCCCAACTCCAGCCGCCCTGCCCGGCGGTTCGAGCGCCCGGCGATGGTGTTCAACCTCCACGACCAGTTCGAGCGGCTGCGCGCGGAGGGCAAGTACGAGAGCATGCGCGAGAAGATCCTGGTGCGCGACGAGGCACTGGCAGGATCGCGCAACCCGATGCTGGCACCCCACGGCACGTCCAGCGAAGCGCGCCAGTACAGCGGGCGCGAAGTCGACGCGGGCTGGCGCTGCCCGTTCCATTATTCCGGAGACGCCTGATTTCGACCCAAGTCATTCCCGAACGCAGCGGCACCGCCTTTCGACTGGCGAAGGGCGAGACGCTGACGGTGATCGATCCGCGCGGCGAGCAGGTCGCCGACCTGCTCGCCTTCAACGCGCATGACCTGGACGAGGTGATCTCCTCGGGCCGGACGCTGGACTATGCCGAGACCATCTATCTCACCACCGGCCACCGGCTCTATTCGAACCGGTCGCAGGTGATGCTGGAGATCATCGAGGACATGGTCGGGCGGCACGACTTCCTGCTGACGCCCTGCTCCTACGACACCTTCCACCATTTCTACCCGAAGCTGCCGCCGCATCGCGGCTGCTTCGGCAACCTGGCGGCGGCGCTGGAGCCCTATGGCATCGCGCCCGATCGCATCCCGGTGGCGTTCAACTGCTTCATGAACGTGCCGATCGACGGCGAGACGGGCAAGCTCAAGGTGCTGCCCCCGATCAGCAAGGCCGGCGACTTCATCCGCTTGCGCGCGCACATGGACCTGGTGATCGGCCTCACCGCCTGTTCGGCGCCGGATTCCAACGGCGGCACGTTCAAGCCGATCCACTATCGCGTGGAGCCGGCGGAGCCCCCGAAGTCGGAAGTTAGTCTAAGGTTAGGCCAACGCAGCACGCTGCACCTTGGCTTCGCGCAGGCGGGAAGAAGGGCTGAGAGGGGGGCGGCGGCCATGCCGCGACTGAAGCAGCTAGCGCGCGTGTAGGACAGGCCCGGCACCGGCACTCGTTCCCCCCTCTCTGCCAGTGGACGGCGTGATGCACGCGTGCTCAAAAGGGACGCAGCAGTGCTTCGGCGCTGTTCTCTGGGGGGAGAATTGTCTTGTTGATCCTGTCTGTCATGGCTCTGCTTCTTCAAGCAGAGACCGCGGCGCCGCCTTCGGGCCCGCAAAAGGCCCGCATCCTGGGGAACCCGGCCCAGTGGTTCTCGGCGGATCATTATCCCGCGGAAGCCGCGGCTGCGCGGAAGGCCGGTCGGGTCTCAACCATCGTGCGCGTGGACGACCATGGTGCCGTCGCGGGCTGCACCATCTCTACATCCAGCGGCTTCGCTCCCTTGGATAGGGGAACCTGCGACCTGATCGTCCAACACCTCTCCTTCTCGCCGGCCACCGATAGCGCTGGGAAGCCGATCGCCTCGGACTATCCCCTCAGCGTGACCTGGCACCTGGCAATCAACTTTGCTCGGGAAACAAGCCCGACATGCCCGACCCTGCTCCCGATCACGCCTGAGACAGCCGCGCTTTCGCAGGAACAGATCGATCAGATGCACCTGCCGCCCGACATGCGGCTTTGCGCCTAGTACTCACCCAACCTCGATCGCCGGAATCGTCAGCAGCCACAGGAGGAAGGCGGCCGGTGCGAGCAGCGTGCCGAGCGGGAGGCGATCGGTGGCGGCGAGCGGGCGGCCGAGGATCCGGGTGACCAGCACCACCGCCAGCCCCAGCAGGCAGGCGAGCAGCAGCACCATCGGCAGCGCATGCCAGCCGAGCCAGAGGCCGATCGCGCCGAACAGCTTGGGGTCGCCTCCTCCCAGTCCCATGCGCCCGCGCAGGCGGCGATAGACGGTTGCGACGAGCCATAGTGCCGCGAAGCCGGCGGCGCCTCCGATCAGCCGATCCGGAAGCGACGGCGGGATGCCGAGCAGCCCGGTGCCTAGCCCGAGAAGCGCCAGCGCAGCGGTGAGCGGATTGGGCAGCCAGAAGGCGCGCAGGTCGATCGCGGCGAGCGTCAGGAGCAACCAGCCGAACACCGCCCCCGCGATCGCGTTAAACCCCGGAGCGGCGAGCCCGCTCGCGACCCCGATGGCGAGGCCGAGCAGTTCCACCACGAGATGGCTGGGAGCGATGGGGGCGCCGCAGCTTCGGCAGCGGCCGCGCTGGGCGACGAAGCTCGCCAGCGGTACCAGCTCGATCGCGCGGAGCGTGCGGCCGCAGCCGTCGCAGGCGGAGCGGCCGACGAGGCTCGAACGTCCCTCCGGCCAGCGGATCGCGAGGGTGGCGATGAAGCTGCCGAACACCAGCCCGAGCAGCCCCAGGGCGGCGGGCCAGATCCAGGGATCAACCATGGGAAGTCGCGCCGGGGCTTACATATCCTCGCCGGGATCGACGCCCCACAGGCGGGACTGCTCGACATAGCCGCCGCGCCCCTTCACGTCGAAATAGCACCAGCCGGCCGAACAGCGGCTGAGCCGGCCGACGACGCCGGGTGCGGCGCGCCAGTCGACGTGCGCCGAGCCATTGGGTGCGGAGCGAAGCTCGACGAGCCCGCCGTTCACATAGCCGGTGCGCTGATCGGAAAGCAGGCCGACCTGCATCCAGCCCTGGGTGCCGTCCGGATCCTCGACCTTGCGCCAGTCCTGGTAGATGTCGACCACCTTGATCGGCAGGTCGGCGCGGCGAAAGGTCCAGCTGACCGGGTAGTTCTTGCCGGGACCGGTGCGCATCCGTGCCTCGCCCGCGGCGATGGAGGCGTAATAGGGCGGCTTGCGCTTTTGCGCGGCTGCCTCGCCGGCGGGAAGCACCGCTGCGGCCAGGATCGCCGCTCCGCCAAGCCAAACCACCGAATGCCGCATGTGTCGTCCTCTGTTGTCCCCCGGCACACCGTAGTGCGTTCGGGCCGCCGGCTTCAACCGCCGCGCGCACCCAAAGGCGAACATCCGGGCGGAACCTCAGCGCGGCCGATGCTTTGGTTGAATACCCCCAACCAAACCGGAGAAGCTGCCGTGAAGAAGCTCATTGCCCCTGCCCTGCTGCTCGTCTGCGCGATGCCGCTGGGCGCCTGTTCCACGCTGGCCGGCGCCGGCATCGGCGCGGCGGGCGGTGCCGGCGTTGCTGCGGCGACGAATGGCGATGTCGAAAAGGGTGCCGCAGTCGGCGGTGTCGGCGGCGCGGTCGTCGGCACGATCGCGGACGACTGAGCCCGCACGGGCGTCTCTTGCGCCCAAAAGAAACAAGGGCACGGTCGCGACTGGCGGCCGTGCCCTTGTTGGTATCAGTCGCCGGTCAGGATGCGGTCGACCAGCTGCTTCACCGACGGCACGAAGCCGTTCGAGTAGAAGGGATCGCGCTTGAAGTTGTAGGCGGCGTGGCCGGCGAACATCAGGTTGTTGTCGACCGGACCGCCATGGGCGATGTCCTGCAGCGTCTTCTGGATGCAGAAGCTGCGCGGATCGGCGAGGCGCCCGGTCGAGTTGGTCTCGGTATCCGCCCAGGACGAGAAGCTGCACTGGCTGAGGCAGCCCATGCAGTCCGCCTGGTCCTTGCGGATGATCTGCTTTTCCTCCGGCGTCACGAACACCAGCGTGTTGTCCGGAGTCTTGAGCGCATCGGTGAAGCCGGCGCCGAACCATTCGCGTGCGCGCAGCAGGTCGTTGCGCGTCACCCAGAAGTTCTTGCCCTTCACGCCAACGTCCAGCTGGAAGCTGTGGTCGCCGGCTTCCTGCGTGGTGAAGGCGATCTGGCGGTCCGAACGCGCTTCCAGGCTGCGCAGGAACGGGTTGCGGACGGCGGACGAATAGAAGCCGGTCGGCGAGAAGCGGTGGAGAAGGACGTCGCCCTCCTCGATCTGCATCAGGCGCTGCTTCCACTCTTCCGGGATCGGGCTTTCCTGGGTCAGCAGCGGGCGCGTGCCGAACTGGAAGGCGATTTTGCCGAGTTCCGGATTGTCGATCCAGTCGTTCCAGTCGCGCAGGTACCAGACGCCGCCGGCCATCACGATCGGCACGTCGTCCGAAATGCCGCCCTCACGCATCGTGTCGCGCAGCGCCTTCACGCGCGGATAGGGATCCTGCGGGGCGAGCGGGTCCTCTGCATTCGATAGGCCGTTGTGGCCGCCGGCGAGCCAGGGATCCTCATAGACCACCGCGGCGAGCCATTCGGCCGCCTTGGAATAGGCGCGCTTCCACAGCGCACGGAACGCGCGGCCGGAGCTGACGATCGGCAGATAATGGACGTTGTGCTCGGCCGCGATCTCGCTGAGCTTGTAGGGCATGCCCGCGCCGCAGGTGACGCCTGCGACCATGCCGCGGGTGCGCTCCAGCACGCCCTGCAGCACGCGCTGCGCGCCGCCCATTTCCCAGAGCACGTTGATGTTGATCGCGCCCTTGCCACCCGCGATCTCCCAGGCGCGCTTCACCTGCTGGACGGCCCCCTCGATCGCATATTCGACCAGTTCCTCATGGCGTTCGCGGCGGGTGAGCGCGCGGTAGACCTGCGGGATGATCTTCCCCTCGGCATCATAGCTGTCGGCGTTCACTGCCGAGACGGTGCCGATGCCGCCGGCTGCCGCCCAGGCACCCGCCGACGCGTGGTTGGTGGCGGCAACGCCCTTCCCTCCCTCGACCAGCGGCCAGACCTCACGGCCGTTGTAGCTGATGGGGGACAGACCTTTGAACAAACCAACCTCCGAATGATGCCCGACGAACCTGCGCGGCGGACCAGCGATGCCGCGCCTTTACTGCCCAAATTCCTGGCGCGCGAGAGA
The DNA here is from genome assembly GCF_048058635.1 of Sphingomonas sp. MJ1 (PH-R8). Classification (NCBI taxonomy): domain Bacteria; kingdom Pseudomonadati; phylum Pseudomonadota; class Alphaproteobacteria; order Sphingomonadales; family Sphingomonadaceae; genus Sphingomonas; species Sphingomonas sp. MJ1 (PH-R8). The sequence continues at coordinate 42,499 of NZ_JBBEFX010000020.1, forward strand.
ATTACGCTTGGGGGGACAACGTCCCCGGCTTGCCCATCGCCTGCTCGTAGAGCGCGGCGTAGGCCGCAATCATCGTCTTCTCGTCGAACAACGCACGAGCGCGCGCCTGGTTCGCGGCGCCCACGCGGCCGCGCGCGGCCGGGTCCTGCGCCAGCACCTGGAGCCGGTCGCGCAGGTGCACCTCGTGCCGGTCGATGCCCATGTAGGGGGTGTTCTCCTCCGCCACCATCTGCGGAATGTCGCCGACCGGGGGCGCCACCACGGGCAGGCCAGCGGCCATCGCCTCCATGACGGAGATCGGCTGCTGCTCGCTCCTGGAGGAAAGCGCGAAGATGTCGAACAGGCCCATGTAGCGGTGCGGCTCGGGCAGGAAGCCCGGCAGGTGAACGCGGTCCTCGATCCCCATTGCCTCGGCCGCGTCCAGGATCGCCTGGCGCTCCGGGCCGTCGCCGACCAGCACCAGCTGCACGTCCTCGACGATGCCGCCGACGGCACGCACCAGCAGCGGCAGGTCCTTCACGTCGCGGAAGCCCGCAAGCGAGCCGATCACGACCTCGCCGGGATTGCGGCGGAAGCCGGGGATCGCATCGGGCGCGCAACCTGTGGCGTATTTCTCGACCGGGATGCCGTTGCCGATGCGATGCACGCGGGCGCGCGGCTGGCGCCAGGTCTTGAGCGCGATCTCCTCCAGCGCATGGCTCGGCACCACCAGCGCGTGCGCCGCGCCCAGCGCGAAGCGGCGGTACATGTTGCGCACGGGGCTCAGCCGCTGGGCCTCGTCCTCGTTGAAGCCGTCTTCATGATGGACGACGGGGGGCATGTTCTTCCCGAACGCGCGGCGCGCCATCACGCCGTCGATCGCACCCCAGTTGTAGGTGAGCACCAGGTCGAAGCGGGACGCATAGCGGGCGATCGCCTCGTAGCGCGCGACCGAAGGCTTGCCGGTGAGCGGCGGCGGGTTCTGCGCGATCTCGTAGCGGATGCCCTTGGCGATCCAGTCGCGCGCGCCGGTCTGCTCGGGCACGCCCGAGACGATGGTGTGGACGGCGCGGTCGCCCCAGGCGTTCATCAGCCGGACGGCGCGCTGTTCCTTGCCGCCGGGCGCGAAGCTGGAGTGGAGGTGGAGGATACGGACGGGCATCGGGGGACCTTCAGGCGAGGCGGGCGAGGAGGCGGTCGATCGCGGCGGCGGCCTCCGGCTCCTCCAGCGTCGGCGCGTGGCCGGTGTCGGGGATCGTGACCAGCTCCGCGTCGGGCAGGCGTTCGGCCATGCGCTCGGCAACCTCGGCCGAGAGGATGTCGGAGCGGTCGCCGCGGACCAGCGTCACGGGCTTTCCACGCAGCGCGTCGAGCGCAGGCCACATGTCGGGCCCCGCTTCGTTGCCGGGCACGCGGAACGGCTCGGCGATCTTCATGTCATAGTCGAGCAGGATCCGCCCCGAGGAATTGAGCCGGTACAGGCGCTTGGCCATCACCAGCCAGTCGGCGATGCCGTAGGTCGGGTAGGTATCCCCATGCGCCTCGGCGAGCGAACGCGCCGCGTGCATCCAGGTCGGATGCCACAGCTGGCGGCCGACATAGCTGCGGATGCGGCCGAGACCCGCGGGGGACAGTTCCGGCCCGACGTCGTTCAGAAGCGCGCCCGCCACCCGCTCGCGCTCGGTGGCCGCGAGCAGCATGGTGAGGATGCCGCCCATGGACGTGCCGATCAGGATCACCCGATCGAGCTGGAGCTGGCCGAGCAGCGCGTCGATGTCCTGCAGGTAGGTGAGCGGGACATAGGTCATGGGATCGCGGGCGTAGGCGCTCTCGCCGCGCCCTCGCATCTCCGGCACGATCACCCGCCAGTCCCCGGACAGGCGGGCCGCCACGCCCTCGAAATCGCGCGCGTTGCGGGTGAGCCCGTGGAGGCAGAGGATCGGCGGGCGGTCGGCACGGCCCGCATAATCGCGGAAGTGCAGCCGGAGCCCGTCGTTGGACCACCAGAAATCATCCTGCCAGGCGCCGGCACGGGGCGGGTTGCGTCTGTCGGTCATCGCTCCCCATATCGCCGTATGGCCAATCGCTCGCAACCCAATCCGTCGCCCGTCCCCTATCGGCCCGAACAGGCGATCCTGGAGCTCGGCCCCGAATTCTACGATCCGGTCGCGGCGGCGGACTTTCCCAAGACGATCCTGCGTTTCCGCAACGATCGTGCGGCGGCGAGCGTGGGGCTCGACGCGCTCGACGATGCCGAGTGGATCGCGCATTTCGGACGCTTCCAGCCCTTGGCGGACAACCTCCAGACGCCGCTGGCGCTGCGCTATCACGGGCACCAGTTCCGGTCGTACAATCCGGACCTGGGCGACGGGCGCGGCTTCCTGTTCGCGCAGATGCGCGACGACCGCGGCCGGTTGATGGACCTGGGCACCAAGGGATCGGGGCAGACGCCGTGGAGCCGGTTCGGCGACGGGCGGCTGACGCTGAAGGGCGCAGTGCGCGAGATCCTGGCGACCGAGATGCTGGAGGCGCTGGGGGTAGAGACCAGCCGCACCTTCTCCGTCATCGAGACGGGCGAGGAACTGACACGCGGGGACGAGCCCTCCCCCACCCGCTCTGCGGTGATGGTGCGGCTGAGCCACGGGCATATCCGCATCGGCACCTTCCAGCGGCTCGCCTACCACCAGGACGCGGAATCGATGGAGCGGCTGGTCGGTTATGTGCTGCGCCACTTCTATGGCGAGGAGCCGGGCGAAGACGGGCCGGTGCGGCTGCTCGACCATGTGGTGACCCGCACCGCGCGGCTGGCGGGCCAGTATATGGCGGCGGGCTTCGTTCACGGCGTGCTCAACACCGACAACATCAACGTGACGGGTGAGAGCTTCGACTATGGCCCCTGGCGCTTCGCCCAGACCTGGGACCCCGCGTTCACGGCGGCCTATTTCGACCATGCCGGGCTCTACGCCTTCGGGCGCCAGCCGGAGGCGATCTACTGGGACGCGATGCAGCTGGCGGTGGCGCTGCGCACGCTGGTGGATTCCGAGCCGCTGATCGCGGTGCTCGAACAGTTCGCGCCGCGCTATCAGGAGGCGGTGCGCGCGGCCATGCTGTGGCGGCTGGGCGTGACCCCGCGCGGAGAGGCCGAGGATCGCACGCTCGTCGGGCAGATGGAGCTTGCCCTGCGGGAGACGAGCGCACCGGTGGACGCCTTCTTCCACGACGCGTTCGGGGGCAGCCTGCCGGACGAGCCCCGCTATGGCGAAGCCTTTGCCGCGGTGCGCGCGGCGCTCACCGGCTATGCGCCGCGCAAGCCGCGCGACCACCCGCATTGGGAGGCGGCGCCGTGCAAGCTCTCGATCGAGGAAGTGGAGGCGATCTGGGCGCCGATCGCCGAGGCGGACGACTGGTCGGCGCTGCACGACAAGGTGGCGCAGATCCGGCAGCTGGGCGAGGCGCTGCGCTAGGCGCGGCGCCTGGGCTGGCGAACTGGCATCCGTCGCGGCTTTGAGGCACACAGGTTCTCGCGCTTCACCACGAGGGCCAATGAGCGACATCGAACTCGTCTCGACCGAACCCGCGACCGGCGCCATTCTCTGGCGCGGCGCCTGCGGCAACGTCGACGCGGAAGTCACCGAGGCGCGGGCGAGCTGGCCGGCCTGGGCAGCGCAGCCCCTGTCCTATCGCGCGGAGGCATTGCGCCGCTTCGCCAACGTGGTGCGCGCGCGTGGGGAGGACTTTGCCGACCTGATCGCGCGCGAGACCGGTAAGCCGCTGTGGGAAGCACGCGGCGAGGTGGAGGCGGTGATGGCGAAGGTCGACGTGTCGATCTCCGCATTCGCCGAGCGCACCGGCCAGCGCCGGCTGGACGCACAAATGGGTTCGCGCCTGGCGCTGCGGCACAAGCCGCACGGCGTGCTGGCGGTGGTGGCGCCGTACAATCTTCCGGCCGACATCCCCAACGGCCACATCATGCCCGCGCTGCTGGCGGGCAATGCGGTGGTGTTCAAGCCTTCGGAAAAGACGCCGGCGACCGCCGCCTTCCTGGTCGAATGTTATCGGGCGGCCGGCATACCGGAAGGCTGCGTGCGGCTGCTGATCGGCGGGCGGGAAACCGGCCAGGCCCTGTCGGAGCACCCGCTGATCGACGGGCTGCTGTTCACCGGGTCGGCGCGCACCGGCCTTTCCCTCAACCGCCGCTTTGCCGAGCATCCGGAGAAGATCCTGGCGCTGGAGATGGGCGGCAACAATCCCATCCTGGTGTGGGACACGCCCGATCTCTACACGGCCGCGGTGCTGGTGGTGCAATCCGCCTTTCTGGGCGCGGGACAGCGCTGCACCGCCGCGCGCCGGCTGATCGTCGACCAGCGGCTGGCCGATCCGCTGCTGGAGCAGGTCAACGCGCTGATCGACCGGATGATCATCGACGTGCCCCATGCCGATCCCGCCCCCTTCATGGGGCCGATGATCGACAATGATGCCGCCGATCGCCTCACCGAGCGGTTCCTGAACCTGTCGGGCAAGGGCGGCCGCCCGATCCGCTATCTGGAGCGGCCGGTCGAGGGGCGTCCCTTCGTCACCCCCGCATTGGTGGACATGACCGAGGCGAGCGAACGCCCGGACGCCGAATTCTTCGGGCCGTTGCTCCAGGTCATCCGTGCCGAAAGCTTCGAGGCGGCGGTCGCGGAGGCGAACAACACCCGCTACGGCCTGTGCGCCACGCTCGTGAGCCAGGATCCCAGGCGCTACGACGCCTTTTGGGCGAACATCCGCGCCGGCATCATCAACTGGAACCGGCCGACCACCGGCACGTCGTCCAAGGCGCCGTTCGGGGGCCTGGGCTGGTCCGGCAACCACCGGCCCGGTGCCTTCTACGCGGCGGACTATTGCGCCTACCCCGTCGCCTCGTCGGAGGCCGAGCAGGCGCGCGCGTCGATCGGCGTCGGGTTGCGCGACGGCTGAGCGCAAGGCTCGCAAAGTTTCGCTAGGGGCAGGCGAAGCAAGGGTGGCGTTGCGGCCGCGCGCGCGAACCGCCATCTGCCCAGCATGCCGACGCTACTCGATCCGCACGCGCGTGGGCGCGTCATCCTGGTGGGCGCAGGACCCGGCGATCCGGGCCTGCTGACCGTACGCGCAGTCGAAGCGCTGAAAAGCGCCGACGTCGTGGTGCACGACGGACTGGTGGACGCGCGGGTGCTCGACATCGCCCCCGCCGCCGCCCAGCGCATCTCGGTCGCCAAGCGCCGTTCGCGCCACACGCTGCCGCAGGAGTCGATCAACGCGCTGATCGTGGCGCATGTGAAGACCGGCGCGATCGTCGTGCGGCTGAAGGGCGGCGACCCGTTCATCTTCGGCCGCGGTGGCGAGGAAGTCGAAGCGGTGCGCGCGGCAGGGCTGCCGGTGGAAGTCATCCCAGGCGTGTCGGCGGCACTGGGCTGTGCGGCGGGCGCGATGCTGCCGCTCACCCATCGTGACTGGTCGTCGGCGGTGAGCTTCGTCGCCGGCCAGTGCAAGGGACTGACCGACCAGGATTGGTCGGGGCTTGCCGGCAAGGGCCGCACGCTGGTGATCTACATGGGCGTGGCGACGGCCGAGGCGATCGCGGACAAGCTGATGGCGGACGGCGTCGCCCCGGACATGCCGGTGGCGGTGCTGGAGCGCGGCACGCTGCCCGGCGCACGCGCGCTGCGCACGCTGCTGGCGGATCTCGGCCCGATGGTCGCGCGCGAGGGCGTGCAGAGCCCGGCGGTGATCGTGGTGGGCGAAGTGGTCCAGCTGGCGGATGCAGAGGACAAGCTGGGCGCCTGGGCGACCGCAGCGGAGGCAATGGCGTGAAGATCCTGACGGGCAATGATCTGGCGAGCGGCGACGTGGTGTGGTGGACCGGCAGCGGCTGGTCCCGGCACCTGGCGGACGCGGTGGACGTCGGCAGCAATGGCGAGGCGATCGCCCATGTCGAGGAAGCCGCGCTGCGCGTGAACGTGCCTTATGTGATCGACGCGGAAGCGACTGCCGAGGGCCCCCGCCCCGCCCATATCAAGGATCGCATCCGGGCGCTCGGCCCCACGGTGCGGCCCGACCTGACGCTGAAGCCTGCCGATCCCGATGCCGGAAGCTGGGTGATCTGAACAACTGCCGCGGCGCCAACCGGCGCGCGATCCCGGCGAATGCCGGTGTGACGAGGGTAGCATGTACAAGTACGACGAATATGACCGCTCCATCGTCGAGGGCCGGATCGCGGAGTTCAGCGATCAGGTCGCACGGCGCCTATCGGGGCAGATCACCGAGGACCAGTTCAAGCCGCTGCGGCTGATGAACGGCCTGTATCTTCAGCTGCACGCCTATATGCTGCGCGTGGCCGTCCCCTATGGGACGATGGACAGCCGCCAGATGCGGATGCTGGGCCATATCGCGCGCACCTATGACCGGGGCTACGGCCATTTCACCACGCGCCAGAACCTGCAGTTCAACTGGATCAAGCTGGAGGATACGCCCGCGATCCTGCGCGAGCTGGCGACCGTCGAGATGCATGCCATCCAGACCAGCGGCAACTGCATCCGCAACATCTCGTCGGACCAGTACGCCGGTGCCGCCGCCGACGAGGTGACGGACCCGCGCCCCTGGGCCGAGCTGCTGCGCCAGTGGTCGACCTTCCACCCCGAGTTCACCTACCTGCCGCGCAAGTTCAAGATCGCGGTGATCGCAGCCGACGAGGATCGCGCGGCGATGCGGCTGCACGACATCGGGCTGCAGATCATCGAGCGCGACGGCAAGCTGGGCGCGGCGGTATATGTGGGCGGCGGCATGGGTCGTACGCCGATGATCGCCTCGCTGATCCGCGACTTTGTGCCGTTCGAGGACTTCGTCAGCTATCTGGAAGCGTGCCTGCGCGTCTACAATCGCTATGGCCGGCGCGACAACATCTACAAGGCGCGCATCAAGATCCTGCTCCACGAGATCGGCGCCGACGAATACCGCCGCCAGGTGGAGGAAGAGTTCGTGGCGGTGAAGGCGCTGGGGATCGACCCGCCGCAGGCCGAGTTCGACCGCATCGCCGCCCATTTCGCGCCGCCGCCGTTCGAGGAAGGCCTGTCGGACGCGCTCGACCGCAGCGATCCCGACTTCGCGGTGTGGCTGGACCAGAACGTCAAGGCGCACAAGCAGCCGGGCTATGCGATCGTCAACATCAGCCTGAAGCCGACCAAGGGCATTCCGGGCGACGCATCGGCCGACCAGATCGATCGCATGGCCGAGCTTGCCGAGCGCTACAGCTTCGACGAGCTGCGCGTGACGCATGCGCAGAACATCGTCCTGCCGCACGTCCGCAAGCCGGACCTCTATGCCGTCTGGCAGCAGCTGGTGGAGGCTGGGCTCGCCGAGGCGAACCTGGACCTGATCGGCGACATCATCGCCTGCCCGGGGCTCGATTATTGCAGCCTCGCAAATGCGCGTTCGATCCCGCTCGCGCAGAAGATCGCGGGGCGCTTTGCCGACCTGGGCCGCCAGCGCGATCTGGGCGAACTGAAGCTCAAGATCTCGGGCTGCATCAACGCGTGCGGCCACCATCATGCCGGGCACATCGGCATCCTGGGCGTGGACCGGAAGGGCACGGAAAATTTCCAGCTGCTGCTGGGCGGATCGGGCGCGGAGGACGTGAGCCTGGGCAAGATCACGGGTCCGGGCTTTTCGGAGGACGGCGTGGTCGACGCGATCGAGCGCGTGACGGACCGCTATCTGGCCGAGCGGCAGGAGGGCGAGCGCTTCGTCGACACATACCGGCGCATCGGCATGGAGCCGTTCAAGGAGGCGATCTATGGCTGAGCTGACCACCAATCCGGCCGACGCCGGCTTCCTGCGCTTCCGCGACGATGCCCCGCATGACGAGCCGGCGGTTACGCTGGACGCGTTCCTGGGCCAGTCGAACGCCACGGCCGTGCGGCTGGAAGCGGGCGACGATGCGCGGGCGCTGCTCCCCTACCTCGACCGCATCGCGCTGGTGGAGGTGAGCTTCCCCAAGTTCCGCGATGGCCGCGGCTATTCCTCGGCCCGGGTGCTGCGCGAGGCCGGGTATGAGGGCGAGCTGCGCGCGCAGGGCGACGTGCTGGTCGACCAGCTGCTGCCGATGCGGCGCTGCGGGTTCGACAGCTTTGCGCCCGAGGCCCCGATCGACCGGGCGACGGCGGAGGCGGCGCTGAGCCGCTACGCGCATTTCTACCAGCGGGCTGCCGACCCGGTGCAACCGGTGTGGAAACTGCGTCATGGCTAATGCCGCACTGCGCATCCCCGACCGGCTTGATCTCGCGCCGCGCTTCACGCTGGCGGATGCGGCACGGCTGAACGAGGGCTTCCGCGGCGTCGACACGCAGGAGATGCTGCGCGTGGCGCTGGGCGAAGGGCTGCTCGGCGAGGTGGCGGTGGTGTCGTCGTTCGGCGCGGAATCGGCGGCGCTGCTGCACCTGGTGGCGAGCGTCGACCGTTCGGTGCCGGTGCTGTTCCTCGACACCGGCAAGCATTTCCCGGAGACGATCGCCTATCGCGACGAACTGGTGCGCTTCCTGGGCCTCACCGACCTGCGCATCCTCCAGCCCGATGCCGAGCGGCTGGCGGCGCGGGACGAGAGCGGGTTGCGCTGGTCCTATGACCCGGATGGCTGCTGCGAGATCCGCAAGGTCGAGCCGCTCGCCCGCGGGCTCGCCGGGTTCGACGCGAGCTTCACCGGGCGCAAGGCGTTCCAGGCGGCGACGCGCGCGAACCTGCCGCGGTTCGAGTTGGATGGTGACCGGCTGAAGGTGAACCCGCTGATCACCTGGTCCAAGGAAGAGCTCGACGCCTATTTCGCCGCGCACGACCTGCCGGTGACCCCGTTGGTGGCGATGGGTTATCCGTCGATCGGCTGCCAGCCGTGCACCAACAAGGTGGCGCCGGGCGAAGACCCGCGCTCGGGCCGCTGGAGCGGCTGGAACAAGACCGAATGCGGGATCCACACCCCCATTCCCGACGGCGACCCCAACCAGCCCGTCTTCTGACCGGCCGCGGCCAGGCCGCGCTGCGTCTCCCCCTCGCGCCCTCAGTGCTCTCGCAGAAGCGGGAGGCTGGGGGCGTTTGCGTATCCTTCTGAACGGTCGGCGCTCTCGTGGTTGCGAGAGCGCGTTCGCGCGCCTGTTGGTGTGGGCGAGCCTGTGGATAAGCTGTTGGCAGCCGGTGAGCGACGCGTTGGTCCGGCGCGGATCGCGGGTTGAATTTGGCGGTGGACAGGCTGTGCGTTGGTCGTGCGCAAGCTTGTGGACGGGTTGTGGACAGGATGTGCAAAACACTGCGGATAACCTGTGGATAGGGCGTGCGCTAATACGGGCAGAGATCGGTGAATGATCGCTGCACAAGCTGTGGATAAGTTGTGGAGGGACACCTCCGCGGCGTCCAAGAATGCCGGATGTCTGTGGGCAGCCGACACGTGCCCCAAGCGAAACGACGTACCCCGGCGGAGGCCGGGGCCCAGTTGGGATGATGGTGCCGGGGCATGCTGACTTCGACAATACCGCGGCTGGCCCGTGGGGTGCCGCGGTCTTCGCTCAAACCCTCACCGCGCTCCTGCGCAGGCAGGAGCCCAGGGTTGCGAGACGCCGCGAGCAGTCGTTCTGCTTGGCCCTGGATTCCTGCCTGCGCAGGAATACGACGGTATGGCGCTGTTGCGGGTGTCGCGGCGGCCCGGTTGCCGGGGCGGCTGGAACGGTGGTGCGCGCACGTCTGACGGCGCCGCAGCTGGGCCCCGGCCTTCGCCGGGGTACGCCTGCGGCCTGGGACGGTGACTGGACCTAGCGGGTGCCGGGGCTAGCGGACGTGTTTCCGAGGTGGCGACGGCCTCCCTCGGCTACTGCCGCCCCCTTACGGATGCCGGCGTGGGATCTCGTGCCGCACCGCCAGCGCCTCCAGGATCGCGTCGCGGGTGTCGGCGAAGCGTAGGCCGTTGGCCTCGCCCGTCGCGAGCGCCGCGGGCGCGTCGTCGGCGAGGATCAGCAGGGGAAGCGACTGGTGCGCCTCCCCTACCAGCGCCACCACCCGCTCGCGGGGGCGGGCCCAGGCGACGTGCTCGATGTCGAGGCGCTCGCGAAGCTGTGGATAGGCCGCGAGGACGCCTTCGATCACGATGCAGTCGAAGCAGAAATAGTGCGCGTCCGGGTAGGCAGGATCGGTGCTCGTCGGGTCGATCAGGATCAGCCGGTCGCTCGTGCCCTGCCCGTCCGCGTCACTCATTGTCGAAGCTGCCGTAGTTCTCGCCGACATAGTCGCTGAAGCGCGTGATCGTCGGCTCGAACTTCATCGTGACCTTGCCGGTGGCGCCGTGACGCTGCTTGGCGATGATGAGCTCGGCGAGGCCGTAGACGCGCTCCATGTCGACCGCCCATTTCGCGTGATCCTCGAACACGCGCGCATCGTCGCCGTCGCGCGGGCGCTTGGGCTCCTTGGCGGCGACGTAATAATCCTCGCGGTACACGAACCACACCATGTCGGCGTCCTGCTCGATCGAGCCGGATTCACGAAGGTCGGAGAGCTGCGGGCGCTTGTCCTCGCGCTGCTCCACCGCACGGCTGAGCTGGGAGAGCGCGATCACCGGCACGCCGATGTCCTTCGCCAGCGTCTTCAGGCCGCGGCTGATCTCCGAGATTTCGTTCACGCGGTTGTCGGAGCGGCCGGTGCCCTGCAGCAGCTGGAGATAGTCGACCACCACCAGCCCGAGCTGGTCGTCCAGGCGGCGGTGGAGACGGCGCACGCGCGTGTGCAGGCCGCTGATCGAAAGACCGGCGGTGTCGTCGATGTAGAGCGGCAGCGATTCGAGGTCGGCGGCGGCGTCCGCCAGCTTCACGAACTCCGCCTTGCTGATCTTGCCCATGCGCAACGCTTCGGAGCTGATGCCGGACTGTTCGGCGAGCACGCGGGTGGCGAGCTGGTCGGCCGACATTTCCAGGCTGAAGAAGGCGACCTTCGCGCCGACCGACTTGCCCTTTTCCACGCCGGCACGCTGGTCGTCCATGAAGCGGCGCGCGGCGTTGAAGGCGATGTTGGTGGCAAGCGAGGTCTTGCCCATGCCGGGACGGCCCGCGAGGATGATCAAGTCGGAATGGTGGAGACCACCGATCCGCGAATTGATGCTGTCGAGGCCGGTGGTGACGCCCGACAGGCCACCGCCCGAGTTGAGCGCGCGGTCGGCCATCTGCACGGCCATGGTCGTCGCCTGGGCGAAGCTCTTGACCGTGTTGGCGGTGGTGCCCTCGGCGGCGACGCGGAACAGCGCCTCTTCGGCCTGCTCGATCTGCTTGCGCGGGTCGATCGTCTGGCTGGTGTCGAGCGCGTTTTCGACGAGCGTCGTGCCGACGGTGATCAGCGCACGCAGCTGGGCGAGGTCGTAGATCTGCTCGGCGAACTGCTTGGCACCCAAGAGGCCCGCGCCGCTGCCGGTGAGCTGAGCGAGATAACCCGGACCGCCGAGCTCGCGCATGCCGGCGTCATCCTCGAACAACGGGCGCAGCGTGACCGGGTTGGCGAGCATGTTCTGGCGGCGCACGTCGCGGATCTTTTCGAAGATGCGGGCGTGGACCGGTTCGAAGAAATGGTCCGGCTCGAGTCGCTCGACGATGTCGTCGGCCAGCCGGTTGTCGATCATCATCGCGCCCAGCAGTGCCGCTTCCGCCTCGACGTTCTGGGGGAGGCGCGCAGCCGGGGACGGAGCGGACGAGCCGCCGATATGTGCAAGTGTGGCCATGGACCTGCTTTTCCCAGACGCGGCGGCCAAGCTCAAGCGACCCTAAGCGAAACATCTGTGGACAGGTGCGTTTTGCCGGCTTGGGCGTTGCCAAGGCGCGCCAAACGGCTAAGCGCTGCTCCACCATGGCCGATCCGCGGATCATCGACGTCTCGCTCGACGAGCGCACCATTCTCTGGCGCAGCGCGGACGTCGAGCAGGAACGGCGGATCGCGATCTACGACCTGCTGGAGGGCAACCGCTTCGCGCCGCAACGGGTGCATGCCGACGGCTATGCCGGGCCGTACCGCGTGCGGCTGCGGGTAGAGGACGGGCGGCTGGCGATCGACATCCGCCGCGCCGACGACAGCCCGCTGGAGACGCTGGTGCTGGGCCTTGCCCGCTTCCGCCGGCCGATCCGCGACTATTTTGCGATCTGCGACAGCTATTACCAGGCGCTGCGCCAGGCGACGCCGCAGCAGATCGAGACCATCGACATGGCGCGCCGGGGTCTCCACAACGAAGGCGCCGAGCTGCTGATCGAGCGGCTCCGCGGCAAGATCGAGATTGATTTCGATACGGCGCGCCGCCTTTTCACGCTCATCTGCGTGCTGCACATCAGGGGTTGAATTCAGGGAATGCGGGTTTTGAAGGCGGTGCTCGCCATCGCGGCGGCGCTGTGCCTCGCGGGGGCCGCGGGCTGGCACTATGCGACCGACTGGCGGCCCTCGACGGGGGAATATCCGGTGCAGGGCATCGACGTCTCGGAGGAGACCGGGCCGGTCGACTGGCTGACGGCGCGCGCCCGCGGCGTGGACTTCGCCTATGTCCGCGCGATCGGCGACGGCACGCGGCGCGACCGGCTGTTCCAGTCCAACTGGGCGGCGCTGGGGGACGCGGGCATCCGCCGCGGCGTGATCCACCAGTTCTCGCTGTGCCGGCCGGCGGAGGCGCAGGCGGACGCGTTCGTCACCTTCGTGCCGCGCGCGATCGACGCGCTGCCGACGGTGCTGGAGCTGGAACTGGACGAAGGCTGCGCCCGTCGCCCGGAGCGCGCGCAGGTCCTTGCCGGCATCCGCCGCTTCCTGGAGGTGGTGGAGCACCACACCGGTTCGCCGATGCTGCTCAAGGTCTCCGAGCCGTTCGAAAAGGCCTATGCGGTGAGCGGCGCGGTCGACCGGCCGCTGTGGGCCGCCCAGGAGTTCTTCGCGCCCCTCTATCTGGCACGCCCGTGGCGGATGTGGCAGGCGAGCACCATCCGGCGGATCGACGGCGTCGACCGCCCCGTCCATTGGGATGTCGTTGCACCATGACCGAGACCGAAGCCCTGATCGCGGCGGCACGCACCGCCGCCCGCAACGCCCACGCGCCCTACTCGCGCTTTGCGGTCGGCGCCGCGCTGCGCATGACCGACGGCAGCGTCATCACTGGCGCCAATTTCGAGAATGCGAGCTACGGCCTCTCGCTGTGCGCGGAGACGGTGGCCGTTGCGACCGCCAGCGCGCAGGGGCGACTGGGGGAGATCGCCGAGGTGGCCGTGATCGGCGGGATGATGGTCGATGGCGTGGCAACCGGGGACGTGCCGGTGCGGCCGTGCGGGCGCTGCCGCCAGGTGCTGAACGAGGCGGCGCAGATCGGGCGGCGGGACTTGCGGGTATTCTGCGCAGGTGCGGAGGGCGATGCGGTCGAGGAGCATCGGCTGTCGGAGCTGCTGCCGCATGCGTTCGGGCCGGCGGATCTGGGGTTGTAGGGGCGCCGCGAGCGTACCCCGGCGAAGGCTCAGGTGGGACGATCTGGCCGGATCGCGCCTCACAGCGGCCTTCCCAACTGGGCCCCGGCCTTCGCCGGGGTACGGGTGTGGGTGGCGACAGTCAGGCTGCTCCTGACACATTCTCCGTGCTCCCGCGAAGGCGGGAGCCCAGGGCACCAGGCATTATCAGCCGTTTCTCTGCTTGGCCCTGGATCCCCGCTTTCGCGGGGATACGACGGAGCGTGGGCGTTACGCCGCGACTTCGGACGCTTCGGTCGTCCAGCCGAGGTGCGGCAGCGTGATCGATCTCCGGCCGGACAGGTCGGTGCGGCACACGAACAGCTCGCGGCTTTCGATATAGGCGACCAGCCGCTTCACCCGGCCCATCGAGCTGGTGCCATAGGTGCGCGCGATCTCCTCGTCGCTCGGGCACGGCTCCCCCGCACGCGCGGCGCGGGCGATCAGCAGGAAGGGCCCGAGCATGTCGTCGGGCAGCGAGGCGGCGAGCTGGAGCGCGTCGCCCCACTCGGCTTCCGGCGACTCGAAGATGCCGGCGCGGGCGCACGACAGGCGGCGGGTGAAGCCCGGCAGGTCGAGCGGCGGGCGCGACAGCCCCGCCATGCGGCAGCGGACGCCGAAGTCCTGGTAGAGCATCGCCGCCGGGCGCTGCGCCGCGTCGTCGTCCGACAGGATCGCGCGCAGCACGTCGGCGATGATCGTGTCGGTCTCCTCTTCCGAACGCTCGGGGAGCGCCGGGGTGGCGATCGGCCCGGCCGGGCGCTCGATCGCCGCCATCACCTCTTCGGGAGGCGGCGCCGGGCGAACCGGCATCGGCAGCGGCAGCATCTCCTCCACGGGGGCGAGCAACAGGTCCTTGATGTCGGCCACCTGGCCGGAGGGGAGCGGCGTCAGCTTGGGGCTGCCGCTGCGCGCCGAGGTTTCGACCGCGCCGATCCGCACCGCCACAGGCCTGCGCGTGACGGCCGGGCCGAGCGCGAGGAAGGTGCCGCGCTGAAGGTCGCGGATCTGTTCGGCCTGGCGACGCTCCATGCCGAGCAGGTCGGCTGCGCGGGCCATGTCGATGTCGAGGAAGGTGCGGCCCATCAGGAAGTTGGACGCCTCGGCCGCGACGTTCTTGGCGAGCTTTGCCAAGCGCTGGGTGGCGATCACGCCGGCAAGGCCGCGCTTGCGGCCGCGGCACATCAGGTTGGTCATCGCCGACAGCGACGCGCGGCGGACTTCCTCCGCCACTTCGCCGCCGGTGGTGGGGGCGAACAGCTGCGCCTCGTCCACCACGACGAGCGCTGGATACCAATGCTCGCGCGGCGCATCGAACAGCGCCGAGAGGAACGCGGCGGCGCACCGCATCTGGCCTTCCGCCTCCAGCCCTTCCAGGCTGAGCACGACGGAGGCGCGATGTTCGCGCGCCCGGGCGGCGAACTTCGCCACCTCGCGCTCGCTGTGGTCGACCGCATCGATGACGATGTGGCCATAGGCGGCGGACAGGGTGACGAAGTCCCCTTCCGGGTCGATGACGACCTGCTGGACGTGGCGCGCGCTGCGTTCGAGCAGGCGGCGCAGCAGGTGCGACTTGCCCGAGCCCGAATTGCCCTGAACCAGCAGACGGGTGGCGAGAAGTTCTTCGAGATCAATCGGAACCGGCTTGCCGGCCGGATCGGTTCCCATGTCGACGGCAACGGTCATGGCAGGGCGTTTGGACGATGGCAGGGGGCTGCGGCAAGGGGGATGCGACGGTTTTCGCAGACAGCACCGCGCCGCCATCTCCCCCCTCTCCCAAAGCCGTTTGTCTCGAGTAGGGATCGAGCTTGTCGAGAGCCCGTATCGAGAGAGCCACCGCGGGCGCCCTCTCGATACGCCGTCTCGACAAGCTCGACGGCTACTCGAGGCAAACGGGTGTCGGGAACAGGATGGTCGGCGTCAGGCGAACAGCTGCCCCACCAGCGATCCCACGGAGGCAATCGCCTGGTCCGCCTTCTCCGGCGCGATCCCGGGCGCGTCGAGGTAGCAGGCGATCAGGATCGGCTTGCGGTTCGGAGGCCAGGCGATGGCGATGTCGTTGGCCTGCCCGTTGCCGCTGGTGCCGGTCTTGTCGCCGACTCGCCAGCTCTTGGGGAGACCGGCGCGCAGCCGCTTGTCGCCGGTGCGGCAGCCGATCATCCAGTCGGTCAGCTGCTTGCGCGAGGCCGGCTCCAGCACGTCGCCCGTGAGCAGCGCCGCCAGCAGCGTCGTCATCGCCATCGGCGTCGTCGTGTCCCGCAGCTCGCCGGGCTTGTAGTCGTTGAGCTCGGGCTCGACGCGGTCGAGCCGGGTGATCGTGTCGCCTGCCGAGCGCAGGAAGCGCGTCAGGCCGGACGGCCCGCCGAGCTGCGGCAGCAGGAGGTTGGCGGCGGCATTGTCGCTCCACTCGACGGCAGCGGCGCATAGCTCCGCGAGCGTCATCTGCCCGCGGGGCAGGTTCTCACGCACCACCGGGGCATAGTCCAGGAGATCGCCTTGCGTGAAGCGGATCGGGCGCTGGAGGTCGAGTTCGCCACGATCGGCGCGCGCGAGGATCGCGGCGGCAAGCGGCACCTTGAAGGTCGAGCACAAGGGATAGCGGGCCAGCGGGTCGAGCCACAGGCGGCGCCCGGTGCCCGTGTCCAGCACCGACACGCCGAGCCGGCCGCCTGCCTCCCTCGCGATCGCCGCGAGCGGATCGGCGGGCGCGGCGAAGGCGGCGCTGCCCAGCGCCTCCAGCCAGGTCGGCAGCAGCACCGCGGCCGCGGCGCCGGCGACGAACTCGCGCCGCCGCATCAGCGCCGCCTCGCGTCGGCCTGCTGGCCGGGCATACGGACGGTGAGGCCGTCGAGCGCGTCGGTGAGCGTGATCTGGCAGGCGAGCCGGCTGGTGCGCGTGGCGCCGGGGGCGAAATCGAGCATGTCTTCCTCTTCCTCCGAAGGCGGCGGCAGCAGGTCGGCGAATTCGGCGGCGACGATGACGTGGCAGGTCGAACAGGCCATCTGCCCGTCGCAGGTGCCCTCCAGCGGCTGGCCATAGGCCTGGGCCAGATCGAGCAGCCGATCGCCGGCAGCGCCGCGCGCTTCCTCGACCGTGCCGTCGACGCCGATGAAGCGGACGATCATGCCGCCACCTTCTGCGCGCGCGCCGCTGCGTCGATCCGGGTGATGGCGTTCAACAATTCCTCCTCGCTGGTGGTGCGGCCGAAGCCGATGCGGATGCTCGATCGCGCCTCCGCGTCCGACAGGCCGATCGCGCGAAGCACGTGGCTCGGCCGCCCCGACCCGCTGGCACAGGCCGAGCCGGCGGAGAAGGCGATGTCGCGCAGGTCGCTCATCAACCGCGCCACATCGAGCCCTGCGCGCCGCAGGTTGAGGTTGCCGCGGTAGCGGTGCTCGGTCGAGCCGTTCACCCGCCAATCGGGCCCGAGCGCTGCCAGTGCCGCCTGGGCGAGGCGGGCGACGTGCGCCGCGTCGTCGTGCCGCTCCACCGCGAGCCGGGCGGCGGCGCCGAAGCCGGCGCACAATGCGGGCGAGAGCGTGCCGGAACGTCCCGGCGCCTCCTGACCGCCGCCGTGGAGCAGCGGCGCGAGCGGCACGCCGTCGCGGACCCACAGCGCGCCGATGCCCTTCGGCCCGTGGATCTTGTGGGCGGAGACGGCGACCAGATCGCAGCTGTCGGGGATGGGCACCCGACCGTAGCCCTGCACCGCATCGCACAGGAACCGCGCGCCGGCGGCGTGGGCCAGTGCGGCGAGCTCCGCGATCGACTGGATCACCCCGATCTCGTTGTTGACCAGCATCGCCGCCACCAGGCCGGTGCCGGGCCGGATCGCGCGGGCGGCTTCGTCCAGATCGATGCGGCCGTCGCTGCCGACGGGCAGGATGGTGACCGGCCGGCCTTTCCGCGCCTCGGCAGCGACGGTGTCGAGCACGGCGGCGTGCTCGGTCGCGAGCGTCACGATCGGGCCCTGGGTACCCTGGATCGCCCAGTTGAGCGCCTCGGTGGCGCCGGAGGTGAAGGCGACGCGGCCGCCCTCCGGCAGCAGCCTGGCCACCTGTCCGCGCGCTACCTCCACCGCGGCGCGGGCGGCGCGGCCCTCGCGATGCGGAGAGTGCGGGTTGGCGTGCTGGCGCTCCAGCCAGGGAAGCATCGCCGCCAGTGCCTCAGGGGCGAGCGGGGTCGTCGCCTGATAGTCGAGGTAGCTCATGCCGCCCGCGCCCGCGCTTCGCGGGCGATCGCGGTCCAGGCGACGGCGAAGCGGCTGACGTCCTCGGCACGGGTGTTCCAGCCGAAGCTCACTCGCACCACCTCCCGCGCCGCCTGCGTTTCCCAGCCCATCGCCCCGAGCACGTGGCTGGGCTTGAGGCTGCCGGACGAGCAGGCGCTGCCGGCGGACACCGCGATGCCGCTGCCGTCGAAGCGGATCAGCTGCGCGGCGGAGGCGACGCCCGGCATGCGATAGGCGGCGATGGTGGCGAGGCGGGGTGCCTCCCCGGCCACGACCTCCCCGCCTTCCGCGATCACCGCCGCGTCTAGGGTCGCGCGCCATTCGGTCGCCTGTTCCAGCCAGTCGCGCGGCGCTTCCAGCGCGGCCGAGAAGCCGAGGACGCCGGGCAGGTTCTCGGTCCCGCCGCGATAGCCCTGCTCCTGGCCGCCCGTGGGTTCGAGGGCCGCGAAGTCGCGCACCAGCAGCGCGCCGATGCCCGGCGGCCCGCCGAGCTTGTGCGCGGACACCGCGATCAGGTCCGCGTCGGGCAGCGGGAGCTTGCCCGCCGATTGCGCACAGTCCGCGAACAGCAGGTCCCCGCGTGCGCGAATCTCGGTGGCGAGCGTGTCGAGCGGCTGGAGCACGCCCGTTTCCGAATTGGCCGCCTGGATCGCGAACAGCCGCCGTTCGCCGGAGGGATCGGGCAGCGCGACCTGCCCGGTCGCATCCACCGGCAGCCGCTCCGCATCGCCCGCGGCGCGCAGGACGGCGTCGTGTTCGGTCGGCGACACGGCGATCCGCACGCCCTTTGCCCGCCCGAGCGCCAGCGCGATCGCCTCGCTCGCCCCGCTGGTGAGGATCACCTCGTGCCGCCAGCCGAGCGCTGCCGCGATGCGGGTGCGGGCATCCTCCAACATGCGCCGCGCGGCGCGCCCTTCGGCATGGGGAGACGAGGGGTTCGCCCAGCGCGCCATGCCCTCTACCACCGCGGCGATCGCCTCCGGTCGCGTCGGGGTTGTTGCGGCATGGTCCAGATAGAGTCGTTCGGCCAAGAATCGTTCCGATTGCGCGGGAAAGCCTGCCGCCTATATAGCGCGCAGCTTGCTGCGCCCAACCGCGCGCCCCATTTCTCTCGGCAGGAAGCCCATGCCCGAAGTCATCTTTCCCGGCCCGGAAGGGCGCCTCGAAGGTCGTTTTGCCCCCGCTCCGCGCCCGCGCGCACCCGTGGCGATGATCCTCCACCCGCATCCCAACGCCGGCGGCACGATGAACAACCGCATCGTGCAGGAGCTCTACAAGACCTTCCAGCGCCGCGGCTTCGCGACGCTGCGCTTCAACTTCCGCGGCGTCGGCAAGAGCCAGGGCACGTTCGACAACGGCGTCGGCGAGCTGTCGGACGCCGCTTCCGCGCTCGACTGGGTGCAGAGCTTCCACCCGGAGGCGCAGACGACCTGGGTCGCCGGCTTCGGCTTCGGCGCGTGGATCGGCATGCAGCTGCTGATGCGCCGCCCCGAGATCCGCGGCTTCATCTCGATCGCGCCGCCGGCGAACATGTTCGACTTCACCTTCCTCGCGCCCTGCCCGTCCTCGGGCATCATCATCCAGGGCGAGGCGGACGAGGTGGTGACGCCGGCCGCGACCCAGAAGCTGGTCGACAAGCTGCGCACGCAAAAGCACATCACCATCCACCACGACGTGATCCCGGGCGCGAACCACTTCTTCGAGCACGAGATGCCGGAGCTGATGGGCAGCGTGGACCGCTACCTCGACATGCGGCTCGACCCGAACTCGCCGATCCGCTGACCTGCAAGCCCGGGGGCGCCACGCGTCCCCGGAGCCGCCTCCAACACATGATTGCGGCGCCTGCGCGCGCGGTGTAGGCGCGCCAGCAATGCGCGCGGCGTCCGATCCCATCTCGTCGTATCGCGCGTCCCGCCGGCCCCGCACGATCGCGTTGCTGCTGGCGGTCGGGATCAACGTCCTGATCCTGATCATGCTGCTGACGCTGGCGCCGCGGCTGTTGCCGCCGCCGCCGCCCGAGGCTGCGCCCCCCGTCTTCGACATCACCCCCGATCCGCCCCAGACCCAGGCCGCCGGCGACCCCGAGGTGCCGAAGACCGGCGGCGGCGCCACCGCACGCAGCCGCCCCAAGGACTGTCTCTTATACACATCTGGCGTGATGGGGGGGGGGGGGGGGGGGGGGGGGGGGGGGGGGGGGGGGGGGGGGGGGGG
>NZ_JBBEFX010000021.1:0-61511 GCF_048058635.1 Sphingomonas sp. MJ1 (PH-R8)
GGGTTAGCGCGCGGCGACCGCCTCGCGCGCGCTGATCCCCTCCTCCTCCGACAGCGTGCCGAGCGCACCGGTGCTGCGGGCGCGGCGGCCATAGACCAGCTCGAACAGCGGCGACGCCATCAGCGTCGTCAGGATCGCCATCAGCACCAGGATCGAGAACAGCGCCGGGCCGATGATCCCGCGCTGCAGTCCGATGTTGATGATGATGAGCTCCATCAGCCCGCGCGCGTTCATCAGCGCACCGATACCGAGCGCGGTCGGATTGTCCTGCCCGGTCAGCCGCGCCGCCGCCCAGCAGGCGCCGCCCTTGGCCAGTACCGACGCGGCCAGGATCGCGAGCGTGACGCCCAGCAGCCCCAGGTTGTCGACCAGAGTCAGCTGGGTGTTGAGGCCGGAAAAGGCGAAGAACATCGGCAGGAGCAGCACCACCGTCACCGGCTCCAGCTGGCGGCGCAGCCCCTCGGCAAACACCCCGCGCGGCATGACCACGCCCAGCAGGAAGCCGCCGAACACCGCGTGCATCCCCACCGCGTCCATCGCGAAGGCGGCGCCCAGGAACAGCATCAGCGCGATCGCGAGATCACCCTGCGCAATCCCGCCGCGCGCTTCCGCCCGGCGGCCGAGCGGTGCCAGCAGCCGCGGCCCGAGGCCCAGCACCACCACGGCGAAGAGGATCGCGCCGCCGATCGCCTTCACCGCCACCATCGGCCCGTCGCCAAAGGTCGCGAGCACCACCGCCAGCACCGTCCAGGCACCCGCATCGTCGATCGCACCGGCCGACAGTGAAAGCGTGCCGAGCGGCGTGCCCGAAAGCCCGCGCTCGTGGATGATGCGCGCCAGCATCGGAAAGGCGGTGATGGCGATGCACGCGCCCATGAACAGCGTCGCCTGCATCTGCGTGACGCTGGGCGTGAACAGTCCAGGGACGCCGATCAGCCAGGGCGTGATCGCCACCGCCACCAGGAACGGGGCCGCCATGCCGGACAGCGACACCGCGGCCGCACTGCCGGCATTGCTGCGGAAGTGATCGGCGCGGAAGCCCAGCCCGACCAGGAACATGTAGAGCCCGACGCCCAGCTGCGCGCCGGCGTAGAGGATGCCGCGCGCCTCCTTGGGGAACAGCATCGCCTGGAGATCGGGCGCGAGCAGGCCGAACAGCGACGGGCCCAGGATGACCCCCGCGATCATCTCCCCCACGACCTGCGGCTGTCCCAGGTAGCGCCGGGCAAGCCAGCCCACGCCGCGGGAGACCGCGACGATCGCGAACAATTGCAAAAAGAAGATCACACTCAGCTGCGCCGGTGCCATTTCGCCCCTCCCCCCATTCGGCCGCAGTTTCGGCCGGTGCCTTGGCGGCACAGCGCGAAATCTACGCCTCGGAGCGGCGGTCGACAATGGGGCGCAGACGCCCGGGCGCGGCCGGTCCGCCGCCGTTCCCGCGGAAACGGCGGCTCAGGCAATCAGACGCAGCGCGGGTCGCGCTCCGGCGCGCCGGCCCCGCGGGTCTTCCAGCTGCCGTCCGGGCCCTTGTACTTCTCGCCCGGCCGGGTCTTGGCGATCAGGTTGCAGCCGGACACGAAGGCGAACTGCTCCACGGTCGCGCCGTTGCTGGCGCCGCGGGTATAGGCGGCCTTGCGCTTGATGTTGATGCTGTTGACCAGCGCGCGCAGCTCCGGCGTGGCACTGCCGACGATCCCGAGATAGCCGTCGGGCTGCTCGCCGACCTGCCCCGCCTCGCGCGCGGCTTCATAGGCCGGGTCGCGCTGCGCCCAGGCAGCGCCCGCCATGCCGGTGACCGCCACCGCCGCTGCGGCCGCGAACACGATCTTCATTCCCTTGCGCATCAGAAAATCCCCGGGTTCTGCTGGATCAGGCTCTTCGCCTCGCCATCCAGACGGTACACCACTTCCTGCGTGATGTTGATGTTCAGGTTGATCTCGATCGGCTTGTCCGGTGCGCTCACGTTCACGCACCCGCCCGTCGCCGCTACGGTCGCGACGCCGAGCGCCGCCGCCATCCACCTATGCATCTGCACGCCTCATCGTGTTGTTCATGGTCTATCGTCGCTTTCCGGGGGCTGAACGGGCGGGGTCGCCCCCGTCGGTGCCGACGGCTGCTGCGCGGGCGCCCCGCCCTGCTGCTCCTGCGCTTCCATCAGCGCGGGCAGGTTGCGCTCGATCAGCCGGCCCGGATCATAATAGCTTTGCACCGAATCGATCAGCTGGCGGAAAGGCGCCTTGATCCGAACGTTGAAGACGAGCGGCAGCCGCGCGAGTCGCCGGATCAGGAAGTTGGAGCTGGTGCCCTCGCCCTGGCTCACGCCGGCAAAGCGGATCGCGGTGATCATCTCGCCCGCCAGCGGCCCGTTCATCTCCAGCGTGAGGTTGCGATAATCGAGGCTCTTCAGCGCCTGGAACGCCAGATTGCCCCAGAAGCCGACGTCCTCCTTGGTCACTTCGCCCACATAGGCGATGTTGCCGCCGCCTTCGCGCGCCACCAGCCGCCCGCCCTCGATGCGGCCGCCGCGCTGGTCGAAGATCATCGGCAGCACGCCGTCGAAGGTACCGCTGGCGCTGAGATTCTTGAACTCGAACTCCTGGAGGAACAGGCCCGCATCCACCCCCGTCACACGGAAGGTCATGCGCCGGTCCTTCTGCGGCGAGAAGTCGAGCACGGTCGGCTCCAGCACCATCTCGCCGCCCGCAAGCGGCCAGCGCCCGCCCTCGATCTGGATGCGCTGCTCCGGGATCAACCGATAGCGCAGCTGCCCGTCCTTGAACGGGATGCCCGGATTGGCCTCGCCGATGGTGAGCAGCTGGTTCGGCGCCGTCACCAGCCCCAGGAGGTCGGTGAAGTGGACCTCGCCCGAAATGCCGGTCGCGGGGCCGAACGCCGCCGCAAGCTCGGCGTCTTCGGTGCGGAACGTGCCGGTGCTGGTCACGCCCTGCCCGTTCCAGGCGATGTGCCCGTCGCCCGACACGACGGCCTTCACATCGGCGATCACGCCGAAGGTGAGCGGCGTCAGCTCCTCGGGCTGGAAATCGTCGCCAAAGGCGATGCCCGGCACCTTGAGGTCGGCGGTGCCGGCCCCCGTCCCGAGCTCGTGCGTGATCGCGACCGTCGCCACCGTCACCTGCTTGGCGGGATGCTTGAGCGTGCCGGTCGCGGCGATGGTGTTGCCCGCGAGGGTGAGCGCGACATCGTCGCTCGCCATCGTCTCGAACCGGCGCTGCTCGCCGGTCTGGGTGTCGTCCAGCTTCAGCCCGCCGGCGAGCTTCAGCACGCCGCCGGCAAAGCGCCAGTCGCCCGCCGCGCCCGACAGCAGCAGCGGCACGTTGGCGATCTGCCCGGCCGCGTCCGCAAAGCGCCCGCCGACGCCGCCGCCCGCGATCCGCCCCTCCAGCCGACCCGCGTCGATCCGGGTCACCCGCTCCGGCGCCCCCAGCCGGCTCTCCACGCCGTCGAGCGCGAAGTCGAGGCGGGCGAGGTCCAGCCGCCCGCCGCGCATCGCCAGTGTTAACGGCGTGCCGCCCAGCCGTCCGTCAAGTCGCGTCGCACCCAGCCGCGCGCCGCCGCCCAACCCGGCGCGGTTCACCGCCACCAGCGCCCTGCCGGTGGGACAGAGCCGCAGCCGCGCAGGGTTCAGCACCAGCGAGGACACGGCCAGCCGCTGCCACGCGACGGTCGTGCAGTCCGGGTTCACCGCCACCGCGGCACCCCCGTCCCAGCGCCCCGACAGCGGCACCACCAGCCCGTCGACGCGGCCGTCCGCCAGCGGTCCGCTCAGCGTCGCCTGGGTGTCGAAGCGGGTGCTGCCATCGCGTGCGCGGGTGAAGCGCACGGGGGTGAGCGCCAGCCGCGCGCCGCCCGCCGCATAGGGCCGCACGATCGCCGCGCCGGTGACGCCGCCGCCCGGCTGCGCCTGCGCCAGCTGGATCGCCGCCTCCGGCAAGCCGCCGCCGCCGATCGTCAGCGTGCCGTTGAGCGATGCCCTGCCGTCCGGCCAGCCATAGGCGACGCCCTCGGCGCCCGAGAGCACGACCTGCGCGCCGCTCGCGGCCTGTCCCGACAGTCGCCGCACCACGACCCGCCCGCCCTTGGCGCCGTTGGTGGCGTCCAGTTCTGCGCCCGCGTCGAATCGCCGGCCGGCGGCAACGCCTGCCTTGGCGATTGCCGCCATCAGCGGCCCGACCGGCGATCCCGCCCCGGCCGTGCCCAGCCCTGCGACCTGCCGCAGCACCGCCGCCGGCAACGCGGCCCCGCGCACCCGCGCGCTGCCCTGGAACGCCTGCTCCGCCCCGATCCGGTAGCGGCCGTCGATCGCCAGCGCCTCGCCGCCGATCCCGGCCGCGGCGAACGCGCCGCTCTCCAGCGCCGCGCTGCCCTGCGTGTCGCGCGCGCTGCCGGTGAAATCGAGCCGGCCCTTCACGCCGCGCACTCGGGCGCCGGCGCCCGCCACTGCGGTGGCGGCAAGCTCGGCGCGCCCCTGCCAGCGATCGAGCCGCTCGCCGAGCGTCAGGTCGATGCGAGTGGCAAGCCCCGTCAGGCGCGTGTCGCCGCACGCAAGCGATCCGGCCCGTACCGGCCCTTCAATCGTCGGCCGCGCGTCGGCGATCCGGATCGCGACGGCCGCGCGCAGCTGCCCGGCCGTGCAGGCATCGCCGATTCCCAGCCGATCGGAGACCGCGGCGAGGTTGCCCGAAAACCCGTCGTTGAGCCGGCCGCTGCCGGTGAGCTTCAGCCCCACCACGCCGCCCGGCGTCTCCAGCCGCATGCGCGCGTCGCCGATCTGCGCGTCGAGTTCGGGCAGTGCGAACGGCTTGCCCGAAGGGGCCGGCATCAGCTTGTCGATCGCGCCCAGCGACACCGTGCCGTCCACCAGCCGCCCGCGCAGATGCACCCGCCCCACCCGCACGCCGATCACCTCGGGCCCGCGCAGCGTCATGCGCGTGCGCAGCTCCGCCCAGTCGGCGACGAGGTCCGGGTTGCGGGGGTCGCCGATCACCACGTCGGTCAGCCGCTGGCGACCGAAGCTCAGGTCGGAAATCTTGTAGCGGGCGGGCACGCCCCGGTCGGCAAGCGCGCGGCGAACGAAGCTGTCGGCGATCGGCCGGCGGTTGAACCACAGCGCGACCAGCGCCAGCAGCAGGACGAGCGCCACCGCCAGCGCCGCGCGCCTGCGACGCGACCAGCGCCGCCGCCCGGGCAGGTCATCCGGCGTGTCGATCGTCCCAGGCGTCACGCGGATTGCCACTCTCCCATCGCCAGCGATCGTTACGGCCCCCTCCGGATGGGTCAAGCACCACGATTGCACCCGGCGTCTGCACCGCCTAGCCTCAACGCGCCATGAACGCATCCGCCCCGCCTGGGCCCAGCACCGACGGCACCGGCCACCGCGCACGCCTGCGCGGCCGGCTGCTCGACGACGGCGGGGAAGCGCTGCTCGACCATGAGCTGATCGAGTATCTGCTCGCCCTGGCGATCCCGCGCCGCGACACCAAGCCGCTCGCCAAGGCGCTGCTGCACGAGTTCGGCGGGTTGGGCGGGCTGTTGTCGGCCGATCCCCGCGCCATCGCCCGCGTGCCCGGCATGGGCGACACCGCCGTCGCCGCGCTCAAGATCGCCCATGCGTCGGCGATCCGCATGCTGCGCGGCGAGATGGCGGCGCGGCCGGTGCTGTCCAACTGGCAGGCGGTGCTCGACTATCTGCACGCCGAAATGGCCTATCACAGCATCGAGCGGGTGCGCGTCCTGCACCTCAACGTCCGCAACATGCTGATCCGCGACGAACTGGTGGCGGAGGGCTCGATCGACCAGGCGCCGATCTATGCGCGCGAAGTGATCCGCCGCGCGATCGAGCTCGGCTCGGCGGCGATCATCCTGGTCCACAACCATCCCAGCGGCGACGTGACCCCCAGCCGCGCCGACATCGACCTCACCCGCATCGTGATGCAGGCGGCCAAGCACCTCGACATCGCCGTGCACGACCACATCGTCGTCGGCACCCAAGGCCATACCAGCCTGCGCGCCAAGGGGCTGATGTAGGGACGGCGGGGTTCCCGCAGGTGAAGTCACGAGAAGCGCACGCGTCGCGTACCCACGCCAGATCACCGCAACTGGGCCCCGGCCTCCGCCGGGGTACGAATAAGGCACAAGGGTAGGAAGTCGGCGCGGGTGGGCGCGTCTGATCGGCAAACCATCCCGTACCCCGGCGAAGGCCGGGGTCCAGCTGGGGGGCGTCTCAGCAGGGGCGCGGACCGTTCACCCTGCTTCCGGCAAATCTGGCGCTCCGGTCCGAATACCGACGCTCCACACCCACGGCAAAGCGCCCACTCAACAACGCAAACGGCCGCCGGACAGACGTCCGGCGGCCGGCACCGGCCCAGGGGAAGGAGGCCGGAATGGGGTGCTTGGGTCACCCGGCGCGGGGTCAGCCCGCCGCGCTGGTCAGGAAGCTCGTCAGCTCCGCCTTGGTCACCGACTTCGACTTGTCGGTGTCCGCCTGCGCAAAGGCCTGGGTGATCCAGGTCTTCATCTGCGGGCTGTCGGCGGTGGCGCCGGGCTCCGTCGCCGAGCGCAGCGAGGCCATCCAGGCACCGAACTGCGTCTGCGTCAGCGTCTCCTTGCCGCCCGAATATTTGGGGAAATCCTGCTCGACCACCTGTGCGATCTGCGACGGGGTGGCGGCCGCAGACGACTGCGCATCCGGCGCCGATTGCGGCGCTGCCTGCGTCGTGCCCGGAGTGGTCGCCGTCGGGGGCAAGCTTTGCGGCTGCGCACCCGGCGTCCCCATCCCTGCGGACGGACTTCCCGGTGTGGTCTGGCCGGTCTGCGCCAGTGCAGGCGCAGCAACCGTCATCGCACCGATCAGAAGAATCTGCTTCAACATCTTCAGCCTCCATTTCCGATGTTTGCGCGCACCGACACAGTGTCGGCGCAGCGCTTCTGGCTGTGAGAAGAATATAGGCATTAATTCTTGGTTTTCACCACTAGCCGGTCATCATTTAGACGACATCTTGTCGGCTTTTCCGCTCGACTCGGGGGCAAAGCGTTGGCATTCGGCGGCCAACCGAAACTCCAGACAGGCAGACCCGCATGGTTCCCCGCTACGCCCGCCCAGAGATGACCGCGATCTGGTCGCCCGAGACCCGCTTCGCCATCTGGTTCGAGATCGAGGCCCACGCCACCGATGCGCTCGCCGAACTGGGCGTGGTGCCCAAGGAAGCTGCCGAAAAGATCTGGGCGGCGCACGAAGCCGCCGGCCCGTTCGACATCGCCCGCATCGATGCGATCGAGGCGGAGACCAAGCACGACGTCATCGCCTTCCTGACCCATGTGTCGGAACGCACCGGCCCCGAAGCGCGCTTCCTGCACCAGGGCATGACCTCGTCCGACGTGCTCGACACCTGCCTGGCGGTCCAACTCGCCCGCGCGTCCGACATCCTCCTCGCCGATCTCGACCGGCTGCTCGAGGTGCTCAAGCGCCGCGCCTATGAGCACAAGCTCACGCCCACGATCGGCCGCAGCCACGGCATCCATGCCGAGCCGGTGACCTTCGGCCTCAAGATGGCCGAGGCGTCCGCCGAGTTCGCGCGCAACCGCGCCCGCCTGGTGGCGGCGCGCGCGGACGTGGCAACCTGCGCGATCTCCGGCGCGGTCGGCACCTTCGCCAACATCGACCCGCGGGTCGAAGCCTATGTCGCGGACAAGCTCGGCCTCTCGGTGGAGCCCGTCTCGACCCAGGTGATCCCGCGCGATCGCCACGCGATGTTCTTTGCGACGCTGGGCGTCATCGCCTCCTCGATCGAGCGGCTCGCGACCGAGGTCCGCCACCTCCAGCGCACCGAAGTGCTCGAGGCCGAGGAGTATTTCTCGCCCGGTCAGAAGGGTTCGTCGGCGATGCCGCACAAGCGCAACCCGGTGCTGACCGAGAACCTGACCGGCCTCGCCCGCATGGTCCGCAGCGCCACCATCCCGGCGATGGAGAACGTGGCACTCTGGCACGAGCGCGACATCTCGCACTCCTCGGTCGAGCGCTACATCGGCCCGGACGCGACGATCACGCTCGACTTCGCACTCGCACGCCTCACCGGCGTCATGGACAAGCTGCTCGTCTATCCGACGCGGATGCAGAAGAACCTCGACCGCATGGGCGGGCTGGTCCACTCGCAGCGCGTGCTGCTGGCGCTGACGCAAGCGGGCGTGAGCCGCGAGGACGCCTATCGCCTCGTCCAGCGCAACGCGATGAAGGTGTGGGGATCGGACGGCGCGCTGTCGCTGCTCGACCTGCTCAAGGCCGATCCCGAAGTCACCGCCGCGCTTTCGCCGGAGGAGATCGATGCGCGCTTCGACCTCGACTATCACTTCAAGAACGTCGATACGATCTTCGCCCGCGTCTTCGGCGAGGCGTGATGCGCGCTGCCCGGCTGCGTTTCGCGCGGCCGGGCACGCAGCGTGGCTAACGGAACCTTAGCCTTTTGAACCGTATAACGGTCTCCCAACGTCGGCCGGAGACCGCATGCGCCTGCCCCCGCTCCTGTGGAATGAGGAAGAACGCCTCGCGGCGCTCGCCGAATATGACGCGCTTGGGCCCGACGTGGACCTCGGGCTGGACGAGATCACCCGGCTGGCATCGCGCGTCTTCGGCACCGCGAGCGCCGCCGTCTCCTTCGTCGCCGACGACCGGCAGGTGTTCCAGGCGGCCGTCGGCACCGACATCTCCACGACCCCGCGCGAAATTTCCTTCTGCGCGCATGCGCTCGCCGATGAGGCGGAACTGGTCGTGCTCGATGCGAGCACCGACGCTCGCTTCGCCGACAATCCGCTGGTGACCGACACGCCCTTCATCCGCTTCTATGCAGGGGCGCCGCTGCGCACGCGGGAAGGCTATGGCATCGGCACGCTGTGCCTGATCGACCCGCGCCCCCGCAGCCGCTTCACCGATGCGGATCGCGCCAACCTCTCGGCGCTTGCCGCGATCGTCATGAACCGGCTCGAGGTGCGCCGCCTGGAGATCGCGCGCACCATCGGCCAGTCGCGCTTCCACAACATCGCCGCAACCACGCCCGACGCGATCGTGGTCGCCGACCATCATGGCCGCATCAGCTTCTGGAACGCAGGGGCTGAAGCCATGTTCGGCTTCACTGCCGAGGAGGCCGAGGGGCAGGACATCGACATCATCGTGCCGCCCAAGGCGCGGGGACTGCACGACGGTGGCCTCATGCGTGCCGCCCACGGCGGCACCACCAAGCTGATCGGGCGCAAGGTCGAACTGGTCGCGCTGCACAAGGACGGCCGCGAGTTCCCGATCGAACTCTCCCTGTCGATGTGGTCGGAGGGCCCGCATGCGGCGTTCGGATCGATCATGCGCGACCTGACGGAGCGGCGCGCGGCCGAGGACCGGCTGTTCCACATGGCGCATTTCGATCCCCTGACCGAGCTTCCCAACCGCGCCGCGCTGCTCGACCGCACCTCGGCCTTGGTCGCGCGCGACGAGCCCTTCGCGCTGCTGATGCTGGACCTGGACCAGTTCAAGGACGTGAACGACACGCTCGGCCATTCGTCCGGCGACGCGGTGCTCAAGACGATCGCCGCTCGCCTGCTCGACTGCGTCCGGCCGTTCGACACGGTCGCCCGGCTCGGGGGCGACGAGTTCGCGATCCTGCTGCCGGGCGCGGATCCGCGCGCCCATGCCACCACCATCGCCGATCGGCTGACGCAGGCGGTCTCGGCCCCGATCGCACTGGAGCGGCAGGACGTGCATGTCAGCGCCAGCGTGGGCGTCACCACCTATCCAGGCGACGGCACGGATGCGGAGGACCTGCTCTCCGCCGCCGACCTCGCCATGTACCAGGCCAAGAGCGAGGGGCGGCACTGCCAGCGCTTCTACACGCCCGCGCTGCGCAGCGCGGCCTTGCACCGCCGCGCGTTCGAGGGCGAGTTGCGCGACGCGCTCGACCAGGGCCAGTTCCGGCTCTTCTACCAGCCCCAGGTCCGGCTGGCCGACGGCGCCCTGCTCGGCGCGGAAGCGCTGCTGCGCTGGCAGCATCCCGAGCGTGGGCTGCTGACGCCCGACGCCTTCCTGCCCGCGCTGGAGTCCGGGCGTCTCGCGCATGACGTGGGCCATTGGGTGCTGGAGACGGCATGCCGCCAAGCCGCCCGCTGGCATGCGGGCGCCCCCGGCTTCGTGCTGGGCATCAACCTGTTCAGCGCGCAGTTCCGGGACGGCACGCTTGCCGAGCGCGTTCGCGCCGAGCTCGACCGCCATGGGCTTCCCCCCAGCGCCCTGGAGCTGGAGGTGACCGAGAACATCATCCTGCGGGAAGACGAGACCATGCTCGCCCCCCTGCGCGTGCTTCGCGACCAGGGGGTGGGCGTCGCGCTGGACGACTTCGGCACCGGCTATGCCTCGCTGAGCGTGCTGAAGCACTATCCGATCAGCCGCATCAAGATCGACCGCAGCTTCGTTCGCGACCTCGTCGACGACAAGGCCGATGCAGCGGTGGTCACCGCCTTGGCGTTCCTCGGCAGCATGCTCGGGATCGAGGTCATCGCCGAGGGTGTCGAGACCGAGGCGCAGCGCGACCTCCTCGCCCAGTGCGGCTGCACGGTCGCCCAGGGCTATCTCTACGGCCGCCCGATGCCGGTCGAGGCCTTCGACGCGCTGCTACCGTCCCCGACCCGCGCCGCCTGAGGACGGGGGTCAGGCCCGCCGGACGCGCAGCCCTGCGAGCGCGAGCAGGCCGATGCCCATCCAAATGGCATTGTTGAACACGCTCGGCAGCGCGCCGTGCGCCCAGCCGTTGATCGCCATGCCGAGCGCACCGGCGACGTTCATCAGCTGGTACGGCGCGCCGCGGGCATCCAGCCGGCCGGTCGACAGCAGCGCATAGGCGAGCAGGATCAGGAAGGATCCAGACCAGCCGACCACCTCGATCCACATCGCGCTTCCCCTCGCTGCCTCCAGCCCCCTCTCGGGCGGGGCGGCGGCACGGGCAAGCCCTTCCGGACGCGGGTGGTGCAAAGCCCGGCTATTCGTCGTCGCCGCCCCAGCGCCACCGCCACCCGCCGCGGGTGTGCGCGGCGGAGAGGGCGAGGACGGCGATCGTCAGCACGCCCACGAAGATGCCGAAGCCGATCGGATGCTTCGGCGCCACATAATGCGAGCCCAGCAGCAGCATCGCCAGATAGCCGCCCAGCAGCACCCATCCCTGCCATGCGATCGGCCAGCCGGCGCCATAGCCGAAGCGCTTGGGGGCGAACCAGACGTCGTCCTGCCCGCGTTGCTCATTCGCCATGATCGCTCTCCTTGGGGGGCCGGCCGCGGCGCACCGGCTGGGGATCGGCAAGCTTCACGCCCCGCTTCGCCAGCGCCTCGCGCAGCAGGCATTCGACCTGCGCGTTGACGCTGCGCAACTCGCCCGCCGCCGAGCGCTCGATCGCCGCATAGAGCGCGGGATCGAGGCGCAGGGGGAACGCCTTTTTCGGGGGCGCAGCCACGTTACTGGTACAGCGAGCCTGCGTTCACGACCGGCTGGGTGTCGCGCTCCGAACAGAGCACCACCATCAGGTTCGACACCATCGCCGCGCGGCGCTCGTCGTCGAGCTCGACCACGTTCTTCTCCGATAGCTGGGCGAGCGCGGTCTCGACCATCGAGACGGCACCCTCGACCAGCTTCTGCCGGGCCGCGATCACCGCCTCCGCCTGCTGGCGGCGGAGCATCGCCTGGGCGATCTCCTGCGCATAGGCGAGGTGGGTCAGCCGGCATTCGTCGACCTGCACGCCCGCGCTCGCCACCCGCTCCTGCAATTCGACGCGCAGCTCCTCGCTCACCACGTCGGCGTTGCCGCGCAGCGTCATCTCCTCATGGGTGAAGTCGTCGTACGGATAGCGCGATCCGATCGCGCGCACCGCGCTCTCGATCTGCACCATCACGAACGCCTTATAGTCGTCGACGTCGAACAGCGCCTGCGCGGTGTCGGCAACGCGCCACACGACGTTGGACGCGATCTCGATCGGGTTGCCGCGCAGGTCGTTCACCTTCAGCCGCTCGGACGTGATGTTGTGGATGCGCACCGAAATCTTGGACTTGGTGAGCCACGGCCAGTTCCAGCGCAGCCCGGTCGTGCGATCGGTGCCGCGATAGTCGCCGAACAGCAGGATCGCCGCCGCCTGGTTGGGCTGGAGCAGGTAGAAGCCGCAGGATACCAGCAGCAGCGCGACCCCCGCCACGCTCAGGAGCACGATGCCCCAGGGATGCACCGGCGCGTTGAGCGCCCCCACGGCGCCGAGCACGATCAGTCCGAGCCCCACCAGCAGCATCACGAAGCCGTTGTACGTCGTCGCCGGCCGCTCCAGGCTCTGCCGCACCACCCGATCCGATGCCATCTCCGCCTCCGTGTTAATGTGATATCACTTTTATATCAGGTCGGCAGGAACGCAAGCGGGATTGGTGCGGGACAACAAGGGGAGCGCGAGCAACCCTGGGCTCCTGCGTTGCTCAGCCCATTCCCACCCGCGAGATCCTGGCGGGCGCCCGCCCCGCACGACACCGCACCCCGGCGAAGGCCGGGGCCCAGTTGGGAAGGCGGCTGTAGGTGCGCGAAACCGAAACGGCGCCGCAACTGGGCCCCGGCCTCCGCCGGGGTACGCAGAGACGCAGCGCTCAGCGCTCCTCCCGCGCACCCTCCGTGACGACGCGCTCTTCCTGCGTCCCCTCGTCGGCGGCACCTTCCCGCCGCCGAAGCCGCCGCGGGCGCGGCGCCCGCCCGCCCGCAGGCCAGCCCTCGCGCTGCCGGGCACGGTCGCCGTCGGCCTCCTCGGTCTGGTCGTGGAACAGCACCATCTGGGTCGGGAACGGCAGGTCGATGCCATGCTCGATCGCCGTCTCGTACAGCGCCAGCACCACGCGCGACCGGATGTGGACCACGCTGGTGCGCTTCGATTCCGTCCACCAGCGCGCGCGCAGGGTGATGTAATTGTCGTCCAGGCCCCAGGGCAGCACCTCGGGCGCCGGGTCCGCGACCACGCCCTCCACCTTGCGGATCGCTTCCAGGAACAGCTCGGCGGCATGGGACGGCTTGTCGCCATAGCCGATGCCGACGTCGAACTGCTCGCGCCGCACCGGAAAGGCCGTGTTGACCATCACCGGCGAGATATAGAGGTCGGCATTGGGGATGATGACGCGCCTGCCGTCATAGGTCTTGATCAGGGTCGCGCGGCTCTGGATGTGCTCGACCGTGCCCTCATAGTCCTTGATGACGATCTGGTCGCCGCGCCGGAACGGCCGCCGCATCAGCAGCAGCAGGCCCGCAAACAGGTTCTGCAGGATTTCCTTGAAGGCAAAGCCGATCGCGACCGATCCGATGCCAAGCGTTGCGAGCACGTCCGCCGGCTTGACGCTGGGAAAGACGATGGTCGCCGCCAGCAGCAGCGCGGCCACCATGACGGCACCGAAGGCGAGCGAACCCAGCACCGCGCTCAAGTCCAGGCGGTGGCGCCGTCGACCGACCCGGCGGATGCCCCAGGCGATCGCCTTGCCGACGCCCCATGCCACCAGCAGCAGCACGATCGCGGCGACGATGTTGGGAAGCTGGAGGAAGAAGCCGTTGACCCAGGCGTGCAGCTTTGCGGTGACGAGATCGACCGGATCGCGGATGGCAGGCGGCTGGACGGGCTTCATGCCCAAGGGGAACGCCGCCGAAACCAGCCCGGTTCCGGCGGCGGCTGGAGGTTACTGGAGGACGACGGTCACTGCGCGGCGGTTCTTCGCGTAGGAGCTCTCGTCCGAGCCGAGCGCCAGCGGGCGCTCCTTGCCATAGCTGATCGTGGTGATCCGCGCCGCAGCGACGCCGCGTGCCGCCAGATAGTTGGAGGCGGCGTTCGCACGGCGATCGCCCAGCGCCAGGTTGTATTCGCGGGTGCCGCGCTCGTCGGCATGGCCCTCGATGGTGATGCGCACGTTCGGATAACGCTGCAGCCAGGACGCCTGGCTGTCCAGGATCGAGCGCGCCTGCGGGTCGATGTCATAGCTGTCGAGCGCGAAGTTGACGGTGTCGCTCGCGACCGACTGCTGGAAGTCCTCGCGGCTGCCCGGAACCACGCCGGTGCCCGTCTGGCCGCCCGTGCCGGTGCCGTCGACCGGCGCAGCGGTCTCGCCCGGGGCGGGCGGCAGCACTTCCGGGCGCTTCTTGGCGCAGCCGGCCGTCGCCACCAGGGCCGCCGCCACGATCAACTTGCTCGTCAGTTTCGCCATCAGCTGTCTCCTCGATTACAGATGTATATTCCGCCACAACCCGATGCGGCGGCAAGTGCTAAAGCCTGGTTCTGGGACGCCCGCCCTGCGGGTGCCGCGCCCGTCAGGGGCGCAGCGGCCCCCAGCTCGGATCCGACCCGTCGAGCGGCGTCGGGATGCGGCGGACGTTCTGGCCGGTGAGGTCGACCGACCACACGTCTGCCTTGCCCGCCCCGCCCTGCGACGCGCGGAAGAAGGTGAGCACGCGGCCGTTGGGCGACCAGCTCGGCCCCTCGTCGCCCCACGCGTCCGACAGCAGCTTCTCGCCGCCGCCCGACGGGCTCATCACGCCGATGCGGAAGCTGCCGCCGCCCTGGCGCGTGAACGCGATCAGGTCGCCGCGCGGGCTCCACGACGGGGTCGCATAGCGGCCCGACCCAAAGCTGATGCGCTGCTGGTTGGAGCCATCGGCGTTCATGACATAGAGCTGCTGCGTGCCCGAACGATCGCTTTCGAACACGATCCGGCTGCCGTCTGGCGAATAGCTGCCGCCGGTATCGATGCCGGGCGAGTTGGTCAGCCGCTGCGGCGTGCCGCCCGACGCCGACACGCGATAGATGTCGGTGTTGGACGCCTGCGCCATGGAGAAGATCACCCAGCGCCCGTCCGGGGAAAAGCGCGGTGCAAAGGTCAGGCTGGCGTTGCGCACCAGCAGCCGCTGCTGGCCGGAAGCGATGTCATAGACATAGATCGCCGGCCGCTCGTTCTGGTAGCTCATGTAGACGATCGACTGCTGGTTGGGCGCAAAGCGCGGCGTCAGCACGATCGACTGGCCGTTGGTCAGGAAGCGGTGGTTGGCACCATCCTGGTCCATGATCGCCAGGCGCTTGATGCGCTTGCCCTTGGGCCCCGTCTCCGAGACGTAGACGATGCGGCTGTCGAAATAGGGCCCCTCGCCCGACAGGCGGGTGTAGACGGTGTCGGCGCACTTGTGCGCCGCGCGGCGCCATTCGGCCGGCGTCACCACAAAGCCCTGGCGCGTCAGCTCGGTGCGCGCAAACACATCGTAGAGGTAGCAGCCCACCGTCAGCGTGCCGTCGCCATTGGCGCGCACGAAGCCCTGCACCAGCGCCTGCGCCTGGGTGCCGGCCCAATAGCCGAAGTCCGGAGCGGCCGCCTGCGCGAACGGCACGGCGGCAATGCCCTGCGGCCCGCGCGGCGTGAACAGGCCGGAGTTCTTGAGGTCGTTCGCCACCACCTCGGCCAGCTGGCGGCCGAGCGCGCTGGT
Source organism: Sphingomonas sp. MJ1 (PH-R8) (assembly GCF_048058635.1). NCBI lineage: Bacteria > Pseudomonadati > Pseudomonadota > Alphaproteobacteria > Sphingomonadales > Sphingomonadaceae > Sphingomonas > Sphingomonas sp. MJ1 (PH-R8). The sequence goes on from NZ_JBBEFX010000021.1 coordinate 15,523, forward strand.
CTGGCCGGCGGCGGTGCCGACGTCGCTGGGGGTCGGCATCACCGGCACCGCGATCGGCATCGGGTCGGAGATGCCGCCTTCGATGTCGACCTCGACCTGGGCATGGGCGGGCGCCGCGGCAAGGCCGAAGCTGAGGGATGCCAACGCAAGCGTGGCAAGGCGGGACAAGGGGATACGCATGGCTCTCTCCGTCAGCCGGGCAGCTTGTAGTTGATGGTGATGTTCTTCCACCCGCCTTCGTACAGCTCGTCGGGCAGTTCGAAGGGGGCGCACTGGATGATCGCCGCCGCCGCGAGTTCGCCCACGCGCTGCGCATAGCGGCCGTTCTCGTCGTCGACGCCGGACTGGCCCATCAGCTTGGGACGCGCGGTCAGGCTGCCGTCCTTCGCCATCTGCAGGTTGATGCGCGAGCGGATACGGTTGGCGCCCGGCCCCGGATTGGTGATCCGGTTGGCGCACGGCTGGACCTGGCGGCTGATCGCCGCGGCCAGGCCGGCGAGCGACTGCGCGCCGACCTGCGCCGCACGCGCGGTCTGGCCCTTGCCCTTTTCGGCTGCCGTGTCGGCCAGGCTCTTGGCGAAGTCGGCGCCCAGCCGCGATCCGCGCGGCTTGGCTGCCTTTGCCGCCGCGTCGGTGCCGCTGCCCTTCGCCGGTGCCGCCTTGGGCTTGGCGGCGGCCGCTGCGGGCTTCGCCGGGGCGGGCTTTGCGGCAGGCTTTGCCGCCGGCTTCGGCTCGGCCTTGGGCGCGGGCTTTGCCGGTGCCTTGGGCGCAGGCTTGGGGGCCGGAGCCGGCTTGGGCTTGGGCGGCTGCGGCCTGGGCACGGGCTTTGGTGCCGGCTGCGGCTTGGGCGCCGGCTTCGGCTCGGGCCGGGGCTCGGGCTTGGGCTGCGGCACCGGGGGCGCAGGCGCGGGCTGGGGCTCCGGCTCGGGCGCGGTCTCTTCCGGAGGGGCCGCGTCTTCCGGCGCGCCCTGCTCGGGTGCCACCGACTGGTTGGGCGCTTCGGTCTCGGCCGGCGCGGTTGATTCCAGCGCGACCTCGTCCACCAGGCTGACGTCGATCGGCGGCGACATCTTCAGCTCTTTGGGCTGCTCGCCCTTCCAGACGAGCGACAGGCCGACGAACAGCAGCGCATGCCCGATCGCAGCCCCGCCCAGCGCCCATTTTTCCGTACGGCTCATCGCCGCACCTCCGTTGGCAACCGCACGATCAGGGCGCGTCCCCCTGCGTCGACACCAGCGCCACGCGGTTCAGCCCTGCCCGGTTGAGCTCGCCCATCACGCGCATCACCCGGCCATAGTCGAGCGCAGTGTCGGCACGCAGCATCACCTGCCGCGGCTCGGCACCGGCCGGCTGGCTGCCCACGATGCGCGCCAGCTGCTCGGGCAGCGCCTGCTCGCTGACGGGCGTGTCGCCCAAATAGATGCTGCCATCGGCGGCGAGCGACAGCTGCACCGGCTCCTGCTCCTGCTCCAGCCCCTTGGCGCGGCTGTCGGGCAGGTTCACCGGCACGCCGGTGGTGAGCAGCGGCGCCGTCACCATGAAGATGATCAGCAGCACCAGCATCACGTCGACCAGCGGGGTCACGTTGATCTCCGCCATCGGCGTGCGCCGGCCCTTGCCGCGGCTGGACGGAAGCTGCATCGCCATGGGCTTAGTCCACGCCTTCCAGCTGGCGGCTTAGCGTCGCGTGGAACGCGTCGGCAAAGCGGTTGAGCCGCGCCTCCACCTGGTTGATGCGGTGGCTGTAGCGATTGTACGCGATCACCGCGGGGATTGCGGCGAACAGGCCGATCGCGGTGGCGAACAGCGCCTCGGCGATGCCCGGTGCCACCACCGCGAGGCTGGTGTTCTGCGCCTGGGCGATGCCGGTGAAGCTGCGCATGATGCCCCACACCGTGCCGAACAGGCCGACGAACGGCGCGACCGAGCCGATCGTCGCCAGCACGTTCAGCCGGTCCGAAAGCTTGTCGACTTCCTCGGCCACGGCCGATCCCATGCTGGTCGCCAGCCGCTCGCGCGTGCCGTCGCGGTCGATCGTGGTGCTCGCGGTCGAGCGGCGCCATTCGCGCACGCCCGCGACAAAGACGTGGGCGACGGCGCTCTTGCCGGTCACGTGCTTCTTGTGGAACGCGTCGATGTCCTCGGTCCGCTCGAACTCCTCGACGAATGCCTCGGTATCGCGGCGCACGCGGCGCAGCCGGCCCAGGAAGGTCAGGATGATCGCCCAGGTCCAGATGCTGGCGGCCAACAGCCCCAGCATCACGAACTTCACGACCCAGTCCGCCTGCATGAACAAGCCAATCGGCGACATGGAGGCCGCGTCGGTATTTACCAGAACGTCCATCAGGCTCTCAGCTTTCCTTCCAGATCAGGGTCTCGAACGTGCGCCGCCAGGCCGGCGGATGCCGACGCGGGGTGCCCGATGGTGCCACGAACGCCACCTCGACCTCCGCTTCGGCTACCAACACCGAACCCTGCATTACTCGTTGATGAATGACGACCGATGCCGCGCGCAACTGCGTCATGCGGCTGACCACCACCAGCGCGTCGTTGAGCCGCGCAGGGCTCGCATAGCGGATGTGCAGGTCGCGGATCGCATAGGCCCCCTCGCCCGCCTCGAACGCGGCGCGCTGGTCGCAGCCGGTCAGCCGCAGCATGTCCGAGCGCGCCCGCTCCATGTAGCGCAGGTAGTTGGCATGGTAGACCACGCCGGACAGGTCCGTGTCCTCGAAATAGACGCGCAGGGCGAACCGGTGTTCGGCGCCGTCGAAGCGGCCTTCGCTGGGGCAGTCCAGGGGTGGCGTCATCCGCGCGGGTCTAGCCGAGGCCGCGAGGCCGGGGAAGGGTGTGCGAGAAGCTGTGTCGAACTGCCATTCCAAAGCAAGACCGTACCCGGCGAAGGCCGGGGCCCAGTTGGGAAGGCGGCTGTGGGTCGCGCGACACATCGAGCACCACCGCAACTGGACCCCGGCCTTCGCCGGGGTACGAACACGACGCCGCTCTCGCGCCTCAGTCCTCCACCTGGCTCACGTCGCGCACCGCGCCGCGCGCAGCGTTGGTGGTGAGCGCGGCATACGCCCGCAATGCCGGCGACACCTCGCGCTTGCGCCCGAACGGCTTCCACGCCTTCGCGCCCCGCGCCTCCATCGCCGCGCGCCGCTCGGCGAGCACGGCATCGTCCAGGTCCAGGCGGATGCCGCGGTTGGGAATGTCGATCAGGATCGGATCGCCGGTCTCCACCAGCGCGATCAGCCCACCCTCGGCGGCCTCGGGCGAGACATGGCCGATCGACAGGCCGGAGGTGCCGCCGGAGAAGCGCCCGTCGGTGATCAGCGCGCACGCCGCGCCCAGCCCCTTCGACTTCAGATAGCTGGTCGGGTAGAGCATCTCCTGCATCCCCGGCCCGCCCTTGGGCCCCTCGTAGCGGATCACCACCACGTCGCCGGCCTCGACCTGGTTGCCCAGGATCCCCGCCACCGCCGCATCCTGGCTCTCATAGACGCGCGCGCGCCCGCGGAAGGTCAGGATCGAATCGTCCACGCCCGCGGTCTTCACGATGCAGCCCTCGGGCGCGAGGTTGCCGAACAATACCGCCAGGCCGCCGTCCTTGGAGAAGGGATGCTCGGTCGAACGGATCACGCCGCTCTGGCGATCGGTGTCGAGATCTTCCCAGCGCTCGGACTGGCTGAACGCCGTCTGGGTCGGCACGCCACCGGGGGCTGCGCGGAAGAAGTCGCGCACCTCCTCGCTGTTGGTGCGGCCGATGTCCCAGCGCGCCAGCGCGTCCGCCATGGTCGGCGCATGCACCGTCGGCAGGCTCGCATCGATCAGCCCGCCGCGCTCCAGCTCGCCCAGGATCGACATGATGCCGCCCGCGCGGTGGACGTCCTCCATGTGCACGTCGGCCTTCGCGGGTGCGACCTTGCACAGGCACGGCACCCGGCGCGACAGCCGGTCGATGTCGGCCATGGTGAAGTCGACGCCCGCCTCGTGCGCGGCCGCCAGCAGGTGGAGCACCGTGTTGGTGGAGCCCCCCATGGCGATGTCCAGGCTCATCGCATTCTCGAACGCGCCCATGGTGGCGATGCCGCGCGGCGTCGCGGTCACGTCGTCCTGCTCGTACCAGCGCTTGGCCAGATCCACGATCAGGTGCCCCGCCTCGCGGAACAGCTTCTCGCGATCGGCATGGGTGGCCAGCGTCGATCCGTTGCCCGGCAGCGACAGCCCCAGCGCCTCCGTCAGGCAGTTCATCGAATTGGCGGTGAACATGCCCGAGCAGCTGCCGCAGGTGGGACACGCCGAACGCTCGACCGCGGCCACTTCCTCGTCGCTGTAGCTCTCGTCGGCGGCGACCACCATCGCGTCGACCAGGTCGAGCGCGCGCTTCTTGCCCTTCACCACGACCTTGCCGGCTTCCATCGGCCCGCCGGAGACGAACACCGCGGGCACGTTGATGCGCAGCGCCGCCATCAGCATGCCGGGCGTGATCTTGTCGCAGTTGGAGATGCACACCATCGCGTCGGCGCAATGGGCGTTGACCATATACTCGACGCTGTCGGCGATGAGTTCGCGGCTGGGCAGCGAATAGAGCATGCCGCCGTGGCCCATGGCGATGCCGTCGTCGACCGCGATGGTGTTGAACTCCTTGGCGACGCCGCCCGCCGCCTCGATCTCGCGCGCGACCAGCTGGCCCAGATCCTTGAGGTGGACGTGCCCCGGCACGAACTGGGTGAAGCTGTTCACCACCGCGATGATCGGCTTGCCGAAGTCCGAATCCTTCATCCCGGTCGCGCGCCACAGGCCGCGGGCGCCGGCCATGTTGCGGCCGTGGGTGGTGGTACGCGAACGATATGCGGGCATGACACTCTTTCCAACGAAATCGCGCCGCCCCTACGCCAGCAGCGCCGGCGTTCGCAACATTTTATTGCGCGTTTCGATGCTTGCGAGAAATTTCAGGAATGGAGCCTCACCCGATGCTGCCTTGCTGCGCCCGGGGGTGAACCCGCACGCCGCCTCCTCCAGTGCTCCTGCGAAAGCAGGAGCCCAGGGTTCCGAACGCCAACAGGCGTTGCTCTGCTCGGCCCTGGGTTCCTGCCTGCGCAGGAACACGGTGTCGGTGGGATCGGGCGAGTTCAGAGCCCCGCGAGCATCGCCTCCCACGCGGCAATCTCGTCAGGCCGCCGCGCAACCACTTCCAGTTCACCCAAGGTGCCGGTCGCAGGATCGAACCCGATCCGCCCGTCCCACTCGAACGTCGCATTGCCCGCGATCGTCACCTCGGCAGCCTCGGTCGCGCTCGCCCGCACCATGCCGCCACGGTTGAACACGCGCGTCTCGCGGTCGAACGGGATGCGGCCCGTCCGCGCCGCCGCATAGGTCGACGCCGCCATCGCGCTGCCGCAGCTGTTGGTGAGGCCCACGCCCCGCTCATAGGTGCGCACGAACAAGGCCAGCGCGTCCTCGTCGCCCCGCACCTCCACGAAGCTGACGTTGCCGCGCGCGGGGAGCAGCGCGGGTGCCGCCTCGCACCAGTCCCCCAGCGCCACCAGCTCCGCCTCGTCCACCTGGTCGACGAACGTCACCAGATGCGGGTTCGGCATCGCCACCGCCGTGAAGGCACGCGCGCTCGGCAGTCCCGCGATAGGCGCATCGATCACTTGCGCTTCCGCGATCCGTAGCCCGACGTCGGCGGCGCGCGTCGACACCGGCCCCACCCGCGTGCGGATGGTGGTGACGCCCGGCGCGAGCTCCGGCTGCAGCCGCGCTTCGGCATCGCTGGTCTTGAGCAGCACCCGCGCGTCCGCGATCCCCAGCCGCTCGAACCCCAGCCGCGCGGTGCAGCGCACGCCGTTGAGGCACGTCTCCGCCTCGCTGCCGTCGGAGTTGAACATGCGCATCCCGAACGCATGTGTGGCATCGCCGCGGGTGAGCAGCAGCAGCCCGTCGCCGCCCACCGGCCCGCCACGATCGGCGAGCCCTCGCGCCAATCGCACCCAGGCGTCTTCCGGCAGATCCAGCTCGCGCGCATCCACCAGCGGGAAGTCGTTGCCCGACCCGTGGCATTTGACGAACGCGATCTGCATGGCTGGGCACTCCTGAAGGACGCCGGCGCATATAGGCGAGCCGCTGCCCGCGTCCACGCGATTGCGTGCGGACTTGGGAGCACAGCTGTGCCACAACACGGGCGTGGACCTGTTCATGACGCTTTTGTTCGCCGGCATCGTCGCCGCGCTCGTCCTGATGTGGCGCCGGCTCACGGCGGTCGAGCGCGAGGTAGAGCACCTCCGCGAGGCGCTGGTCGAGGCACGCTTCCAGCCGCGCGCCGAAGCGCCCCTCGCAGCACCACCCCCGGTCGAGCGCCGCGAAGAACCCGCGGTCGTCCGCCGCCCCGCTGCGCCTGCCACCACCCTCTCGGCCCCGCCCGAACCCGAGGCCCCGCCCAGGCCCCGCTTCGAGATGCCGAGCTTCGAGGCGCTGGTCGGTGGCCGCCTGCCGGTCTGGGTCGGCGGCGCCGCGCTGGTGCTGGCCGGCGTCTTCCTGGTGCGCCTGTCGATCGAGAGCGGCCTGCTCACCCCCGGCATCCGCACCGCGCTCGCGGGGCTGTTCGCACTGCTGCTGCTTGCGGGCGGCGAAGTCGCGCGCCGCCTGCCCGCCACCCGCGACGACCCGCGCATCGCCCAGGTGCTTGCCGGCGCCGGCATCGCGAGCGCCTATGCGACCCTTTATCTCGCGGCCGCCGCCTACGATCTGGTGAGCCCGATCGCCGGCTTCGCGATCATGCTCGCGATCAGCGGCGTCGCGCTGGGGCTGGCGCTTCGCCACGGCCCGCCCACCGCGGTCATGGCGCTGGCGGGCGGGTTCGCCGCGCCCTTGGTGGCCGGCTTCGACGCCGCCGGCATCGGGCCGCTGCTCGTCTATCTCGGTCTGTTCGTGGCGGCGCTGCTGTGGCTGGCAGTCGCGCGCGGCTGGATGTGGCTCGGGCTCGCGGCCGGCGCCTCGGCCTTCGGCTGGGCCGGCTTCCTGCTCGCCGCCGTCCGCGCCGACGAGGTCGGTGGCGTTGCCGCCTTCATCGTCGCGCTCGCGCTCGGCGTCACCCTCGCGCTCCCCTCCGCCGGCATCCGGCGCCCGTGGCTGCGCGCCGCCCCGATGGTGGCAGGGCTCGCGCAGCTGCTGCTTGCCGCCCCGCTGCTCGACTTCGGCCCGCTCGCCTGGGGCTTCTACCTCGTCCTTTCGGCGGCCGCGCTGTTCCTGGCATGGCGAGACCCCAAGCTGATGCCCGCGCCCGTCGCCGCGCTCGGCCTCGTGCTGGTGCTGCTCGGCGTCGGCCTGATGCGCCCCGTCCCCGGCGTGACCGCGACCGCCGCCATCCTCGCCACGCTGCTCTTCGCCATCCCCGGCCATCTGCTGTCGCGCACGGGGCGCGGCTGGGCGCTGCTCGGCGTCGTTGGCACCGCGGGACCGGTGCTCATCGCCCAGCTCGCCGCCACCCGGCTGCTCGACCCCGGCTTGTGGTGCCTGCTCGACCTGCTGCTCGCCGGCGCCTGCGGGTGGCTGAGCTGGCGGCACCGCGACCGCGCCGACGCGCAGGACACCGGCCTCGTCGGCGGTGGGCTCGCCGCCGCGGCGTTGCTCTCGGCCGGCCTCCAGCAGCTCGTGCCCGGCGCGTTGGTCGCCCTGCCGCTTGCCGCCGCGATGGCCGCGCTCGCCGGCTGGGGGCGTGTCACCGGCGACGCGTCGGTGCGCCGCCTCACCCTCCTGCCGCTGCTCGGGCTGCTGGTGCTGGCGCTGATCCCGCTCGCCCAGGTGGCGGAAGCGTTCGGCCGCTCGCTGTTCGGCGAGATGCTGCCCTACCGCCTGCTGCCGCCGCTGCGCGACATCCTGCGCTTCCTCGCCCTCCCCACCGCCGTGCTCGTCGCGATCCTGTTCGCCGACCGGCAGAGCTTCGGCCGCGCCCGCCGCATCGCCCTCGCCATCGCGGGCGGCGCGGTGCCGCTGCTCGCCTATCTCCTGCTCAAGCAACCCCTCGCCATCGCCGAGCCCCCGGCCTTCGCCGCCGTTGGCTTCATTGAGCGCGCGGTCATCACCCAGGCGCTGCTCCTCGCCGGCTGGGCGCTGGTGCGCAACCGCCGCCTCCCGCGCGTCGCAAGCTTGCTGCTCGCGCTCGGCGTCGCCCGCATCGTCTGGTTCGACCTGATGGTGTTCAACCCCGCCGGCGTGGTCCAGGCCGTAGGGGCAATCCCGCTGCTGAACGCCGCCACGCTGCACTTCGCGCTCGCCGCCGCGCTGTTCTGGACGCTGCCGCCCCGCCGCGGCTCCCGCCCGATCGCCGCCGCCCTCACCCTGATGGCCCTCGTCGCCACCGTGCGCCAGGCGACCCACGGCAGTATCCTCACCGGCCCGCTCGGGACCGGCGAGAACTGGGGCTATTCGGCCGCCATGCTCGGCCTGTCGCTGTTCTGGCTGTGGCGCGGCATCACGGCCAAAGCGTCCGACCTGCGGCTGCTCGGCCTGCTGCTGCTCACCGCCACCACCTTCAAGGTGTTCCTGGTCGACGCCGCGGCGCTCGAAGGCGTGCTGCGCATCCTCTCCTTCCTGGGCCTCGGCTTCGCGCTCATCGGCATCGGCTGGGCCTATCGCCGCTTCCTCACGGAAGCCGGTAGTGCTCCGCCAGCCGATCGAGCGCCAGCGTAAGCACCAGCCGCCCGGCCCGCGCCGGCCAGCCCAGCGCCTTTTCGGCGGCCGGCAGGCCCTCGCCCGCGCACACCACGCGCCACAGCACGTCGGCAAGCCCCGGCCCCGCCGCCGCGATCGCCGCGTCGAAGCGCCGCTTGGCCGACAGTTGCGGTCCGCCCGGCGTGCCTGCGGAGGGCGCACCCCGGCTGCCGCTGCCGCGCGGCGCCGCATCCCAGCGCATCGTCACCTGTGGCCCGAGCAACGCCCGCTCATAATCCTCGCGCAGCTGCTCGCCCGCATCGAACTGGCGCGGGCTCACCAGCCCGCGGGAGCGCAGCCATGACAGCGGCGATTCGGCCAGGTTCACCGTGACGCTGCGCCGCCCCCGCGCCGGCGGGGTGCCCGCCACCCGTTCGCCTTCCAGTCCGCGTTCGGCCAGTTCGCGCATCGTTCGTCTCCATCCTCGCGACTCGTCCTTGCCACATCGGCTTGTTTGTAGGACAGTGACAAACCGATATGGTTTGTTGCGGGAGCCGGAGATGATCACCGCCATTCGCGAAGTGCGCCGTGCGAAGGGGCTGACGCTGGAGGAGGTGGCGCTGCGCTGCCGCCCCGCCACCACCGCCCAGACGATCGGCCGACTGGAGACGGGCACGCGCACCGTCTCGATCGGCTGGCTCAACCGCATCGCAGAGGCGCTGGGCGTCGATTCCGCCGATCTGGTGAAGCTGCCCGACCGCCCCGACGTCGCCGTGGCGGCCATCCTCGACGCCGGCGGCGCCACCGCGCCCCGCCGCGCCGCGACGGTCGCAGCACCCCGGATCGATCCCAGCCTGGTCGCCGTCACCGTCTCCGGCGGCGTCGGCGACTATCGGGCGGGCGACGAGATCTGGTGCGCCCGCCTCGCCCCCGACGCGTTCGGAAGCGCCATGAACCGCGACGTGCTGGTCCCCCGCCCCGCCGGCCGCTTCGTGTTCGGCCGCCTGCTCGCCCGCAGCGACGGCAAGCTCCACCTGCTGCCGCCCGGTGCCGGCGCCCGCCAGCAGGTGGTGCCCGAACCGGCCTGGCTCGCCATGGCCGTGCGCCTCGTGCGGACGCTGTGATGCCGCACGCTCCGCTTGCACACTTCGTTACCGAAGTTTCCGGCGGGCCGATGGCGTCGGGCGCAACGGCATGGTAGCCAGCCCCATGCCCGCATCGGCCGCCGCTTCCGCCCGAGAGATCCTCACCCGCCTCCACGACGTGATGGCGTCGCGCAGCCCCGCACAGGCCAAGCTCAACAGCGTGGTCAACATCATCGGGGAAACGCTCGATAGCGAGGTCTGCTCGATCTATTTGCTGCGGGAGGGCGTGTTCGAGCTCTTCGCCACCGTCGGCCTCGCCGAAGAGGCGGTGCACGTCACCAAATTGGCACCCGGCGAGGGTCTGGTCGGCACCATCGCCGCCAATGTCGAGACGCTGAACCTGGCCGAAGCCGCGAGCCACCCGGACTTCGCCTATCGTCCGGAAACCGGCGAGGAGCGCTTCCACAGCTTTGCCGGCGTGCCGATCATCCGGCGCGAGCGGGCGGTGGGCGTGCTCGCGGTCCAGCATACCGAGCCGCGCCGCTACGACGACGTCGAGATCGAGGCGCTGCAGACGGTCGCCATGGTGCTGTCCGAGCTGATCGCCAACGCCGACCTGATCGACGCGGCCGGACCCACCGCCGCCAGCCGCCCCCAGGCGACCGGCACCGCCCGCATCAACGGCTTCAAGCTGGTCGAGGGCATGGGCGCGGGCGTCGCCGTCTTCCACCAGCCGCGCATCACCGTCGAACACACGGTGGCCGAGGATACGGAGGCCGAGCGCCACCGCGTCTATGCCGCGTTCGACAAGATGCGCGAGCAGATCGACCGCATCACCAGCCAGGCCGAATTCGGCGTCGGCGGCGAGCATGAAGAGGTCATCGCGACCTACAAGATGTTCGCCTATGACGAGGGCTGGTCGCGCCGCATCAACGAGGCGATCGACTCCGGCCTGACCGCCGAGGCCGCGATCGAGCGCGTCCAGCAGCGCACCCGCATGCGCATGCGCGAGATTTCCGATCCGCTGCTCGCCGATCGCATGCACGACCTGGAGGATCTCTCCAACCGGCTGCTGCGCATCGTCTCGGGCCAGCTCGGCACCGCCGCCCAGCTGGGCCTGCGCCAGGATACGATCCTGATTGCCCGCAACCTGGGCCCGGCCGAACTGCTCGAATACGACCGCCGGCGCCTCAAGGGCGTGGTGCTGGAGGAAGGCTCGCTCACCGCGCACGTGACCATCGTCGCCCGCGCCATGGGCGTGCCGGTGCTCGGCCGGGTGCGCGACGTCCGCCGGCTGATCTCGGAAGGCGACCGGCTGCTGCTCAACGCGTCGGAAGACTATTGCGTCATCCGCCCCACCGCCGATCTGGAGGAGGCGTTCGACGCCAAGCTGCTTTATTCGCAGCGCCGCCGCGCGGCCTTTGCTGCGCTGCGCAGCGAGCCGCCCGTCACCCGCGATGGCGATCGCATCACCCTGCTGGTCAACGCTGGCCTTCGCGACGACGCCGCCGCGCTGGACCTCACCGGCGCGGACGGCATCGGCCTGTTCCGCACCGAATTCCAGTTCCTGGTCTCCTCCACCCTTCCCTCGCGCGAGCGCCAGCAGCGGCTCTATCGCGAGGTGCTCGACGTGGCCGGCGATCGCCCGGTCGTGTTCCGCACCGTCGACATCGGCGGCGACAAGGCGCTGCCCTATCTCGCGACCGGCGATCATGAGGAAGAGAACCCGGCGATGGGCTGGCGGGCGCTGCGCCTCGCGCTGACCCGAGAGGGGCTGATGAAGGCGCAGGCGCGCGCGCTGATCGAGGCGGCGGCCGGCCGCACGCTGCGCGTCATGTTCCCGATGGTGTCCGAACCCTGGGAGTTCGAGCAGGCGCGAGAGCTGTTCGAGCGCCAGCGCGACTGGGTCGCCTCGCGCGGGCGCAAGCTGCCGCTGGAGATCCTCTATGGCGCCATGCTGGAAGTGCCGGCGCTTGCCGAGACGCTCGACCTGCTGTTCCCGCGCCTCGACTTCCTCTCGATCGGCACCAACGATCTCACCCAGTTCCTGTTCGCGGCCGATCGCGCGCACCCGCAGCTGGCGCTGCGCTACGACTGGCTGAGCCCGGCGATCCTGCGCTTCCTGCGCCGGGTGGTGCGCGCCACCCGCGATGCCGGCGTCCCGGTCACCGTGTGCGGCGAAATGGGCGGGCGCTCGCTCGAAGCAATGGCGCTGCTCGGCCTCGGCATCGACCGGCTGTCGATCACGCCGGCCGCGGTCGGCCCGATCAAGGCGATGATCCATTCGCTCGATCGCGCCGCCATCACCGCAACCATGGAGCGGCTGCTGGCGGCCCCGCCGGCCGACATGCGGGCCGCGCTGACCGCCTGGGCGAGCGACAATGGGGTTGAACTGGCGTGAAACGGCGGCGGATACGCGCGTCCCGACGTTGACACAGGTTTATGCGTGTCCGAAACCTGCCCCGAAGACGGGGGCGCGACCTTGGTGAATATTCCCCGCGTGGAGACTGGAATGGGTGAGGGCGAGGGCGCCGTGGAACGGAGCCCGGCAGCGATGACGGCAGGCGAACGGTTGCGGCAGGCGCGCGAGGCCCAGGGCCTCGACCTTGCCGAGGTGGCGGCGCGTACTCGGATCCCCCAGCGGCATCTGGAGGCGATCGAGACGTCGAACTTCTCCCAGCTGCCCTCCACCACCTATGCGATGGGCTTCGGCCGCTCCTACGCACGGGCGGTGGGCGTGGACGAGGTGGCGCTCGCCCGCGATCTGCGCCGCGAGCTCGATACCAGCTACCAGCGGCGCGAGCCCAAGCCCGACCTTCAGCCCCATGCACCCCCGCGGCTTCCCTCGCGCGGCCTCGCCACCGGCGGGTTGATTGCGGGTGCCCTGATCCTGCTTCTGCTCGCCATCTGGTTCGGCACCACCCTGCTCAGCGGCGGGGACGCGCCGCCCGCGCAGCAGGCGACGGCGGAGAGCGAACTCGGCGTGATGCCGGTGCCCGCCGCCTCCCCGGCCGTTGCCGCACCGGCCGCGCCCGTGACCGGCAGCCAGGTGACGCTCACCGCCACCGACGAAGTGTGGGTCCGCGTCTATGACGCTGCCGGCAAGACGCTGATGCAGAAGACGATGACCGCGGGCGAGCGCTACGACGTTCCCGTCGATGCCAACGGCCCGATGATCAACGTCGGCCGCCCGGACAAGCTGACGGTCACCATCAACGGATCGTCGGTGGCCCCGCTCGGCAGCGGCGCCCGCCCGATCAAGGACATCGGCGTCAGCGCCCAGGCGCTGCGCGCCCGCGACGGCGGCGCCACCCCGGCGCCTGCCGCCGCCGATACCGGGGCCGCCCCCGCGCCGGCTGCGCCCCAGGGCTGATGCGCTCGCCTTGGGCGCGCCCGGGCTTTTCCGCGCGCGCTTAAGGCTGGCGACAGCATCGCCGGACCATTAGGGTCCCCCTAGTTTTCCCAATTCCCACCGGGGGGTGTCACGACATGCGTATCCTCATGACGCTTCCGCTTCTGGCGGCCGGCCTTGCAGTTTCCGTCCCCGCGACCGCGCAGACCGCGATCGAAGGCCGGGTGAACAAGCTCGAGCGCGAGATGCGCGCCGTCCAGCGCAAGGTGTTCCCGGGCGGCGCCCAGGCCCAGGTCGAGCCGGAGATCACCGCGCCCCAGGCGCCGATCGAGGCGCCGGGCACGCCCGCGGGCAGCCCGATCGCCAATCTGGAAGCGCGCGTCGCCGCGCTCGAATCGCAGCAGATGACGCTGACCGGCCAGGTCGAGCAGGCGCAGTACAAGCTGCGCCAGATGGAGGAGGCGTTCGAGGCCTATCGCCGCGCCAACGACGGCCGGCTCACCGCGCTGGAGGGCGGCGGCGCCGCCGCGCCGGCCGCGCAGGGCGGCGAGCCTGACACCGCCCCGGCCGCTTCCCCTGCCCCGGCCCGCGGCCCTGGCAACGGCGGCGGCGTGCTGACGCTTCCGGGCAATGCCGGGACCAAGCCGGCCGCCCCCGCTGCTGCTGCCGCTCCTGCGGGGGCGGGTGCTGCCGTCGAAAAGCCCGCGCCCAGCGGCGATCCGGCCGAGGACGCCTATGTCTACGGCTATCGCCTGTGGTCGGCGAAGCGCTATTCGGAGGCCGCGGCCCAGCTCAAAACCGTGGTCGACAAATACCCCAAGCACCGCCGCGCCAGCTGGGCCCAGAACCTGATCGGCCGGTCCTATCTCGACGACGGCAAGCCCAGCCTCGCCTCGATCGCCTTTTACGACAATTACAAGAAGATGCCGGATGGCGAGCGCGCCCCCGACAGCCTCTTCTACCTCGCCGACGCGCTGGTGCAGCTCAAGAAGCCGAAGGACGCGTGCGAGGTCTATGCCGAGCTGTCCGACGTCTATGCCGATCGCATCTCGGCGACGATGAAGGCGGATATCCAGCGTGGACGCACCGCCGCCAAGTGCAGCTGATCCGGTGATCCTCGATCCGGCGGCGGTCGCGCGGTTCGCGCACGACCTCGCCGCCGCGATCGGCGCCCCACTCACCGGCCCGATCGCGCTCGCCGTCTCGGGCGGCCCCGATTCCATGGCGATGCTGGCGCTGGCGCATGCCGCGCACCCCGGCCGGGTGATCGCCGCCACCGTCGACCACCGCCTCCGCCCCGATGCCGCCGACGAGGCCGCAATCGTCGCCCGCTGGTGCCGCGACGCCGGCATCCCGCATGCCACGCTCGTCCCGGACCGGCCGCCCCGGGGCGCCAGCATCCAGGCACAGGCGCGGCAGCTGCGCTACCAGCTGCTCGGCCGATGGGCGCTCGGCGAGGGCGCGGCCGCGCTGCTCACCGCTCATCATGCCGACGACCAGGCCGAAACCTTCCTGATGCGCGCCGTGCGCGGCTCGGGCCCCGCCGGGCTTGCCGGCATCCGCCGCTATTGGACCTGGCACCCCGAACGCTGGGACGGCACCGGCGCCGGCGAGGCGCGCGGCCTCCCGGTCGTCCGCCCGCTGCTCGGCTGGCGGCGCGCGACCCTGCGCGCCTTGGCGGAGGCAGCCGCCCTCCCCTTCGTCGACGATCCCTCCAACACCGACCCCCGCCACGACCGCACCGGGGCCCGCGCGCTGCTGGCCGGGACGCCCGCGCTGGATGTCGAGGGGCTCGCACGTGCTGCGCAGCATTGCGCCGAAACGGATGCAGCAATTGGGGAGACCGTGACCTGGATCGAGCGCGAGCGGCTGTGCCCCGCGCCCCCCGGGGAACACGCGCTGGACATGGCCGGCCTGCCCCGCGAACTGCGTCGCCGCCTCGTCCGCCGCGCCATCCACCACGTCCGCCACCACGCGCCCGCGGCCGAGGGAAGCTGGTCCGACTCCGCCAACGTCGAGCCGCTGCTGGACGCGCTGGAGGCCGGCAGCGGCGCTACCCAGGCAGGCGTCTCCGCCTCTTCGCACGGGGACCGGTGGCATTTCCGGCCCGCACCGCCGCGTCGATCAGCCTGATCGATGTTGTTCCATTGCCATTCATCCCCCGCAGCCTATCTTGCAGGGACGAAGAGGTACGCGCTTTCATGAACGACAACGACAAGCAGCCCGGCCCCGAGAACGGCGGCAACGGCAACCCCTGGATGAAGAGCCTGCTCATCTGGGTGGGCATCCTCATGGCCCTGGCGCTGTTCGTGTCGCTGTTCCCCAGCGGCGGGGCGCAGAACGCCGGTACGTCGATCCCCTATTCCGCGTTCCTCGACCGGGTCGAGGAAGGGTCGGTCAAGGACGTCAACGTCACCAAGAACGTCATCACCGGCACCCAGTCGAACGGCGAGAAGTTCCGCACCTATGCGATGGACGACCCGCAGCTGACGGAGCGCCTGCGCAAGGCCGGCGTCAGCATCACCGCGCGCCCGGAGGAAGGCCCGTCGATCTGGCAGTACATGCTGGTCCAGGCGCTTCCGTTCCTGCTGTTCCTCGGCATCGCCTTCTTCGTGGTGCGCCAGATGCAGAAGGGCGGCGGCGCGAACGGCGCGATGGGCTTCGGCAAGTCGCGCGCCCGCATGCTGACCCAGAAGGAAGGCAAGGTCACCTTCGACGACGTCGCCGGCATCGACGAGGCGCGCGAGGAGCTGCAGGAGATCGTCGAGTTCCTGAAGGACCCGACCAAGTTCGCGCGCCTCGGCGGCAAGATCCCCAAGGGCGCACTGCTGGTCGGCTCGCCCGGCACCGGCAAGACCCTGCTCGCCCGCGCCATCGCGGGTGAGGCAGGCGTGCCCTTCTTCACCATCTCCGGCTCGGACTTCGTCGAGATGTTCGTGGGCGTCGGCGCCAGCCGCGTGCGCGACATGTTCGAACAGGCCAAGAAGTCGGCCCCGTGCATCGTCTTCATCGACGAGATCGACGCGGTCGGCCGCCATCGCGGCGCGGGTCTAGGCAACGGCAACGACGAGCGCGAGCAGACGCTCAACCAGCTGCTGGTCGAGATGGACGGCTTCGAGGCGAACGAAGGCATCATCATCATCGCGGCGACCAACCGCCCCGACGTGCTCGACCCTGCGCTGCTGCGTCCGGGCCGCTTCGACCGCCAGGTCGTGGTGCCCCGCCCCGACATCGAGGGCCGCATCAAGATCCTGCAGGTCCACATGAAGAAGGTGCCGCTGGCGCCCGACGTGGATGCCCGCACGATCGCGCGCGGCACGCCCGGCTTCTCGGGCGCGGACCTCGCCAACCTCGTCAACGAAGCCGCGCTGATGGCGGCCCGCAAGGGCAAGCGCCTGGTCGCCAACCTCGAGTTCGAAGAGGCCAAGGACAAGGTCATGATGGGCGCCGAGCGGCGCTCCATGGTGATGACCGACGACGAAAAGCGGATGACCGCCTATCACGAAGCCGGCCACGCCATCGTCTCGATCCACGAGCCCGCGTCGGACCCGATCCACAAGGCGACGATCATCCCGCGCGGCCGGGCGCTGGGCATGGTGATGCGCCTGCCGGAGCGCGACAGCTACAGCTACCACCGCGACAAGATGTACGCGAACCTGGCGGTGGCGATGGGCGGCCGCGTCGCCGAAGAGATCATCTTCGGCTACGACAAGGTGTCCTCGGGCGCCTCGGGCGACATCCAGCAGGCGACGAGCCTGGCGCGCGACATGGTCACCCGCTGGGGCATGTCCGACGCGGTCGGCCCGGTCGAGTACGCCGAGCCGCAGGGTGAGAGCTTCCTCGGCTATTCGCAGTCGGCCCCGGCCCGCATGTCGAACAAGACGGCGGAACTGATCGACAGCGAGATCAAGCGCATCGTCGAGGGTGGCCTCACCCGCGCCCGCGACGTGCTGACCGAGCATGTCGACCAGCTCCACACGCTGGCCGGCGCCCTGCTCGAGTATGAGACGCTGAGCGGCGACGAGATCAAGCGCCTGATCGCCGGCGAGGACCTCGGCCGCCCGACCGACGGCCCGACCCGCCCGGTCGCCGCCGCCGGCACCTCGATCCCGCGCACGCGGCGCCCCCAGGGTCCCTTCGGCAACCCCAGCCCCGCCGGCGCCTGATCCGGCCCGGCACGAACAGAAAACCCCTCCGCGACGACCTCGCGGAGGGGTTTTTCTTTGGCCGTAGGTCCTGTGAACCAGGCCGCGTTGTCGCCCCAAGCAAAACCCGTACCCCGGCGAAGGCCGGGGTCCAGTTGCGGTGGCTCACGATAGGGAGCGCACCCCGAGTTGCCTGCACAAGGCACCCACGGCCAAGCAGAACAACGGCTCGCGCAGCCGTGGTCCTGGGCTCCCTTCTTCGCAAGAGCCCATTGAATGCTTAATGTCCGGCTTTGAGTGGATCCCGCTCGGCGTCCATAGCAAGATGACTTCTCTTGTAGACACATTCCTTCGCGTTCAGACTTGGCGCAAGGGGGAGGCGCATGAAGCACTTAAGCGCTTGGGCGGCTGGCATAGGTTTGGCGGCCCTTGTTTCGATATCGGCTCCAGCTCTCGCGGGCGAAGAAATGGCGGGCGAGCGTATTCATTCATCGCTGCCGCTTTACACTTTTGATTGGGAGCAGATGTGGCCGCGAAGTTTTTCGTCAGGTGATGAATTTGGGTGCACTTCACGAGTGCAGTTTGGCGACTGGCGCTTCACGCCTAGCCCGAACAACAGCTTTGGCGAGCAGCATTGGGAGCGGTTCACCAACTATGGGGTCTTCCATTGTTCGGCAATCATGCGAACGGCCGATGAACAGAGCGGGTTGGACGAAGCTCAATCGGAGTATGGATTCTTTGTCCAGTTGGGAACGGCGCGTGCAGCAGGCGCCGAGTGGGAGCTTTGGGCGCTTCAGAAAGGCTTCAATCCTGGGAGCGAATACACACTCCTAGCACGTGAGCCAGATAGCGCTGAAATCGATCGGTTTATCGTGCTACAGCAGCGCTGCCCTTCCGGGAGCAAACTAGAGGCCAAGGGGTTCGACATCTGGGTCACTCGCTACTGTGCGGTCAATTCCCGCTCCGAGTTGCTTTCCTTGTCTCGCAAGATGCTGGCGCTTCCGCCACTCGGCGTGATCGAGAGAGTCGTTAAAGCTGAGTGATCCACTGGCGGGTGTGCTGGCGGCTGCGGCATGGCAGGCTTGCTTGACGATCGTTCGCAGTCGGGAAGCTGATGATGTGGAGAGATGGCGGGAAGTGACGTCCCCCGACAGTCGGCTCCAAAGATTATACGACCCAACCGTGCTCCTGCGCAGGCAGGACCCCAGGATCACAATCGCTGCCGTCGCCGTATTCCCTACCTCCCGCCGCCGCCCTCGCGGCGGCAGGTCACCCCATCACCCCGAGCACCACCAGCAGCGACACGAAGATCGACAGCACCAGGGCCGTCACGAACAGCAGCGCCACCGTCCGCCACGCCGCGCTGAACGTGCGCAGCCGGTACGCTCCCTTCAGTTGTGCGAACATGTGGATCGGCGGCACCAGCAGCAGCCATGGGTCGAGCCAGGAGAGCAAGCGCGTCATGCTGAACAGCGCCATCGCCACGAACAGCAGGTTCATGAAGCTGATCGAGTAGATCACGAAGATCGCGTGGTCGTACATGCGATACTGCCGCCGCCAGGCGAACAGCATCCACATGAACGGCAGCGACAAGGGGATCAGCGCCCAGCTGTATTTGTAACTGCTCGACTTGATCTTGTAGAGCAGCAGCTCCGGGTTCTGGAGCTTGTGGCCGAGCTTCTTGTAGCCATTGCCCTCCAGTTGCACGCCCAGCCGGCGCAGCATCGCGGGGATGCCGCTGTGCCCCTGCACGACGGCAAGCTCCTGCTCCATTGCATAGCGTTCGATCTGCAACCCACGCGCCGCCTGCCCCTTGGCATCGCCGCGGGCGATCTCGCGATCGAGTTCCGCGATGCGCCCACGCAGGCGCTCGGCATCCCCGGCATCGACCTTGACGATGTGCTCCGGAAACGTCTCTTCCTGCATCCAGCTGCCGACGCCTGCCCAGCCGAACACCGCGAACATCAGGAACATCGTGAACAGGAACAGCGCCAGCGGCGACACGAAGCGCGCCCGTTCGCCCTCTACATAGCGGCGGGTGAGTTCGCCGGGTCGCGTCCCCAGCATCGGCAGCGTGTCCCAGATCTTGCCCTCGAAATGGAACACGCCGTGCAGCAGGTCGTGGCCGACCGAATGGAGCGTGCGGTGGATGTGCCCCGCCTGCCCGCAGCGGTGGCAATGCGCCCCGATCAGCGCGGTCCCGCAGTTGAGGCACAGGCCATGCGCATGGCCCGCCCCATGGCCCCGGCCCTCACCCGCGCCCGGCCCTCACCCGCGCCCGGCTCGATCGCGCGCGCGAACAGCCCCCCGGCGACGATGTCGCCCCCTGTTTCCACTTCCCCCATGACGAAAAGCTATCACGTCCCTGCACCCTGTCGAGAGGCTTTGGGAGGCCTGCGCGGCCATGCTAGCGTGGGGCATATGTCCGCTGACCTCGCCACCGCCGCCGCACCCGAAGATGCCGTCGCCCTCGTGCGTGCGATGGGCGCCCGCGCCCGCACTGCTGCCCGCGCCTTGGCTGCGCTTCCGACCGCCACCAAGGCCGCAGCCCTGCGCGCCGCCGCCGCCGCGATCCGCGCCGATGCGTCCGCGATCCTCGCCGCCAACGCGCGCGACGTCGCGGCCGGCGAAGCGCGCGGCCTGAGCCCGGCGCTGCTCGACCGCCTTCGCCTCGACCCCGCCCGCCTCGAAGGCGCCGCTGCCGGCATGGAGGCGATCGCCGGCCTCTCCGATCCGGTCGGCGCGCTGGTGTCGGAGGATCGTCGCCCCAACGGCCTGGTGCTGCGCCGCGTGCGCGTGCCGATCGGCGTCATCGGCATCATCTACGAAAGCCGCCCCAACGTCACCGCGGACGCCGGCGCGCTGTGCGTCATGGCCGGCAATGCCGCCATCCTGCGCGGCGGATCAGAGGCGATCGAGAGCAACCGCGCGCTCCATGCGGCCATGCAGCGCGGGTTCGCCGCCGGGGGCGTGCCCGCCGATGCGATCCAGCTGGTCCCCACCACCGATCGTGCCGCCGTGGGCGCCATGCTCACGGCCGAGGGCCTGATCGACATGGTCGTGCCCCGCGGCGGCAAGAGCCTGGTCGCCCGCGTCCAGGCGGAGGCGCGCGTGCCCGTGCTCGCGCACTTGGACGGCATCAACCACAGCTATGTCGATGGCGCCGCCGACCCGGACATGGCCCGCACCCTGGTGGTCAACGCAAAGCTCCGCCGCACCGGCATCTGCGGCGCGACCGAGACGCTGCTGATCGACCGCGCCTTTGCCGATCCGGCGCCGCTGCTCGCCGCCCTGATCGACGGCGGCTGCGAGTTGCGCGGCGACGCGGACGTCCAGGCGATCGACCCGCGCGTACGCCCCGCCACGGCCGAGGACTGGGACACCGAATATCTCGACGCGATCCTCTCGGTGAAGCGGGTCGACGGCGTGGAAGGCGCACTGGCCCATATCGCCCGCCACAGCTCCGGCCACACCGACGCGATCGTGACGGAGGACGCAACCACGGCCGAGCGCTTCCTCAACGGGGTCGATTCGGCGATCGTGATGTGGAACGCCTCCACCCAGTTCGCCGACGGCGGCGAGTTCGGGCTGGGCGGGGAGATCGGTATTTCCACCGGCCGCCTGCATGCCCGCGGCCCCGTCGCGCTCGAAGGTCTCACCACCTACAAATGGACCGTCACCGGCACCGGCCAGACCCGCCCCTGACGCGGGGCTTTTTCATACCGATCGGTTGCGCGGGCGAAAAGCATCCCCATCTGCCGGGCGCTTATCGCTCAGGAGGCGCATCCCCCATGCACTACAACCAGCTCGGCCGCACCGGCCTGTTCGTGTCCGAACTCTGCCTCGGCACCATGACCTTCGGCGGGGAGGGGATGTTCAAGGCGGTTGGCCAGGTGCAGCAGGCCGACGCCGACGCGCTGCTCCGCACCGCGGTGGACGCGGGCGTCAACTTCATCGACACCGCCAACGTCTATTCCGACGGCCTGTCGGAGGAGATCACCGGCCAGGCGATCCGCAACCTGGGGCTGCGGCGTGAAGACGTGGTGCTCGCCACCAAGGCGTTCGGGCCGATGGGTCCGGGCCACAATGATCGCGGCGCCTCACGCGGGCATTTGCTCGACCAGGTGAAGGCCAGCCTCAAGCGGCTCGGCACCGACCATATCGACCTCTACCAGATCCATGGCTGGGACTCGGTGACGCCGATCGAGGAGACGCTGCGCGCGCTCGACGATCTCGTGAGCCAAGGCCACGTTCGCTACATCGGCGTCTCCAATTGGGCGGCGTGGCAGATCGCCAAGGCGCTCGGCATCTCCGAACGCCGCGGCTTCGCCCGGTTCGAGACGGTGCAGTCCTACTACACGCTCGCAGGTCGGGACCTGGAACGCGAGCTGGCGCCGATGATGGAATCGGAAGGGCTCGGCCTGATGGTGTGGAGCCCGCTTGCCGGCGGCTATCTGTCGGGCAAGTACCGCGCCGGCGACAGCAACGGCCGCCGCACCAACTTCAACTTCCCGCCCGTCGACCAGACCCGCGGCGAGGCGGTGCTCTCCGCCATGGACCCGATCGCGGCGGCGCATGGCGTGTCGGTCGCCCGCATCGCGCTCGCCTGGCTGCTCCACCAGAAAGTCGTCACCAGCGTCATCGTCGGCGCCAAGCGCGTCGACCAGCTGGAGGACAATCTCGCCGCCGTGGACGTCGCGCTGACGGCGGAGCAGCTCGCGTCGCTCGATGCGGCCAGCAAGCTGGCGCCGGAATACCCCGGCTGGATGATCGAGCGCCAATCCGAGTACCGCGCCCCGGCGCTCGCGGCGGGACGGAAGCGCTAACGCCAACCACACCCGCAACCGTACCCCCGCGCAGGCGGGGGTCCAGGGCCCAGCAAAGCAACGACCGGTATCGCGCGAAACCCTGGGCTCCCGCCTGCGCAGGAGCACGGAGGGCGCGACGTAGAGGGTCGCGCTGCCGCACCCCGGAACGCGCTTCGTACCCCGGCGGAGGCCGGGGCCCAGTTGCGGCGAAGGGGGTTTGGGGCACTCCGCAACCGCCTTCCCACCTGGACCCCGGCCTCCGCCGGGGTACCTTGCGCGCGCGAGGCGAAGCGGACCACCGCCCCCACGCCGTTGCACCCGCCGCGCAACACTGGCATCGCGCCCCCATGTCCCGCATCGGCCTCCTCGGCGGCTCCTTCAATCCGGCGCATCGCGGCCACCGCGGCATCTCGCTCCAGGCGATCCGCGCGCTGGAGCTCGACGAGCTGTGGTGGCTGGTGTCGCCCGGCAATCCGCTCAAGGACCACGCGACCGACATGGCGCCCTTTGCCGCGCGCCTCGCGTCCGCCACCCGCATGGCGCGCCACTCGCGCATCCGGGCGACCGATATCGAACGACGGCTCGGCACGCGCTACACCCTCGACACGCTGCGAAAGCTCGTCGCGCGCTTCCCCGATCACGACTTCATCTGGGTGATGGGGGCCGACAATCTCGCCCAGTTCCACCGCTGGCGCGGATGGCGCGAAATCGCGCGCACCATGCCGATTGCGGTTATCGCGCGTCCGGGGTATGATCGGCGGGCCCGCGCAAGTGTCGCGATGGGCTGGCTGCGGCGCCATGCGCGGCCCGCAGGCCAGGCGAAACGATGGACGAATTGGAGTTTGCCGGCACTTGTGTTGCTGCGCTTCCGCCCCGATCCGACCTCGGCGACCGGCATCCGAGCCGCCGATCCCGCCTGGCACCGGCACCCGACGCCGAACCAAATCCCCACGCGCACGGCCATGAAAGGCTAGGAGACAAGTTGCCCAACCCCTCTTCCGCACGCGAAGGCGGTACCGACGACGTCGAGGCGCTGCACCGCCTCGTCCTCACCTCGCTGGATGACGATCAGGCGGTGGAAACCGTCTCGATCCCGCTCGCCGGCAAGTCCAGCATCGCCGACTATATGGTCGTCGCCTCCGGCCGTTCGAGCCGTCAGGTCGCCTCCATGGCCACCAAGATCGCCGAGAAGGTGAAGGCCGAGTTCGGCCGCAGCGCCCGGGTCGAGGGTCTGCCGACCGCCGACTGGGTGCTGATCGACGCGGGCGACGTGATCGTCCACCTGTTCCGCCCCGAAGTCCGCACCTTCTACAACCTGGAGCGGATGTGGGCGTTCGGCGACACGCCGACGATGGGTTCGACCGGCAACCCGCCCGCCTCCGTCTGACCCTTCGCGCCCGTGCTGCTGCATATCGTCGCGCGCGGGCGCATCGGGCGCAGTCCCGAGGCCGAGCTGGTCGATCGCTATCTCAAGCGCGTCACCTGGCCGACCCGCGTCACCGAGCTGCCCGACAAGGGCGGCAAGGTGCCGCCGCGCGATCCCGGCACCCGCATCGTCATGCTCGATGAAACCGGCCGCGACATGCCCTCCCGCCAGTTCGCCCAGGTCCTGGGTGGATGGCGCGACGACGGCGTCCGCGAGGCGCGCTTCCTGATCGGCGCCGCCGACGGCTTCGACGATGCCGACCGGCGGGAGGCGGACCTGCTGATCTCGTTCGGCCGCCTCACCTGGCCGCACATGATGGCCCGCGCCATGCTCGCCGAGCAGTTGTGGCGCGTCGCCAGCATCCTCGCCAACCACCCCTATCACCGCGAGGGCTGATGCGCCGCGGCGGGAAAGTCGCGGCGGCCCTGCTGGTGCTGGCCGCCGGGGGCGCGGCACTGGGCGCCGCCACCATCGGCACCGCCGCTCCCCCGCCGCTCGACCAGCAGCGCGAACGGCTGCGCACCGCCCGGATCGAGGCAGATCGTGCCCAGGCCCGCGCCCAGGCGCTGGAGCACCAGGCCGCCGCCGCCCGCACAGCCGCCGATCGCGCCGCCGCCCGGCAGCGCAGCATGGCCGCCCGCATCGCCGCGGCCGAGGCGGAGCACCGCGCCGCCGAAGCCCGCGTGGCGGTCGTCGGCCGCCTGCTCGCCGAACGCCGAGAGGAGCTTGCCCGCCGCCGCGACCCGATCGTGCGGCTGATGGCCGCACTCCAGTCGCTCGCCCGCCGGCCGGCGGTGGCAGCCGTCGCCCAGCCCGGCTCCACCGCCGATGCCGTCCACGTCCGCGCCGTGCTCGCGACCGTGCTTCCCGCCGTCCGCCAGCGCACCAGCGCCGTCCGGGCAGAGGTCGCCGAGGTCCAGCGCACCCGCCGCCAGGCCGCGCTCGCGGTGCAGGCGCTCGGCAGCAGCCGGCGGCGACTGGAGGACGAGCGCCTCCAGCTGGTGCGGCTGGAGGCGGCGGAGCGCCTGCGATCGCAGGATCTCGGCCGCACCGCGCTGGTCGAGTCGGACCGCGCGATCGCGCTGGGCGAACGCGCGCGCGACATCGTCGACCAGATGCAGGAGACGCAGCTCGCCGCGGTGACGCTGGGCGAGCTCACGAGCCTTTCCGGGCCGCTGCTGCGCCCGGGGTCGGACGGCACGCCCGTCCACCGCTCGCCCTATCGCCTGCCGGTGGCTGGCGCGGTGGTGACTGGCTTCGGCGAGATTTCAGACGCGGGCGTGCGGTCGCGCGGCCTGACGCTCGCGGTGGCACCCGGCGCGCGCGTGGTCGCGCCGCTGGCGGGCCGCGTTCTGCTCGCCCGCCCCTTTCGCAGCTATGGCACCATCATCCTGCTCGATCATGGCAACGGCTGGACGACCCTCGTGACCGGGCTCGGCCGCGCCACCGTGCGCCGCGGGACCGAGGTGGCCGCCGGCACGCCGCTCGGCCTCGCCCCCGGCGGCGACGCGCCCCAGGTCACCGTCGAGCTGCGCCGCCACGGCGCCGCCATCGACATCGCGACGATGCTCGGCTGAGGCAGACCGCCAGAGTTCCTTTTACGCGGCCACGCTTTGGCGCTATTCCGGTGCGGCATGTCCGTTCATAAGGTTCCCCGCATGGTTCGCCCGCTCCTCCAGGCCACTGCGATCGTGGGCGCGCTGGCGCTGGTTCCGATCGCCAACGGCGCAATGGCGCAGGTCGACAGCGACAGCTATCGCGAGCTCGACACCTTCATGGACGTCTACAATCGCGTCCGTGCGTCCTACGTCGACAAGGTGGACGACAAGGTACTGGTGAAGGGCGCGATCCAGGGCATGCTCGCGGCGCTCGACCCGCACAGCTCGTACGTCGACGCGCTCGATTTCGACAACATGCGCATCGCGACCGAGGGCAACTACGGCGGCCTCGGCCTCACCGTCACCATGATCGACGGCGCGATCAAGGTCATCGCGCCGACCGAGGACACGCCGGCGGCACGCGCCGGCATCAAGGCCGGCGACTACATCACCCATATCGACGGCAAGCTGATCTACGGCGGCTCGCTGGACGAGGCGATCTCCCAGATGCGCGGCCCCGCCAACACCAAGGTCACGCTGACGCTGGTCCGCCCGGGCCAGGAAAAGCCGATCACCGCCACGATGACCCGCGAGATCATCGTCCAGAAGCCGGTAAAGTGGGAGGTGAAGGACGGCATCGGCATCATCAACATCAACACCTTCTCCGCCCAGACCGGCGCCGACACCCGCGCCGCGGTCGCCGCGATCGACAAGGCGCTCGGCCACAAGCCGCTCGGCTACATCGTCGACCTGCGCGAGAACGGCGGCGGCCTGCTGAACGAAGCGATCGAGGTGTCGGACGTCTTCCTCGACCACGGCGAGATCGTCTCCCAGCGCGGCCGCGAGAAGACCGACATCGAACGCTATTATGCCGAGGCCGGCGACCTGACCCAGGGTTTGCCGATCATCGTGCTCGTCGATGCAGGCACCGCCTCCGCCTCCGAAATCGTCGCCGGCGCGCTTCAGGATCACCACCGCGCGATCGTCATGGGCGAGCGGACCTTCGGCAAGGGGTCGGTGCAGACGCTGCTGCCGCTCGGGCCGGAGACGGCGCTGCGCCTCACCACCGCGCGCTACTACACGCCCTCGGGCCGTTCGGTGCAGGAGGGCGGCATCGAGCCCGACCTGAAGGTGCCGCAGATCTCCGACCCCGACTATAAGGACCGCCCGGTGTTCCGCGAGGCGGACCTGCGCCGCCACCTGATCAACGAGGCCAAGGTCGACAATTCGGTGCTGGAAGACGACGGCAAGCCCGATCCCCGCTTCACCGAGTCTGCCGAGGCGCTCAAGAAGCGCGGCGTCGAGGACTTCCAGCTTCACTATGCCCTGCAGACGCTCGGCCGCCTGGGCCCTGCGCCGCGCGCGGTGGCGACGGCGACGCCGGCAAAGAAGCGCTGACATGCGCGGCGGCAATCTCCAGGCGGCGCGCTGGCTCGCGCTGCTCGTCCCGGCAGTGCTGATGCTGGGCGCGCTCGGATCGCAATATCTGGGCGGGCTCTACCCGTGCGAGATGTGCCACTGGCAGCGCTGGCCGCATTATGCCGCCATCGTGCTGGCGCTGCTGAGCTTCGTGGCACCCCGCACCTCCGCACGCGTCGCGCTGGTGCTGCTCGCCGGCATCGCCATCGCGATCAGCGGCGGCATCGGCGTCTTTCACGCCGGGGTCGAATATGGCTGGTGGCAGGGCATCACCGGCTGCGCGACGCCGTTTTCGGGCGGCGGCGGCGACATGCTCGACGCGATCATGAAGGCGCCGGTGATCCGCT
The DNA here is from genome assembly GCF_048058635.1 of Sphingomonas sp. MJ1 (PH-R8). NCBI lineage: Bacteria > Pseudomonadati > Pseudomonadota > Alphaproteobacteria > Sphingomonadales > Sphingomonadaceae > Sphingomonas > Sphingomonas sp. MJ1 (PH-R8). The sequence continues at coordinate 42,355 of NZ_JBBEFX010000021.1, forward strand.
GCGACGTGCCGCAATGGACGCTGGCGGGCATTTCTCTGGCGGGCTTTAACGCGATCTTTTCGCTCGTCGGTGCGTTGGGGATCTTTGTGCTGGCAGGAAAACGCGCATGAAGCGGTGGCGACCCGGCGATCGGCGGGAACCGGTCTCCCAGATGATCCGGGTGGATCAGGCGGGCGAATATGGCGCGACCCGCATCTATGCGGGGCAGCTCGCGGTGATGGGCGATCGCGTCCCGCTCGCGCGCGAGATCGTCGGCATGGCCAAGCAGGAGGAACGCCACCGCGCCTGGTTCGACGGCATGATCGCCGAACGCGGCGTCCGCCCGACCCTGCTCCAGCCCTTCTGGAGCGTCGCCGGTTTCGCACTCGGCGCCGTCACCGCCGCGATCGGGCCGGAGGCCGCGATGGCCTGCACCGCCGCGGTCGAGACCGAGATCGACAAGCATTACGACCAGCAGCTCGCCGAGCTTCGCGACGAGGAGCCGGAGCTTTCGGCCGCGGTGCTGGAGTTCCAGGCCGAGGAGCTGGAGCACAAGGAAGCGGCGATCGCCCACGGCGCCGAACAGGCGATCGGCTATCCGGTGCTGTCCGCCGTGATCCGGCTCGGCTGCCGGGTGGCAATCGCCGCATCGAAACGCATATGAGGCTTGCCGCGTTAGGATGGCGGCAACAGGAGGACGACCGATGGCAAAGTGGATGCTGATGGCAGCGATCGGGCTGGCCGCGCCGGTGCTGGGCCTCTCCGCCCCCGCGGTCGCCCAGAATGCCGCCCAGAACGGCGTGCTGGTGATCTACGGCAACGACAAATGCCCCACCAACGCCAATGGCGAGGAAATCGTGGTGTGCGTGCGCCGCGGCGAGGAAGAGCGCTTCCGCATCCCCAAGGAGCTGCGCACCACCGAGGCGTCGCCCGACCAGCAGAGCTGGGCCGTGCGCCAGCAGTCCGGGCTGGAGGCAGGCGCCACCGGCGTCGGTTCGTGCAGCACCGTGGGTGCCAGCGGCCAGTCGGGCTGCTTCGTCCAGAACGCGAACCGCTGGAAGGCGGAACGCCGCGCCGCCAAGGCGGAGGCCGAACGCAGCGTTCCCTGATCGCGCCGGACGTTGCGTCCGCGTCCCTGCCGTCGTAGCCGCACGCCTCGTTGAACGGGGAACGGCGGCGGCGGCATGACGGCACAGACGGGACTGAGACGCGATCCGATCGCCTGGTTGCTGTTCGCGGTCGTCTGGTTCTCCTGCGGCTGGTTCGGCTCCTGGGAGTTCAATCCCAACAACGCCACCCGCATGTACGCGGCCGTCTCGCTGGTCGAGCAGGGCGATGCCACCATCGATGAATATGCCGCGCTGACGATCGATCGCGCGCAGTTCGGCGACCATTTCTACACCGACAAGGCACCGGGCATGACGCTGATGGCGGTGCCTTTCGTCGCGCTCGCCGATGCCGTCACCGGCGACGATGCCGAGTTCCACCGCATCCGTAACGAGGACCCCGGCTTCAACCGCTTCATCAAGATCCGGGTCCGCCTGACCGCCGTCTTCACCTCCGCATTGTTCGTCGCCATCGCTGCGATGCTGCTGTTCGACCTTGGCCGCGGCGTGACCGGCAGCACCACCGCCGGCCTGTTCGGGGCGCTCGGCTATGCGCTCGGCTCGATCGCCTGGGGCTGGGCCACCACCATCTTCGGCCATGCCGCCTCCGGCGCGATGCTGGTGATCGCCGTCTGGGCGGTGTGGCGGGGCACCCGCACGCCCGGCGGCACCCGCGCCAGCATCGGCTATGCCGCGATCGCCGGCCTGGCACTCGGCTGGGGCGCGGTGATCGAGCCGCCTTCGGTGCTGGAGGCGCTGCCGATCGGCCTGTGGGCGCTGTGGCGGATGCGGGGCTGGGCCTGGGCGCAGCGGCTCCCGGTGATGCTCGCCGCCGCCGGCGTGGCCCTCGTCGCGGTGCTGCCGCTGTTCGCCTACAACGCCTTTGCCTTCGGATCGCCGTTCCAGTCGGGCTATGCCGGGGTCACCGACTTCGCCGGCATGCAGCAGGGCTTCTTCGGCCTCACCTATCCCAAGCCGCACGTGCTGTGGGAGATCGTGTTCGGCCCGCGGCGCGGGATCCTGTGGGTCTCGCCGGTGCTGGTGCTGGCGCCGATCGGCCTCGCCTGGCTGCTCTGGGATCGCCGCTACCGCGACCTCGCCGTGCTCGCGATCGTGCTGGGCATCCTGCCCTTCCTCTACAACGCCGCCTATTATTATTGGGACGGCGGCCACTCGACCGGCCCCCGCCACGCGGTTCCCGCCCTGGGCTTCCTGGGACTCGGCCTCGCCGGCTTCTGGACCCTGCTGCGCACGCCCGTCGGCAAGCTCCTCGCCGCGCAGCTGCTGGCCGTCTCCATCGCCATCAACCTGATGATCGCCTCGGCGGAAATCGCCGCGCCGGATTTCTTCGACTACGCGGTCTGGCGCGCAGTCCTGCTGGAGCGATTCGCGCCAGGCTACCTCCGCACCGTCGCCGACGAATGGCTGGGCTTCACCCCCTGGGAAGGACTGGGCATCTGGGCGCTGGTCGCGCTGCCGCTGCTGGGTCTCGTCGCCTGGCTGGCATGGCGCGCGGACGACGGTTCTGTCGCTCTCTCACGACAGAAAGCCGTTCGTCCTGAGTAGCCATTGAGCGTAGTCGAAATGGCGTATCGAAGGATGCTTCGATACGGGCTTCGACAGGCTCAGCCCTACTCAGCACAAACGGATCGATGTGAAGCGCTCGTCAACCTAACCCGCTGATCTTCCAGCCTTGCACCGCCGCTCGTTCGAACATAGATAGAACAGATGGCGCAGCTCGACACCCGCGAAAAGCTGGCGATCCTCGCGGACGCTGCGAAGTACGACGCCTCTTGCGCGTCCTCCGGCACGGCCAAGCGCAATTCGCGCGACGGCAAGGGGCTGGGCTCGACCGAGGGCATGGGCATCTGCCACGCCTATGCGCCCGACGGCCGCTGCATCTCGCTGCTCAAGATCCTGCTGACCAACAGCTGCATCTTCGACTGCCATTATTGCATCAACCGCAAGAGCTCGAACGTGCGGCGCGCGCGCTTCACCGCCGAGGAAGTCGTGCGCCTGACGCTGAGCTTCTACCGCCGCAACTATATCGAGGGGCTGTTCCTCTCCTCGGGCATCATCCGATCGTCCAACTACACGATGGAGCAGCTGGTCGAGGTCGCGCGCAGCTTGCGCGAGGACCACGATTTCCGCGGCTATATCCACCTGAAGACCATCCCCGATGCCGATCCCGAGCTGATCCACCAGGCAGGGCTCCATGCCGACCGCGTGTCGATCAACGTGGAGCTGCCGACCACCAGCGGCCTCAAGCGCCTGGCTCCTGAAAAGTCGGAGAGCCAGATCGAGGGCGCGATGGACGGGATGCGCACCGCGATCACCGACGGCACCGATGCGCGCAAGCGCTATCGCAGCGCCCCCCGCTTTGCGCCGGCCGGCCAGTCCACCCAGATGATCGTCGGCGCCGATGCCGCGACCGATCGCGACATCGTCGGCCGCGCCGCCACCCTCTACGACCGCTTCGAGCTGCGCCGCGTCTACTACTCCGCCTTCAGCCCCATCCCCGAGGCGTCAGCGGTGCTGCCGCTCCAGCGCCCGCCGCTGATGCGCGAGCACCGGCTCTACCAGTCCGACTGGCTGATGCGCTTCTACGACTATAAGCCCGACGAAGTCCGCGCCGCCGCCGACGACGCTACCGGCATGCTGCCGCTCGACATCGATCCCAAGCTCGCCTGGGCATTGAAGTTCCGCGACAACTTCCCCGTCGACGTCAACCGCGCCCCGCGCGAAGCGCTGCTGCGCGTGCCCGGCCTGGGCGTAAAGGCGGTCAACGCGATCCTCTCCGCCCGCCGCTGGCGTCGCCTGCGCCTCGACGACGTCGCCCGCCTCACCGTCTCGATCAAGAAGCTCCGCCCCTTCCTGATCGCGGACGACTGGCGCCCGCTCGCGCTCGCCGATCGCGCCGAGCTGAAGCCGCTGGTCGCCGCCAAGAAGCAGCAGCTGGAGCTGTTCGCCGCCTGAGAGTGATTCGCGGGTGAAACGCCGCGCCCCGCCGCCGGTTGTCCCCTCGAACCCAGGGAGGAACATCATGGCGGACGCCCGCATCTACCAGGATCTGAAGCGCGACCACGACAAGCAGCGCGGCATGCTCGCCCGGCTGGCCGATTTCTCCACGCCTGCCGAGGAGCGCCAGCAGCTGTTCGAGGAGTTCCGCCTTGAGCTGCAGAGCCACGCCGCGGCCGAGGAGGAGTCGCTCTACGCGACCATGCTCGGCGACCCCGAGCTTCGCGACGACGCCCGCCACTCGGTTTCCGAGCACAAGGAAGTCGACGATGTGCTCGGCGAGCTCATGAACCTCGAGCTCGACTCGGACGAATGGAAGGAGAAGTTCTTCCACATGCGCCGCCGCTACGAGCATCACATCGACGAGGAGGAGGAAGAGATGTTTCCCGCCGCCGCCGAGGAGCTCGACGACGCGACCGAGGAAAAGCTCGCCGACATCTACGAGGACCGCAAGCCCAAGGAGCTGGAGGAAGCCCGCGACAACCCGCCCGGCAGCGACGAGCGCGAATAACGTGCGCGGCGTCACCCTCCCGACCCCCGACGACTTCGACGCGTGGCGCGACGCCGCGCGCGAGCTCGCGGCCGAGGGGGTGGCGCCCGACCAGGTGGTGTGGCGCACCGGCGACACGGTCGCGGACCTGTTCGCGCAAGGGGCACCCGAAGCTCCGCCGGCAGCTTCCCCCGCCGGCCCCGGCTTCTCGGTCCCGCGCGCCTTCCTCGACCTCGCCCGCGACGTGGTGATGTCCTCGGCGCCCGACCGCTTCGCGCTGCTCTACACGCTCTTGTGCCGCCTGCGCACCCAGCCCCGCCTGATCGACGACCGCGCCGACCCGCTCATCCGCAAGCTGGAAGGGCTCGCCAAGGAAGTCCGCCGCGACATCCACAAGATGCGCGCCTTCCTCCGCTTCCGCGAAGTGCCGGAGGACGACGGTACCAGCCGCTACGTCGCCTGGTTCGAGCCCGAGCACCACATCGTGCGCGCCAACGCCGCCTTCTTCGTCAACCGCTTCGCCAGCATGCGCTGGTCGATCCTGACGCCGGAGGTGTCGCTGCACTGGGACGGCGAGTTGCTCACCGAAGGCCCGGGCGCCACCCGCGCCGATGCGCCCGAGGGGGATCCGGTCGAGGAGGTGTGGAAGACCTATTACGCCTCCATCTTCAACCCGGCGCGGCTCAAGAAGGGCGCGATGCTCAAGGAAATGCCGCGCAAATATTGGAAGAACATGCCCGAGACCGCGCTGGTGGGACAGCTGATCGCGGGCGCCCAGGCACGAGAGGCAGGCATGATCGACAAGGCCCGCACCCAGATCGGCGGCAACATCCAGGCCGCGTGGGAGGCGCTGCGCGAGGAGGCGATGGGCTGCAAGCGCTGCCACCTGTGGAAGCCCGCGACACAGACGGTGTTCGGCGAAGGCCCGGTCGACGCGCGGCTAATGTTCGTCGGCGAGCAGCCCGGCGACCAGGAGGATCTGGCCGGCAAGCCCTTCGTCGGCCCCGCCGGTCAGATGTTCGATCGCGCGCTGGCCCAAGCCGGCGTCGACCGCAGCACCGTCTACGTCACCAATTCGGTCAAGCACTTCAAGTTCGAACCGCGCGGCAAGCGCCGCATCCACAGCAAGCCGGATGCGGGCGAGATCGACGCCTGCCGCTGGTGGATCGAACAGGAAACCGCGCTGGTGAAGCCGCAGGTCACGATGGCGCTGGGCGCCACCGCCGCGCGCTCGCTGCTCGGCCGCACCGTCACCATCAGCCGCGAGCGCGGCCAGGCGATCGCCCTTCCCAGCGGCGGCGAGGGCTGGATCACCGTCCACCCCAGCTACCTGCTGCGCATCCCGGACAAGGCCAAGGCCGAAGACGAATACGCCCGCTTCGTCGAAGACCTCCGCACCGCCGCCGCCCGGCTGGCTTAGGGGCGGCCCCGCCCATCTTCTCCGTACCCCGGCGAAGGCCGGGGCCCAGTTGGAACGTCCCCCCAAAGCAAAGCGCACCCGTGTCCCCGCGCAGGCGGGGACCCAGGGCCCAGCAAAACAACCCCCGCCTGCTCCCGCTACCCTGGGCTCCCGCCTACGCGGGAGCACGAAGCCGTAGGCCGCAAGCGCACGCACTGGGCCACGCGACCCGCAGGCTCGACCCGGTGCGGCCCCGGCGCTACAGCCGCCGCGATGCACGCCAGCGCCCTTCTCCGCGAGACCACCCGCGCCGCGCACGAGCAGGTCGACGCCGCCTTTGCGCGCTTCGACCTCGCCGATCGCGACAGCTATGCCGCGATGCTGGTGGCCCACGCCCGCGCGCTGCCCGTGGCGGAGGCGGCGATGGCAGCGGCCCCGGCGCTTCCCCGTTGGCGCCCGCGCACCCCGCTGCTGGCCCAGGACCTCGCAGACCTCGGCCGGCCGCTGCCGCCCCAACTGCCGTTCGCGCTGCCGCAAGGTCCCGGGGCGATCGCCGGCCTCGCCTATGTGGTGGAGGGATCGCGCCTGGGCGGCGTCTATCTCGCGCGGCAGGTGGGCGCGGGGCTCCCCGCGCGCTACCTCTCCGCCGCGCATGAGAAGGGCGAATGGCGCGCGTTCCTCGCCTGGCTCGACCAGGCGGGCGAGGCCGGTGGCCCCGGCTGGATCGAGGCTGCGCTTGCCGGCGCCGCCGCCGGCTTCGCGCTCTACCAGCAGGCGGCCGAAGCCGCCTAGCGGCCGGCCTCCTCGATCGGCGCGGTCAGGATCACGCGCAGTCCGGGCGCATTGTCCTCGAACGCCAGTTCGCCGCCCAGCCGGCCGACGAGCGCCTTCATCATCCGGCTGCCGAAGCCCTCGCCGGCGCCGCTCTTGCCGCGTCCCTGGTCCTCGACGATCAGCCGCAGGTTGGCGCGATGCTGCTCCAGCATCACCGTGATCGGGCCGGTGGTGCCCGGATAGGCGTATTTGGTCGCGTTGATGACCAGCTCGGTCGTGATCAGCCCGATGTCCACCGCGCGGCCCGTCGGCACCAGCACCGGCGCGAGATAGACGCGCAGCGCCGATCCCCAGTCCGCCCCCAGCGACGCCCGCATGTCGGTCATCAGCTCGTCCAGGTATCGGCTGAGCTCCACCGCCTCGACCTGGTCGTCGCGATAGAGGCGGCGATGGACCAGCGCCACGGCGGACAGCCGCGCCTGCGCCTCGGTCAGGTGGCTCGTCAGGTCGGCATCGCCAACCGCGCGCGCCTGCATGCCCAGGAAGGCGGAAACCAGCTGCAGGCTGTTCTGCACGCGGTGGTTCACCTCGTGCATCAGCACGTCCTTCTGGCGCAGCAGCAGCTCCTGCTCGCGGTTCGCCGCTGACAGCTGGCCGTTGAGCTCGCGCAGCCGCACCCGTTGGCGCAGGTCGTGCAGCACGCCGCGCAGCCGGTGCGCGGCCTTGACCTCTTCCAGCGTCCAGCGGCGAGCGCGTCCGCGCACGATCTGCGACCAGCTTTCGAACGAGGCGCGCGGCGTCAGCACCGCGCCGGGCTCCACCTCCACCGCCTTGTGCGGGTTGCCGGCCCAGTTGACGCGCTCGACCTCCTCCATCCGGAACCACAGCGCCATGCACTCGGTGCCGTCGATCGGCATGCCCAGCAGCCCGCTGCCGACGCCGGCATAGCCTTCTGCCGGCGGGAACAGCGTCGAAAGCTCCCGGCTGACCACCAGGCCGCCGCCCTGCCCGTTGACCCACTCGGCCAGCCGCAGCAGGTCCGCGTCCTCGGGGCAATGCCCCTCGCGCGTCACGCTATCGCCGCACACCAACGCAAAGCCGTCGGCGTCCAGCAGCTCCGCCAGCTCCTTGCCGCACTGGGCCAGCTGCACCCGGATCGGCTGCTCGCCGCCCAGCCGCGCGGTGACCAGGTCCTCGCCCGCATGCAGCCGCAGCCGCTCGCGATAGCTTTCGGCTTCCTCCTGCGCGCGGATCTGGCGGGCAAGGCCGCTCGCCAGCGCGCGGGCGGCGGCGCGCAGTTCCGGATCCATCCGGCGCGGGCTGTCGTGATGGCAGGCGACCAGCCCCCACAGCACGCCGTCGCGCACGATCGAGATCGACGCCGACGCCTCCACGCCCATGTTGCGCAAATACTGGAGGTGGATCGGCGAGACGCTGCGCAGCGCCACGTCCGACAGGTCGATCCCGCCCTGGTTCGCCGATGCCGGCCGGATCGGCGCGGGCGTGTAGCGCGCGTCCGGGATCACGCGGACGCGGTTGCGCACATAGAGCGCGCGCGCCTGGCGCGGGATGTCGGAGGCGGGAAAATGATGGTTGAGGAAGCTGTCGAGCCCCGGCGCCCGGTCCTCCGCCAGCACGACCCCGGCGCCGTCGTCCAGGAAGCGATAGAGCATCACCCGGTCGAAGCCGGTGAGCTGGCGAAAGGCCACCGCCGCCCGCTCGCACAGCTGGACCAGGTCGGCCGCCCGCTCGAAGGTCGCGGCCGCGCGCTCCAGCCCGACCAGTACCTCGATCGCCGGCCGCACCGGCTCCGGCTGCGGCTCCAGCTCGACGATCAGCATGTCGCCCGAACGGTGAAGGCTCGCCTCCAGCCGCCCCTCGGTGCCGGCCACCGGCGCCAGCCGCAGCGTGCCGCCGGGTCCCATGTCGGCCGATCGCAGCAGCGCGGCGATGTCCTGGCCGATCAGCTCCGCGATCGGGCGGTCGAGCCAGTCGGGCGCAAGCCGCGCCTCCAGGTCGCCCGCACCGGCGACGGTCCTGAGCGTCGCGGCATCGACGATCAGCAGCAGCCCGTGCGGCTGGATCGCCCCGGAGAGGTGGATGGGCTCCCGATCGCAGGCCGAAAGGTCATGGCCGATCGGCGCGCTTTCCTGCAGTTGCTCTACCGTCGTCACGCGCCACTCAACTCTTTGTCCGGGCCCCAAAATGGACCATGCGCGGTTTCAACGCAAATCCGCCGCCAACGGAAACGGACGGGCGCGCGGAAAAAGGAGCAAGACCATGGACCTGGGCATCGCCGGCCGCACCGCCATCCTTTGTGCCTCCAGCGCCGGGCTCGGCCGCGGCTGTGCGGAGGCGCTGGCTGAGGCGGGCGCCCGCATCATCCTCAACGGCCGCAATGCCGAAAAGCTCGAGGCGACGGCCGCGGCGATCCGGCAATCGACCGGTGCGGAGGTGATCGCGGTGGCCGCCGACGTCGGCACCGAGGCGGGGCGCCAGGCGCTGCTCGCCGCCGCGCCGGATGCCGACATCCTGGTCAACAACAATGCCGGGCCGCCGCTGCGCCCGTTCGAGGAGCTCGACGCCGACAAGATCCGCGCCGGGCTGGAAAGCAACCTCGTCACCCCGACGCTGCTGATCCACGCGCTCTTGCCCGGCATGGTCGAGCGGCGCTTCGGCCGGATCGTCAACATCACGTCGGGCTCTGTGAAGATGCCGCTCCCCGGCCTGGACCTGTCGAGCGGCGCGCGCGCCGGACTCACCGGCCTGGTCGCCGGCGTCGCCCGCTCGGTCGCCCACGCCAATGTGACGATCAACAACCTGCTGCCGGGCTCCTTCGACACCGACCGCATCGCCAGCATCGTCGCGCAAGCGGCGGCCAAGTCCGGCGCAAGCGAGGCCGAGGAACGCGCCAGGCGCGAAGCCTCGATCCCCGCCAGGCGGCTCGGCACCCCGGCCGAATTCGGCGCCACCTGCGCCTTTCTCTGCTCGAACCATGCCGGCTACATCACCGGGCAGAGCCTGCTGATCGACGGCGGCACCTTCCCGGGCATTCTCTGACTCGCGGCGAGGGCCCGGTCCCCCTCCCCGCCTTTGGGCGGACGACGCGCTCCCACCGTATCCCCGTGAAGGCGGGGATCCAGGGCCAAGCAAACCACCGTCAGCGATAAAAACCCTGGGCTCCCGCCTGCGCGGGAGCACGAAGAGGGGGAACGCCTTTTCCTTCTTGCGTACCCCGGCGAAGGCCGGGGCCCAGGTGGGATAGCGGCGGAGGGGAGCGCCGAACCTCGGAGGCCACACCAACTGGGCCCCGGCCTCCGCCGGGGTACGAGTTGAGGTCACCCTCGTCTCCCGACCTACCCCCGCGGCTTCAGCGAAACCCGCGCGATCGCATGGTTCGACGACATGTACAGCGCCGCCCCGCCCTCGCCGATCGTGCAGTTGGAGATGACGTCGCCGCTCTGGATCAGCCCCAGGCGCTCGCCCTCCGGGCTCAGCACGTGCATGCCGCCGGGGCCGCTTGCGAACAGATGCCCCTCCGCCGCGACCTTCATGCCATCCGGCAGCCCCGGCAGGCCGGCGGCCACGTCGGCGGCGAAGTCCACCAGCACGCGCTTGGCGCTCGGCATGCCGCGGCCGCCGAGCGTATAGGCGACCAGCACCGGCCCCTTGGGGTCCGACACCGCGACGTAGAGCGTGCCCTCATCGGGCGAGAGCGCGATGCCGTTCGGCCGGGTGAGGCTGCGGTCCAGCACCTCCAGCCGCCCGTCCGGCGCCAGCCGATACACGCCGCAGAAGTCGAGCTCGCGCAGCGGCGACTCGCCCTCGCCCGCCAGCCCATAGGGCGGATCGGTGAAATAGAGCGCGCCGTCGCTGGCGCAGATCACGTCGTTGGGGCTGTTGAAGCGCTTGCCCTCGAACCGGTCCACCACCGTCGTCTTGCGCTTGGTGGCGAAGTCAAGGCGCGCCACCACACGGCTGCCGCTGTCCGCGATCAGCAGCCGCCCGCGCCCGTCGAGCGCCAGCCCGTTCGATCCCGCTTCCCGGATCGACTTGGGGATCGGCCCGACGAGGCCAGACGGCTCCAGGAACAGGTCGAAGCCCTTGTCCCGCCGCCAGCGCCACATGCGGTTGGCCGGCACGTCGGAGAACAGCAGCATGCCGCCGCCGCGCGGCACCCACACCGGCCCCTCCGACCATTGATAGCCGCCGCCCAGTATCTCCACAGGCGCGTTGGCATCCAGGATCGCGTCGAGCTTCGGCGACAGCCGCCGAATGCCCCTGGGGAGCGCCGGTGCAGGCGCCGCAAGCGCGCTGGAAGCTAGCGGCAGGGCCATGCCGGCCCCCAACAGGTCGCGACGACGCATCGGCAGTTCCTCCCCCCAACAATCATGAATCGATCCGCTCGACCGCCATGGCGGTCGCCTCGCCCCCACCGATGCACAGCGTGGCGATCCCGCGCCGGGCGCCCCGCGCTTCCATCGCCGACAACAGCGTCGCCAGCACCCGCGCCCCGGACGCCCCGATCGGGTGCCCCAGCGCGGTGGCGCCGCCGTGCACGTTCACCCGGTCATGCGCGATGCCCAGGTCCTGCATCGCGATCATCGCCACGCAGGCGAACGCCTCGTTGATCTCGAACAGGTCGACGTCGCCGACCGACCAGCCCGCCTTGTCGAGCACGCGCTGCACCGCCCCCACCGGCGCGGTGGTGAACTGCGCAGGCGCGCGGGCATGCGCGGCATGGGCGACGATCCGCGCGATCGGCTTGAGCCCGCGCGCCTCCGCCACCGACTGGCGCGCCAGCACCAGCGCCGCCGCCCCGTCCGAGATCGAGGAGGCATTGGCGGCGGTGATCGTGCCCTCCTTGGCGAACGCGGCCTTCAGCGTGGGGATGCGCGCGACGTCGCCCTTCGCCGGCTGCTCGTCGGCGGTCACGGTGACGCTGCCCTTGCGCCCCACCACCTCGACGGGGACGATCTCCCGGTCGAACGCGCCCGACGCCTGCGCCGCCTGCGCGCGGGTCAGCGATTCGATCGCGAACGCGTCCTGCGCTTCCCGCGTGAACTGGTATTCGCGGGCACTGTCCTCGGCAAAGGTGCCCATCGCACGGCCGGGCTCATAGGCGTCTTCCAGCCCGTCGAGCATCATATGGTCGTAGATCGTGTCGTGACCGATGCGCGCGCCGGCGCGATGCTTCGTCATCAGATACGGCGCGTTGGACATGCTCTCCATGCCGCCGGCGACGATCAGGTCGCACGATCCGGCGGCCAGCGCATCGGCGGCCATCATCGCCGCCTTCATCCCCGATCCGCACATCTTGTTGACCGTGGTCGCCTCGACCGACTGCGGCAGCCCGGCATGGAGCGCCGCCTGCCGCGCCGGCGCCTGGCCGAGCCCCGCCGACAGCACGCAGCCCATATAGGCGCGCTCGATGTCTTCCGGGGCGACGCCGGCGCGCTCCACGGCCGCGCGGATCGCGGTAGCGCCCAATCGGGTGGCGGGAACGGCCGCGAGCGCCCCCTGGAACCCGCCCATCGGCGTGCGGGCATAGGACAAAATCACGGTCGGGTCGGCGGCGGTCATACATCTCTCCTGCGTGCACGGCGTCGTTGCGCCGGCCCGGCCGATATAGGGCGCCCCGCCCCCGCTGTCGCTACTCGTCGACCCAGTCGCCCGGCAGCACCCGCGCCGCCGCCGCCATCAGCGCGCCCGCCACGAGGTAGCATCCGAGCGCCGCCAGCATCGCATAGCGCAGCGCCTCGTCCCCCAGCTGCGGCGTCAGCGCCTTCGACAGCGCGCCCACCAGCCACGATCCCAGCCCCAGCCCGATCAGGTTGTTGATGAGCAGGAAACACGCGCTCGCGGTGCTGCGAATTGCCGCCGGAACCAGCTGCTGCACCGCCGTCAGCAGCGGACCCGGCCAGGCATAGACCAGCGCCTGCGGCACCAGGAACAGCGCGAAGGCCGCGACCCAGGAACCCGACAGCAGCCCCGCCGCCAGCAACGGCACGCCCGCCGCATAGGCGATCGCCGGCACCAGCGCATAGGCGCGCCGGGTCCGCCGCCCCCAGCGATCGGCGATCACCCCGCCCAGCAGGATGCCCGCCACGCCGCCGGTGAGCAGCAGCGCGCCCACGAACCGCCCGGTCTCCGCCAGGTCCAGCCCGAAGCTGCGCATCATCAGGCTCGGCATCCAGAAGGCGATGCCATAGCCCGCCGTCGACCCCGCAGCCCCGCCCAGCGAGAGGAGCCAGAAGCTCGGCTTGCGCGCCAGCATCCCGAACACCGGCAGCAGCGGCGCCTGTCCGGTACGCGTGCGCGGCGGATCGCGGACCAGCAACCGGAACACGGGCGCGGTGAGCAGCCCCGCCACCCCCATCACCACGAACGCCGTGCGCCATTCGACCGCCGCCGCGATCGCGCCGCCCAGCAGCACGCCGACGGCCGATCCGATCGGGATGCCCAGCCCATAGATCGCCAGCGCCCGCGCGCGCCGGCCGGGCGGGAAGGTGTCGGCGATCAGCGCATAGGAGGGCGCCACGCCCCCCGCCTCACCCACGCCCACGCCCACGCGAAACAGGAACATCTGCGCAAAGCCCTGCGCCGTCCCGCACAGCGCCGTGAACCCGCTCCACACCGCCAGGCTAATCGTAATGACCCAGCTGCGGCTCGTCCGGTCCGCCAGCATCGCCAGCGGAATCGCGAGCGTGCAGTAGAGCGTCGCGAACGCCAGTCCCCCCAGCATCCCCAGCTGCGAGTCGGAGAGCTTCAGGTCCGCCTTCACCGGCATCGCCAGGATGCTCAGGATCTGCCGGTCCAGGAAATTGAAGCTGTAGACGAGCAGCAGCATCGCCAGCACCACGCCCGGGCGGCGGTGCTGCGGACCGGCGGTCACGGGCACCCTATTTCAGCTTGTCCTTGAGCACCGAAAAGGCCGTGAACGGCTGCACCTCGTCCTCGCCCACCACGCCCGCCTCGCGCAGGATCGCGTCGGCATTGGGCGCGCGCGGGAACGGATCGAGCGCCAGCGCCAGCGTCTCCGCCGCCGCCTCGCCCAAATCGATCGCGCCGCCCTCGAAAAACATGGTGTCGCATTCCTCGGACGACAGCTCGATCTCGTCGCCCTCGGGCGTGCCTTCCGGAAGGAAGCGCAGCGCGAAGCTCTCGTCGATCGTCGCCGGCACCGGTTCGGCGGTCGCGACGCAGCTCTGCACCACCGCGCCCTTGAGCGTGCCGCGCGCAACCACGCCCGCCGCATCCCGGCGCAGCGTGAAGTCCGCCGCCAGCACGTCGATCGACACGAGGCGGAAGCGCTTGGCCAGCGCCGCCCGCTCCTCCGGGCTCGCCTCGACCCGCACGTCGCTGTCGCCCGTGCCGATGCGGTCGAGCCGGTGCGGCCGGCTGAATTCAGGGGTCGGGGTCATTCGGGAAGCCTTCCAGCAAGCAATGTGTCGATCGCGGTCTCTCCGAGCGCGCGGTGCAGCGCCTCCAGCCCGCCCGCCACATGCGCGAGCGGGGCAGCACCCGGGTCTTCGCCGCGATAGAGGTTGCGCAGCACCGCCGGCGCGAGCGCACCCGTCGCCAGCCCCTCGCGATAGGCGCCGAGCCTTCCGCCCAGCATCGCCATCATCTTCCCGATGTGCTTGCCGACCACGATGTCGCCGATACCGGACTGGCGCAGCTGCCCGTCCATGTCGTCGACGAACCGCTCGGCCAGCCGCACCGCCGGCATCGCGCCCTCGGGCGTGTCCTCCAGGCGCAGCAGCACCATCGACAGCACCGCCGCCAGCATGTCGAACCGGCCGTCGGTGGTGTCGGGCACCGCGCCCTCGACATACCAGTGCGGCTGGCGCGCCCGCGCGATCACGGCGTCGTACAGCGGGGCGAGCGGATCGGGCGGCGGGGAACGGAACAGGTCGAGCAGGCGCATGACGGCTTTCGAAAGACGGAAACGGAGGGCGGCCTTGTCGCGCACCGCCGGCCCGCATATTGAGGCGATCGGCGCGTGATGCAATCGCCCGCCGGGTTTGCTGGAGGAAGTCGATGAAGCTGTTTGCGCACCACGGCATTGCCGTTGCCGCCGTGGCGCTGGCCGCGCTGGGCCTGGGGGGCTGCACGCGCGTGCGCACGCACCAGGGCTATGTGATCGACGCCGATCTCGTGAACGCCGTCCAGCCGGGCGTCGACAATCGCGAGTCGGTGACCAGCACGCTCGGCCACCCGACCTTCACCGGCCAGTTCGGCAGCGGCAACACCGAATGGTATTATCTGTCGCGCGACAGCCGCAACCTGGCCTTCAATCGCCCGAACCCGAAGGAGCAGACCACGATCCGCGTCCGCTTCGACCAGAACGGCACCGTCCAGTCGATCGACCGCACCGGCATCGAACAGGTCGCCTCGATCAGCCCGTCGGGCAAGAAGACGCCGACGCTCGGCCGCCATCAGAGCTTCTTCCAGGATCTGTTCGGCAACATCGGCAGCGTGGGCGCGGCCGGCATGGGCGGCGGCCCGGGCGGCGGCAACCCGAACCAGTAAGCTTTCGGGGGCTACGCGGCGGACGCGCAGCTTTCGTTTCCCTGACGAACCGGTTTGCGGTCCGTTCAGCGACGGGGCGCTACCTCTCCACCATCGGGCAATGCCCGCAGTGTAGAGGAGCCCCCATGCGTAGCCTTATCCTTGCAGCCCTTGCCGCCACGACCGTCCTGTCCGGCGTGGTCGCCCCGGTTGCCGCCAGCGCCCAGCCCCGCAGCGAGCACTGGGATCGCCGGGATCATCGCGACGACCGCCGCCACGAGACCCGCGGCCGCTACGACCGCCACGACGTCCGTCCGGGCGTGCGGCCGGCGCCGCCCCGCTATGCCCGCGATCATCGCTGGGGCCGCGACGACTGGCGCGCGTACCGCAACGGCAACCGCCGGCTCTACGCCCGCGGCCCCTGGCAGGCGCCGTTCCGCTATTCCAGCTTCCGCGTCGGCGGCCGCATCGCCCCGCCCTATTACGGCAGCCGCTATGTGATCGCCGATCCGTGGCGCTACCGCCTGCCGCCGGCCCGCCCGGGCCTGCGCTGGGTGCGCCACTATGACGACGTGCTGCTGGTCGATTATCGCCGCGGCCGCGTGGTGGACGTGATCCGCAACTTCTACTGGTAAGCCGCACCGTCCCCGGGGCAGGCCGCACCGCCTGCCCCGGCTCGCCGCCCCCGCCTTCGCAGGCGCCCAAGGCCCCGGCTCGGCGGAACCCCTACGTCCCGCGGAACACCGCCCCGAAGAGACCGCGCACGCGCCGTACTCCGGCGGAGGCCGTGGTCCAGGTGCGGGCGGACCTCAAAGATACGCGACCTGTTTTTTCCGTTCCCCTCCAAGTCGCATCTCATGGAAGCACGTACTTCCCCGCAGGCGCCAAGTACGCAAACACCTATTACTACGTACCCAACTTGCCTAACCTCGCGTTTACTACATAGTCGCCGCATCCGAATCGGGGGAGTTCGCTGTGGGGGGCCTGGCGACGGCAATCGGAGTGCTCGATGGCGTGCTGCACGAAGTCGTGCTGTTCGCAGCGTTCGGCTTTCTCATCGGCGGTGCCGACGACCTGGCGACCGATCTCGTCCATTTCGGGCGTCGCCTGCGCCCCAGGCGCAAGGCCGCCGAGCCGACGCCTCCAGGCGCCTACACCCCCGGACGGCTGGCGGTGTTCGTCCCCGCCTGGGACGAGGCAGCCGTGATCGGGCTGATGCTGCGCAGCGCGCTCGCCCGCTTCGACCATCCCGACTACCGCATCTACGCCGGCACCTATCCCAACGATCCGGCGACCGTCACCGCCGTGCAGGCCGTCGCGCAGGAGGACCCGCGCGTCCGCCTGGTCGTCTGCCCGCGCGCCGGCCCAACCACCAAGGCCGACTGCCTGAATGCGCTGTGGCATGCGCTGCTCGCGGACCAGCGCGCCGAAGGCCATCCGTTCAAGGGCGTCGTGCTCCACGATGCCGAGGACCTCGTCCACCCCGAGGAGCTCCGGCTGCTCGACCAGGGGCTCGACCATGCCACCACCGTGCAGCTGCCGGTGCTGCCGCTCGCCGATCCCCGCTCGCGCTGGATTTCGGGCCACTACATCGACGAGTTCGCGGAGGCGCATGGCAAGCTGATGCCGGTGCGCCAGGCACTCGGCGCCGGGCTGCCGCTTGCCGGCACCGGCTGTGCCATCGCCGTGCCGATGCTGGCGCGCATCGCCATCGCCCGAGGCGGCGTGCCGTTCGACGAGGCGAGCCTCACCGAGGATTATGAGCTCGGCCTCACCATCGCGATGCTCGGCGGACGCGGGCTGTTCCTGAACGTGCGGGAGACCGGCGGCGACCAGCCGGTGGGGGTGCGTGCCTATTTCCCCGCCACGCTCGACGCCGCCGTGCGGCAAAAGGCGCGCTGGATGATCGGCATCGCGCTCGCCGGCTGGGACCGGATCGGCTGGGCGGCGCGCGGCCGCGCGACCGATCACTGGATGCGGATGCGCGATCGGCGCACCATCCTGGCCGTGCCCGTGCTCGCCGCCGCCTATGTGGCACTGGTCGGCTGGGGCATTTCGGAGAGCGTCCACTGGCTGATCGGCACCAGCCGTGCCGATGCCTCGCCCGCGATGCGGCTGCTGCTGATGCTCAACAGCGCGCTGCTGCTCTGGCGGATCGCGATGCGCGCCCATTTCGTCGGCAGACGCTGCGGCTGGAAGGAGGGGGCTCGGTCGATTCCCCGCGCCATCATCGCCAATCTGGTGGCGCTGCTCGCCGCCCGCCGCGCGATCTTTCGCTATCTCGCCATGCTGCGCGGCGCCGAGCTGCGCTGGGACAAGACCGCGCACCATTTCCCCAGCCTTGCCGGCGAAGCCGCCGCATGAAGGGCGCGGGAAGGCCGATCAAGTTCCTGCTGCTCGTGCTGGTCGGCTGGACCGGGGCGCGCGCGACGCTGCTGTGGCCGGGCGCCGAACTCGCCGCCGTCGCGGAAGCCTCGGAGACGCCGGCCGGGCTCAGCCCCATGCCCGCAGCGCCGCTGTTCGCCTTTCCCCAGCCGTCCGGGCACCCGCGCTTCGTCGACGCGACGTCGCCAGAACGCGTGCTTCCCGGTCTGCGCGACCCCGGCGTCTCGCCCGTCTTCCACTCGGCTGCGGCCACGATCTCCTCCATTTCCGAGTCGGCTCCGGGCGCGACGCGCACGCCACAGGTCACCACCTCACCCGAACCCGCCCTGGCCCTGGTCGCCCAGCCGCAGGCGCCGCGCCGCTGGTCGGCCAGCGCCTGGCTGGTCGCGCGCGGCGGCAGCATGGCCGGCGACGGCGCGTTCGGCCCGGCCCAGCTCGGCGGCAGCCAGGCCGGCGCACGCATCCGCTATGCGCTCACCCGCACGCTCGCGCTTTCCGGCCGCCTCTCCAGCCCCTTGCGCGGCGTCGGCAAGGAGGCCGGGCTCGGCATCGAGTGGCAACCGCTCAAGCTCCCGCTCCCGGTCTCGATCCTGCTCGAACGGCGACTCGCGCTCGACTCCGGCCCGGACGGGACCGGCCTCGGCGCGATCGCGGGCATCAACCCCACCCCGGTCGTCGGCAGGCTGCAGGTGGAGGGCTATGGCCAGGCCGGCGTCGTCCTGCGCGCGCGGCGCGAACCCTATGCCGACGGTGCCGTCCGGCTGCTCCACCCGGTTTCAAGCGGCAAGCGCCTTCAGGTCGCGCTCGGCGCCGGCGCCTGGGGCGGCGCCCAGCGCGGCGCCAGCCGGCTCGACATCGGCCCCTCGCTCGTTGCCACCGTGCCCACCGGCGGGCCGAAGCTGCGCCTCGCCGCAGAATGGCGCCAGCGCGTCGCCGGCAACGCCGCCCCCGGGTCCGGCCCCGCGCTCACCCTCGGCACCGACTTCTGAAGGCTTTGTCCCGCCCGGCCAAACGGCTATCGACAGGACAATGGACCTCTACCTCCCCGTCGCGAACCTGTCGGTCAACGCGCTCGTGATCGTGCTGCTCGGCGGCGGCGTGGGGTTCCTGTCGGGCATGTTCGGGGTCGGCGGCGGGTTTCTGACCACGCCGCTGCTGATCTTCTACGGCATCCCGCCCACGGTCGCCGCCGCTTCGGCCGCCAGCCAGGTGACCGGGGCGAGCGTGTCGGGCGTCTTCGCGCACTTCCGCCGCGGCGGCGTCGACGTGCGCATGGGCGCGGTGCTGACGGTCGGCGGCGTCATGGGCTCGATCGCGGGCGCCGGCATCTTCCGGCTGCTCCAGGCGAGCGGCCAGATCGATACTGTGATCGCGCTCATCTATGTGCTGCTCCTGGGCTCGATCGGCGGTCTGATGCCGGAGAGAGTGTAGATCTCGGGGGTCGCCGTCTCATTAAAATAGGGGTGGGGGGGGGGGGGGGGGGGGGGGGGGG
>NZ_JBBEFX010000022.1:0-51878 GCF_048058635.1 Sphingomonas sp. MJ1 (PH-R8)
ATTGCTTGGTGGCTATAGCGTCTGTGACCCACCCGATCCCATCCCGAACTCGGCCGTGAAACCAGACCGCGCCAATGGTACTATCGCTCAAGCGATGGAAGAGTAGGTCGTCGCCAGGCATTGAAGCCCGTGCACACACAACCCATTCACAATGCAATGCACCCTGGCGCGGGGTGGAGCAGCCCGGTAGCTCGTCAGGCTCATAACCTGAAGGTCACAGGTTCAAATCCTGTCCCCGCAACCAAACACCAAAGGCCGCTTGGTCTAACGACCTCGCGGGCTTTGTTGCGTCCGGGGCATGGGCCAGCCCGAGCTAAAGCAGGGCCGCTTGAGGCGCCCATCCGACCTTCGACGCTGTGGCCTGATCGCAGGCACCCCGCCACTCACCCCCACGCGCCCCGCTCCCCCACAAAGCGCACCCAACTGGACCCCGGCCTCCGCCGGGGTACGAAAAGGGCTGTCTGGAGGCGGGGGCGCCTTGGATCTCGGGCGCCTTGGGCAACTCTAGCGATCTAGCGGCCTAGTGGTCCGCGCAGAGTTGGCGAAGATCCTCAAGCACTGCTGCGGCCGGCCGACCAACTGCGGGAAGCGGCTAGCGGTGGGCTGGGGCGGTGCTGTTGCGGATCACGAGTTCGTGGGTGAGCGTCAGCTGGCGGCGGGCGGGCGTGGTGCCGCGCAGGATGTCGACCAGCAGTTCGACGGCGCGCTGGCCGATCAGGCCCTTGGGCTGGGCGACCGTGCTGAGCGGCGGCGAGAAGAAGCGGGCGAGCGGCAGGTCGTCGAAGCCGATCACCGAGACCTGGTCGGGACAGGAGAGCCCCGCCTGCGCGATCGCGCTGATCGCCCCCATCGCCATCTCGTCGCTGAAGCAGAAGATCGCAGTGACTCCGCCCGCAACCAGTTCTCCCGCGCGCTGGAAGGCGGAGGCGGCGGAATAGTCGCCGGCGCGCAGCTGCAGCTGGTCGCCGAGGCCGTGGCGGTCGGCCGCGCGCAGTGCGCCCGTCAGGCGATCGCGGCTGATCGGGCTGATCGCCGGGCCGGTGATGACGCCGATGTCGCGGTGCCCGAGCGCGATCAGATGCTCGATCGCGTCGCTGCTGGCGGCCGCGTTGTCGATGTGGACGCTCGGCACGCCGATGTCGGGGCTGTACTCACAGCCGTTGACGATCGGCGCTGCCGTCCCCTGGGCGGCGAGCAGCGGCGCGAGGCTGGCGGGCAGGCGGTGGCCGAGGAACACCAGCCCGTCGACCTCGCGGCGCGAGAGCATGTCGGCGTACTGATCCTCCACCTCCGGATCGTGGCGGGTGTCGCCCACCACCACCGAATAGCCGGCATCACGCGCCGCCTCTTCCGCGCCGCGGATGACGCTGGCGAAGAAGGGATTGGAGATGTCCGGGACGGTCAGCAGGATCTTGGCGGCGCGCAGCGTGCGCAGACTGCGCGCGGCGACGTTGGGCTGGTAGCCGAGCGCATCCACGGCATCGAGCACGCGCCGGCGCGTCTGTTCGGCCACGCGCGCAGGCTGGCTGAGCACGCGCGACACCGTCGCGGTGGAGACCCCGGCGACGGCGGCGACCTGGATGATCGTCGTCATCCCCGCTTCATGTCGCCTGCGGCCAAGCGTGTCGATAGGGGTGATGTAATCCTTTACATGCCGGTTCGCGCTGTTAGGCTGCCCCCAAGAGCAGGAAAACTGCAGCGGAGGGGATGAGCGCATGGTCGCTGCCGAAGGGACGTTGACGGGTGACGTGCGCCCGGCGTCGGGAATGCTGACGGGGCGGCTGAGCGCCCTGATGTTCATGCAGTTCTTCGTCTGGGGCGCGTGGAACGTGACCCTGGGCCTGGTGATGCAGACGGTCGGCATCGGCAACCTGATCGCCAACGCCTTTTCCGTGGGGCCGATCGCCTCGATCGTGGGCTCCTTCCTGCTCGGCATGGCGGCCGCGCGCTACTTCAGCCCCAAGATGCTGATGGTGATCCTGCACCTGGTGGGCGGCGTGCTGCTGTTCGTGCTGCCGTCGCTGGTGACGCCCGAGCATGGCGACAGCTTCGTCTGGCTGCTGCTGGGCTACATGATCCTCTACATGCCGACCGTGGGCCTGGCGAACACCATCGCCCTCAAGAGCTTCGGCGAGCGGGTCGACCGCTTTCCGTTCGTGCGCGCGTTCGGCACGCTGGGCTGGATCGCGGCCGGGCTCATCATCGGCTGGGCGGGCCTGTCGGCGAGCCCGCAGATCTTCACCATCGCCGCGGTCGTCTCGATCGCGCTCGGACTCTACAGCGTCACCCTCCCCAATGTGGAGGCGGACGCCCCGCGCGACGAGAGCGTGATCCGCCAGGTGCTGTGCGTCGAGGCGTTCGGCCTGATGCGCCAGCGCTCGTTCCTGATCTTCATCGCCTGCGCGACGCTGATCTCGATCCCGCTGGCGATGTATTACGCCTATGCCTCCGCCTATATCGGTACGGCCGGTATCGAGAACGTCGGTGGCACCATGTCGATCGGGCAGATGTCCGAGCTCGCCTTCATGTTCTCCATGCCGTGGCTCTATCGCCGCTTCGGGGTGAAGCCGCTGCTGCTGGTGGGCATGATCGCCTGGGCGGTGCGCTATGCGCTGTTCGCGATCGGTGACGGCGGTGACTCGCTGTGGGCGATCTACCTGGGCGTGGCGCTGCACGGCGTGTGCTACGACTTCTTTTTCGTGGCGGGCGCGATCTACACCGGCATCATCGCGTCGCCCAAGGGCGTCAACGCGCAGGCGCAGGGGATGCTGACGCTGTTCACCTATGGGGTGGGCATGCTGCTGGGCTCGCAGATCGGCGGGCTGCTCTATGCCCAGCTGCCCGAGACGCCGAGCGTCGCCGACTGGCAGCACATGTGGTGGTACCCCGCGATCGCGGCGGCGGTGGTCGCGATCCTGTTCCAGATCAGCTTCCGCGACGAGACCAAGGGAGAGGCGCGCGCATGACCGCGATGAAGGGGCCGGGCATCTTCCTGGCGCAGTTCCTGGGCGACACCGCGCCGTTCGACACGCTCGACGGGCTCGCCGAATGGGCGGCGGACCTGGGCTTCGTGGGCGTGCAGATCCCGTGCGACCCGCGGCTGATCGACCTGAAGACCGCGGCCGAGAGCAAGGACTATTGCGACGACCTGCGCGGGCGGCTCGCACGGTTCGGGATCGAGCCGACCGAATTGTCGACGCATCTCCAGGGGCAGCTGGTGGCGGTGCACCCGGCCTATGACGCGCTGTTCGACGGTTTCGCGCCGCCCGAGGTGCACGGCAGGCCCGCCGCGCGCCAGGCCTGGGCGGTCGAGCAGGTGACGCTGGCGGCCAGGGCGAGCGCCAACCTGGGGCTGTCGGCGCATGCGACCTTCTCCGGTGCGCTCGCCTGGCCCTATGTCTATCCCTGGCCGCAGCGGCCCGCCGGGCTGGTCGAGGAGGCGTTTGCCGAACTGGCGCGGCGCTGGACCCCGATCCTGGACGCGTTCGAGGATGCGGGCGTCGACTGTGCGTTCGAGGTCCACGCCGGCGAGGACATTCACGACGGCGCGTCCTGGGAGCGGTTCCTGGAAGCGCTTGACGGGCACCCCCGCGCGCGCCTCCTGTTCGATCCGTCGCACTATGTGCTGCAGCAGCTGGACTATCTCGACTTCATCGACCGCTATCACGACCGGATTGCGTGCTTCCATGTGAAGGACGCCGAGTTCAACCCGAGCGGTCGGTCGGGCGTCTATGGCGGCTATGAGAGCTGGGTGAACCGGGCCGGGCGCTTCCGCTCGACCGGGGACGGCCAGGTCGACTTCGTCGGCGTGTTCAGCAAGCTTGCCCAATATGGCTACAAAGGCTGGGCGGTGCTGGAGTGGGAATGCGCGCTCAAGCGTTCCGAGGACGGGGCGCGCGAAGGCGCACCGTTCATTCGCGACCACATCATCCGCGTGACCGAGCGCCCGTTCGACGACTTCGCGGCGAGCGGCGTCGATCGGGCCGCCATCCGATCGCTGCTGGGCCTGAAGGAAGGCGACGCGTGATGCGGCAGCCGCTCCGGCTCGGCATGGTGGGTGGCGGCGAGGGCGCGTTCATCGGCGCCGTGCATCGCATGGCCGCCGCGCTCGACGGCGACTGGCGGCTGACCGCGGGCGCGTTCAGCACCGATGCGGGGCGGAACAGCCGCACCGGCGAGCAGCTGGGGCTCGATCCCGCGCGCGTCTATGACTCGCTCGATGCCCTGCTGGCAGGCGAGCGTGCGCTGCCGGCCGAGGTGCGCATCGATGCGCTGGCGATCGTGACGCCGAACCACCTCCACGCGCCGATGGCGATCGCCGCGCTGGAGGCGGGCTTCCACGTGTTCTGCGAAAAGCCGATGGCGATGAGCGTCGCCGAGGCGGAGGCGATCGCGGCGGCGGCCGAGGCGAGCGGGCGCAAGTTCGCGCTGGCCTTCACCTACAGCGGCTATGCGCTGGTCGAGGAGGCGCGCGCCCGGATCGCGCGCGGCGACCTGGGCGCGATCCGGTTGGTGCAGGTCGAGTATCTGCAGGGCTGGCTGAGCGCGCCGATCGACGAGGCCGGCAACAAGCAGGCCGAGTGGCGCACCGACCCGGCGCGCGCCGGGATCGGCGGCTGCCTGGGCGACATCGCCACCCATGCGTTCCAGCTGGCCGAGCATGTGTCGGGGCTGCGCGCCGAGGCGGTGGCGGCGGACCTGACCATCCATGTGCCAGGACGGCGGCTCGACGACGACGTGAGCGCGCTGCTGCGCTTCGACGGCGGCGCGCGCGGCACGCTGAAGGCGAGCCAGGTCGCGGCCGGCGAGGAAAACGGCCTGAAGCTGCGCATCCATGGCGAGCGCGGCGGGCTGGAATGGGCGCAGATGGAGCCCAACACGCTGACGCTGCGCTGGCTGGACCGGCCGGCGGAGATCTTGCGCGCGGGCGGGCCGGGCTTGAGCGACGGTGCGAGCGGGCTGCTGCGCACGCCCGCCGGGCATCCCGAGGGCTATGTCGAGGCGTTCGCCAACCTCTACCGCGGCTTTGCCGCGGCGTTGCGCGGCGAGGGGGAGCGGTGGTTCCCCGGCGTCGGCGACGGGCTCCGCACCATGAAATTCGTCGAGGCCGTGGTCGCCAATGCGGCCTCGGACCGGAAGTGGACCAGCATCGATCCGGGAGAGAGTGTATGAAGCGTATCATCAGCCTGGGGGCGGCGGCAGCGATGCTGGCCGTCACCGCGGCACCTGCCGTCGCGCAGACCGCGCCGCCGCCGGCCTTTGCCGCCTGCAAGGCGTGCCACACGGTGGACAAGGGCGGCCGCAACGGCGT
This sequence comes from Sphingomonas sp. MJ1 (PH-R8), assembly GCF_048058635.1. NCBI lineage: Bacteria > Pseudomonadati > Pseudomonadota > Alphaproteobacteria > Sphingomonadales > Sphingomonadaceae > Sphingomonas > Sphingomonas sp. MJ1 (PH-R8). The sequence continues at coordinate 5,312 of NZ_JBBEFX010000022.1, forward strand.
CGGCCCGAACCTGAACGGCGTGGTCGGCCGGCCCGCGGCTGCGGTGCCGGGCTTCAACTATTCCAACGCCATGAAGGCGTCGAAGCTGCGCTGGGACGAGGCGACGCTGGACCAGTTCCTGGCCGCCCCGACCAAGAAGGTGCCGGGCACGCGCATGCCGATCGGCATGGCCGACGCCGCCAAGCGCAAGGCGATCATCGCGTTCCTGAAGGCGCAGGGCGGCAAATGATCGGGCGGGGGGCATGACGGTCTCGCGTCGCACCGTGCTGGCTGCCGGCGCGGTTGCGCCGCTCGCGGCGAGCGCCGGACTGGCGCAGGGCGGCGGCGGCTCCAACGCCGCCCGCTTTTCGCTCGGCTATGCGCCGCACGAGGGCAGCTTCGCCAGCCGCGGCGGCCTGCTCGAGCAGATCGCCTATGCCGCCGACCAGGGCTTCACCGCCTGGGAAGACAATGAGGCGCGCAGCCGGCCGATCGCGGAACAGCAGCGCATGGCTAAGGCGCTGCAGCAGCGCGGCATGACCATGGGCGTGTTCGTCGCCAGCATGCCGAAATGGTCGCAGTCGCGGCCGCTGCTGGGTGCCAACGACGGGGCCGAGCGCGAGGCGTTCCTGGCCGACGTCCGCAGCGCCATCGACGTCGCCAAGCGGCTGAATGCCACGCGGATGACGGTCGTCACCGGCTTTATGGACCCTAAAGTGCCGGTGGAGATCCAGACCGCGCGGGTGATCGACGTCATGCGCCGCGCCGGCGACATCGTCGCGCCCCACGGCATCGCGATGGTGATGGAGCCGCTCAACACGCGCACCAACCATCCCGGCGTCTACATGCAGAGCATCGCCCAGGGCTATGCCGTGGCGCGCGGCGCCAACAGCCCGGGCGTGAAGATCCTGGCAGACCTCTATCACGAGCAGATCCAGTCCGGGAACCTGATCCCGGTGATGGACGCCTGCTGGAGCGAGATCGGCTATATCCAGTTCGGCGACAATCCCGGGCGCAACGAGCCCGGCACCGGCGAGATCCATTACGCCAACATCGTCCGGTGGCTGCGCCAGCGCCGCTGCGCCGGCGTGATCGGCATGGAACACGGCAACTCGGTCAAGGGCCGCGCGGGCGAGGACCGGCTGATCGCCGCCTATCGGGAAATCGACGCACAATAAGAAGGGGAGGGACGAATGCTCCGCACCACGGGAGGAGAGGCCAAGTGATCGATCGCAGAACGGCGCTTGCCGGCGTCGTCACGATGTTCGGGGCAGGGCTGTTCGCGCCGATCGCGCGCGCGGCCGGTGCGGCTCAGGCATCGCGGGTGCCGGTGATCTCCGACGGCCCGCCGAGCACGGCGGTGTTCACGCCGGACCAGCGCGCGCTGGTGACGGCGCTGAGCGAGCGGATCATCCCGACCACCGACACGCCGGGCGCGATCGCCGCGGGCGTGCCGATGTTCATCGAAAAGCTGCTCGCCGACTGGGGCGTCCCGGACGATCGCAAGCCGATCCTGGCCGGGCTCGACGCGGTCGAAGCCCGCAGCCTGAAGGACTATAAGGTCTCTGCCGCCAAGGCGACGCCCGAGCAGCAGGATGCGCTGCTGACGCTGGCGATGAACGGCCAGATCGCGGGCGGCAAGGACTTCTTCGAGGCGATGCGCCAGATGGTGATCACCGGCTATTACACGTCGGAGATCGGCATCACCCAGGAGCGCGAATATCTGCCGGTGCCGGGCGAATACAACGGCGCCTTCCCCTATTCCCAAGTCAACAAGGTCTACAGCGCATGATCAGCCGCCGTACCCTCCTCGCGGGCGCCGGGGGCGCCGCGGCCCTCGCCCTGTCGGACCGGATCGTTCCGGCCGCCCATGCCGCCCAGATCCCGGCCGTGGGGCTCCAGCTCTATACCGTGCGCGAGCTCTTCCAGAAGGACCCGGTGGCGACGCTGGGACAGGTGGCGCGCATCGGCTATCGCGAAGTCGAGTTCGGCGGCGGCGGCTATGACGCGATGGACCATGCGCTGCTGCGCCGGACGATGGACCGGCTGGGGCTGCGCGCGCCGTCGGTGCACATCGGCTATGACGCGCTGCTCGGCCAGTTCGAGCGATCGGTGACCATGGCGAAGACCTTGGGCGCCGACACGGTGGTGCTGCCGTACATGACGGACCAGCACCGCACGGAAGCCGGGTGGAAGGCGGCGCTGCCCAACATCGCGCGGTTCGGCGCCGATCTGAAGAAGGCGGGGCTGGGCTTTGCCTATCACAACCACGACTTCGAATTCACGGTGAAGCCGGGCGGCAAGAGCCTGTTCGACCGGCTGATCGAGGAGACCGACCCGTCGCTGGTGCAGGTGGAGCTCGACCTCTACTGGGCAGCACACGCGGGCGAGGACGTGGCCGGGCTGATCGAGCGGCTGAACCGCCGCATCTATGCCTATCACGTCAAGGACATGCGCGCCGACCGCAGCATGACCGCCGTAGGCCAGGGCAAGACCGACTTCGCCGCGCTGTTCCGCCTGAAGGGAAGCGCCGGGGTCCGCCACTTCTATGTCGAGAACGACGAGGCGCCCGCGCCCTATCTTCCGGACATCACCACCAGCTTCAAGACGCTCCGCGCGCTGCGGTTCTGAGCACGTACGGGCAGGGGAACAACATCATGGCTTCGACCAACAGGTTCGACGCGATCGTCATCGGATCGGGCGTGAGCGGAGGCTTCGCCGCCAAGGAACTGACCGAAAAGGGACTGCGCGTCCTGATGCTCGACCGGGGCGTCATGGTCGAGCACGGCGAGGGCTATCCGTACGACGGCAAGCCCGCGTTCGAGGTGCCGGCGCGCAACATCATGCCCAAGCCGGTGATGGACAGCAATTACTTCATCGCGCGCCACGGCTATGTGCAGCCCAGCAACCAGCGCTTCTACAACGACGACCGGCAGAACCCCTATGCCTATGACGAGGGGGAGAAATTCTACTGGATCCGTCCGGGCGCGGTGGGCGGCAAGTCGCTGATCTGGGGCCGGTGGAGCTTCCGCTGGGCACCCGAGGACTTCGAGGCGAACAAGCGCGACGGCATCGATGGCGTGTGGCCGATCGGCTATGACGACGTCGCGCCCTGGTACAGCTATGTCGAGAAATATGTCGGCGTGTCCGGCTCGCGCGAGAACCTGCCCTATCTGCCGGACAGCGAGTTCCAGCCGCCGATGCCGATGAACGTCGCCGAGCAGTGGCTGAAGCAGCGGCTGGAGACGAAGTTCCCGGGCCGCAAGCTGATCCACACCCGCCTGTCCAACCTGACCGAGGACAAGCCCGAGCAGAACCGCACCAAGTGCCAGATGCGCAACCAGTGCAGCAACGGCTGCTCGTTCGGGGCCTATTTCTCGACCCAGGCGGTGACGCTGCCGGCGGCGCGCGCGACCGGGCGGCTGACGCTGCAGTCCGACGCGGTGGTGACCAACGTCGAATATGATCCCGCGCGCAAGCGGGTGACGGGGGTGCGCTATGTCGATGCCAAGACGGGCCAGGCGCAGACGGTGTCGGCCGATCTGGTGTTCGTCTGCGCATCGGCCATGGCGTCGGTCCAGATCCTGATGAACTCGCGCGCGCCGGGAAGCGAGCGCAGCCATTTCGACAGCAGCGGGACGCTGGGCCGCTATGTGATGGACCATATCTTCCGCGTGGGCGTGTCGGGCGAGATCCCCGGCATGACCGACCTGATCGAATATGGCCGGCGGCCGGGCGGCGTCTATATCCCGCGTTTCCGCAACATCGGCGGCGAGGAGGGCGTCGGGTTCAAGCGCGGCTATGGCTATCAGGGCAGCGCCAGCCGCGACCCGTCGCCGCCGGTCGGCTTCGGCGCGTCGATGAAGCAGGGCCTGCGCCGCTATGCGCCGTGGAAGTTCAGCATGGGCGCGTTCGGCGAATGCCTGCCGTACAAGGACAATCGCGTCTCGCTCCACGCCAGCAAGGTGGACCGGTTCGGGATACCGCTGATGCGGTTCGACGTGCGCTTCCGCGACAACGAGCTCAAGATGATGGCGGACGCGCGGGTGCAGGGCGAGGCGATGCTGAAGGGCGCCGGCCTCCTCAACGTGCGCAGCTGGGAGGGCGAGCATGTGCCCGGCGACGCCATCCACGAGATGGGCGGCGCGCGCATGGGCGCCGATCCCCGCACCTCGGTGTTGAACGGCTGGAACCAGGCGCATGACGCGTCCAACCTCTATGTGACCGACGGCGCGCAGATGGCGTCGGCCTCCTGCGTCAACCCGTCGCTGACCTACATGGCGATGACCGCGCGCGCGGCGGACCATGCGGTGAAGCAGCTGCGGGCGTAACCGGCAGCGCCCCGGGGGATTGCCCCCGGGGCGCTGCGCCTGACCGCGAGAGGCTTTGCGCGTGCTGCTGCGGGTCGGGTCCGCCCCAGGCGGGGCCTAGCCTCCGAACAGCTGCGCCAGGTGCACGTCAACGCGCAGGCCCAGCACCACGGCGTCCGGAATGTCGGTCTTGCGGCTGGTCGCGTAGATCGGGTCCGGATTGATGACATATTGGACGTTGGGCATGATCCGGAGCCCGGGCAGCGCCGCCCAGCCATAGTTCAGTTCGGTGATGATTTCGTTCGGCTCGGGCGAGCCGGTGCCGCCCGCCTTGGCGCGCAGGTCGCGGAGATAGGCGATCTGCTGGTCGCTGAAATGCGTGTTGGTGACGAGCAGGCCGATCGTGTCGTTGTCGCGCCCCTTGAACGTCCCGGTCTTCACGAACCCCGCCGAGGCGAACCAGTCGATCGACTGGACGTTGCCGGCGTTGAGGAAGAAGCGGCCGAACAGCGCCAGGTTGCGCTTGCTGGCGCCTTGCGCGCGCGACACCGTCTGGTCCGCCATCGCATACAGGCCCAGCCGGTTGCCGCCGCGCCCGGCGCGGGGAAGGCCGCTCAGCGCCGCGGAATTGCCGTTCGCGTCATAATAGGGGCTCTGGCCCCCGTCGGTGTTGAGGTAGAAGCCCAGCCGATAGCGACGCGGCAGGCGCTCCTGCGCGAAGCTGGTCTGGTAGCCGACTTCGCCGGGGATCAGCACGCCCGTCCCCTTGCCGAGCGAGAAGTCGAGCCCGCCCTTGCCCTTGGCGTTGAGGTCGTTGTTGTATTCGAAGGCGCCGGTCTGGACGTACCAGCGGTCGTCGATCGCGTAGCGCGCCTTGGCCGCCCAGGAGGAGTTCGGATAGGCGGTGATGCCGATGTCGCTGATCGCGCCATAGGCGGTGAGGCAGCTGGTGTTGCTCATGAACGCGCAGTTGAGCGGCGAGTTGTTGAAATAGCTGTTCACCGCCGCGCGCCCAACCATCAGGTTGAGCTTGCCGAAGTCGTGCTCGATGTTGAGCTGGGTGAGGCGGGGGCCGGAGACGGGCCGCCACGTCTGCTGGAAGCTGATCGAGTTGCCGATCGAATCCCGGCCCAGGCTGTCGCCGGTGAACCAAGCGCCCTGGACGTGGAGCTTGGTGTCGGACCAGCCGAGCGCCTTTTCGAGATCGATGTCGGCAGCGGCCATCACCCAGTGCGATTCCGCGCTGCCGTGGCGCACGCCGCCGATCGGATTGGCGGCGACGTTGCCGACGAAGTCGAGCGTGAGATCGACGCCCTGGTCGTTGAGCGAGCGCAGCGCCTTGCCGATGGCGTTGTTCCGCTGGAACCGCGCGAAGCCGGTGGGCGCCTTGCTCTGGTCGGCGGGGGCGGCCTGCTTGGCACCGGGGGAGAAAGCGGCGGCGGCATCGCGGCCGCTCTCGCGCTCGCCCTCGCCGGTCAGCGGCGGCGCGCTGGTGGTGGGGGCGGCGGTGGCGGGCACGTCGCGCGTGTCGGGCGGCAGCGGCGCCGCCTGCGCCTGTCCGGCGAGCAGCAGCGCGGCGGCGGTGGTGGTCAGAACGGGCATCGGAATCTCCTGTCCGGCCGCGTTCGCGCCGCGGCCGGTTATCATGGTCGTCGCAGCCGGGATCAGGCGGCGGCGATGTCGTGCTTGGCGCGCAGCTTGCGCGTGCCGATGGTGGCGGCGAGGGTCCGCTCGTCGAGCTTGCCCTCCCACTTGGCGATCACGACGGTGGCGAGCGCATTGCCGATCAGGTTCACGAAGGTGAGCCCTTCGGCGAGGATGCGGTGGATGCCCAGGATCAGCGCGATGCTGGCGACCGGGATGACGCCCGTGGTGTTGAGCGTCGCGGCCAGCACGACGAAGGCCGCACCGGCGATGCCCGCCGCGCCCTTGGACGTGAGCAGCAGCACCGCGATCAGCGCCAGCTCGTGGCCGAAGGTCAGGTGGGTGTTGGTCGCCTGCGCCAGGAACACCGCGACGGTGGTGAGGTAGAGGCAGGTGCCGTCGAGGTTGAACGAATAGCCCGCCGGGATCACGAAGCCGACGACGCTTTCCTCGCAGCCGACCTTCTGCATCTTCTGGATGAGGCGCGGCAGCACCGTCTCGGTCGAGGTGGTGGCGGCGACCACGACGATCTCGTCCCACAGATAGCCGAGCAGGCGCCACAGGCTGACGCCGCACCACCAGGCCACCCCGCCCAGCACCACCCCGGTGAACAGGGCGCAGACGACGAAGAACTCCAGGATCAGCTCGCCCAGCGACAGCAGCGAGGCGGTACCGAACTGGCCGACGGTGAAGGCGATCGCGCCGAACGCGCCCAGCGGCGCGAAATACATGATGTAGCCGATGATCCGGAAGAAGCCCTGCGACGCGCTGTCGATCACGTCGATGACGGGCTTCGCGCGCTCGCCGATGGAGGCGATGGCGATGCCGAACAGCACCGCCACGAACAGCACCTGCAGCACATGCGCCTCGGTCAGCGCGCTCACGAAGGTGTCGGGGATGATCGCCATGAGATAGCTGGTGATCGACTGGTCGTGGGCGGAGGCGACATAGCCCTGGATCGAGGCGGTGTCGATCGCGGCGGCGTCGATGTTCATGCCGGCGCCCGGCTGCCACAGGTTGACCGCGACCAGGCCGAAGACCAGCGCGATGATCGTGATCACCTCGAAATAGACGATCGACTTCAGCGCGACCCGGCCCACCGCGGTCATGTCGTTCATGCCGGCGATGCCGTGGACGACCGTCACGAAGATGATCGGGCCGATCATCATGCGGATCAGCTTGATGAAGGCGTCGCCGAACGGCTTCATCGCGACGGCGGTGCCGGGTGCGAAGTGGCCGAGCAGGATGCCGATCACCGTGCCGGCGAGCACCTGGAACCACAGCTGGCCCAGGATGCCGAACCGTCCGGCCCGCTTCGTCGTCTCTCCTATGCTTGTCATTCTTTTTATCTCTCGTTGGGGCGGCGGGCGGCGGTTCAGCCGAACAACATGCCGTCGAACAATTTGCGGGCGGTGCGCAGCATGGCCGCGCCGGTGATCGTGCCGCGCTCGTCCACGTCGATCACGCAGCCGGTGGCGCCGGTCGGATGCTCGACGTCGAGCGTCTTGGACCGGCCCTCCGGCACCACCGCCAGCGCGTGCGCGGGCGATCCGTCGATCAGGCAGGCGGTGGCGACGCTGACCGCGCCCAGCACGCCGATCGAGGCGTGGCAACGGTGCGGGATGAAGGAGCGCACGCTGATGGCGCCGCCGTGTTGCGCGGCGGCGACCAGCATCATCTTGGGCACCGATTGGTCGGCGACATCGCCCAGGTTCATCATCGGCCCCGCCTCCAGCCGGATCGCCTCGATCCGCGCCTTGAGCGACTCGTCGGCGTCGAGGGTCTCGCGATCCTCATAGCCGGTGATGCCGACATCGGCGGCGCGCAGCACCACGCAGGGCATGCCGTTGTCGATCAGCGTGGTCTCCACGCCCCCGATCACGTCCACGGCGTTGCCGGTGGGGAGCAGCGCGCCGCAGCTGGAGCCGGCGATGTCGGCAAAGGCGAGCGGCACCGGGGCGGCGGTGCCGGGCACGCCGTCGATGCGGGCGTCGCCTTCATAGGTGACGGTGCCGCCGGGGGTGCGGACGGTCGCGGTGGCGAGCTTGCCGGTGTTGACCATGAAGATCGAGACCGGGGTCTCGCCGTCCTGCGCCTCGACCAGCCCGCGCTCGATCGCGAACGGGCCGACGGCGGCCAGCATGTTGCCGCAGTTCTGCGCATCGGTGACGATCGCCTGGTCGACGAACACCTGGAGGAACAGATAGTCGACCTCGGCACCTGCGTGGGCCGAGCGGGAGACGACCGCGACCTTGGACGTCAGCGGGTCGGCGCCGCCCATGCCGTCGATCTGGCGCGGATCGGGCGAGCCGAAGGCGCGCAGCAGGAAGGCGTCGCGTGCGGCCGGGTCGGCGGGCAGGTCTTCGGCGAGGAAGAAGCCGCCCTTGGACGTGCCGCCGCGCATCCACATCGCGCGAATGCCCTCAGACATAGCGAAGGCCCTTCTGTTCCAGCCGCTCGCGCATCGCATAAATGTCGAGGCCGAGTTCGCCCTTGGCCAGCCGCTCGCGCTTCTCGGCTTCCTTCGCCTCGCGCGCCTGCGCCTTTTCGAGCACCGCCGCGGCATCGGCGCGGCGGACCACGCAGACGCCGTCGTCGTCGGCGACGATCACGTCGCCCGCGTTCACCAGCTCGCCCGCGCACACGATCGGCACGTTGACCGATCCCAGCGTCTCCTTGACCGTGCCCTGTGCCGAGATCGCGCGCGACCAGACGGGGAAGCCCATCTCGGTCAGGTCGCGCACGTCGCGCACGCCCGCGTCGATCACCAGCCCGCGGCAGCCGCGCGCCAAGGCGGAGGTGGCGAGCAGGTCGCCGAAATAGCCGTCCTCGCACGGGGAGGTCGGCGCCACCACCAGGATATCGCCTTCTTTCAATTGCTCGATGGCGACGTGCATCATCCAATTGTCGCCCGGCGGCACCGACACGGTGACCGCACAGCCGGCGATGCGGGCGCCGGAATAGATGGGGCGCAGGCGGCTGCCGAGCAGGCCGATGCGGCCCTGCGCCTCGTGCACGGTCGCGACGCCGGCATGGGCGAAACCGGCGACGACGGCCGGATCGGCGCGTTCTACGGTGGTGACGACGCTGGGCATCCTGGCTCCTTCGACAAACTCGTTGCGCCGCTCTCTAGGCCGCCGTTCCGCAATCGGGGACGTGGATTTGCGCACGAGCCATAAGCTGTGCTGAAGTGTGTCACATGATCGCATTTGCTCAGATGAACCTGCGGCACCTGGATGCGGTGGCGCAGGCGGCGCGGCTGGGAAGCATCAGCGCCGCGTCCCAGGCCATGAACCTGTCGCAGCCGGCGCTGACCCAGGCGGTGGCCAAGGTCGAGGCGCAGCTGGGCCACGCAATGTTCGACCGTCAGCCGGGCGGCGTGAGCCCCACCGAGGCCGGGCGGCTGATGACGGCGCGGATCGAGCGGGCGCTCGGCTATGTGGCGCGCGGCGGGCATCGCGTGCGGCGGGGCGCGCGCCTGCCGCCGCTGCCGCGGGTGGAACGGCGGATCACGCTCGGGCAGCTGCGCGCGCTGATCGCGGTGGACGAGGCGGGGAGCTTCGCGCTCGCCTCCACCCGCACCGGCATGTCGCAGCCGGCGCTGCATCGTGCCGCGCGGGAACTGGAGCAGCTGCTGGGCGTGCCGCTGCTCACCCGGCAGGGGCGCACGGTGCAGCCGACCCGGGCGGCGGTGCGGCTGCTGCGCTTCGCCAGGCTGGCGCGTGCCGAGCTGCAGGCGGGCGTGGATGAGCTGGAGGCGCTGCGCAACCAGGGGGCGGGGCGCGTCACCGTCGGCACCATGCCGCTCGCGCGCGCGATCCTCCTTCCGCAGACGCTGGCGCGCTTCGCCCGCGCCTATCCGGGTGCGTCGGTGAACGTGGTCGAGGGGCCGTATCTGGAGATGCTGGGGGCGCTTCGGCAGGGCGACCTGGACCTGCTGGTTGGGGCGATGCGCGATCCCCTGCCGGTGGGCGACGTGGTGCAGGTGCCGCTGTTCCTGGACGATCCGGTGATCGTCGGGCGCGCCGGGCATCCGCTGCGCGCCGAGCCCGGCTTCGCATTCGAACGGCTATTGGATTTCCCGTGGGTCATCGCCGCGGAAGGGGCGCCGGTGCGCGCGCGCTGGGAGCGGATGTTCGTCGATCGCGGGCTGGAGCCGCCGCGGCTGCGGATCGAGTGCGGATCGGTGCTGGTGCTGCGGGGACTGATGCTGGAGGACGACTGGCTGACGCTGATGTCGCGCGACCAGTTCCTGTTCGAGCAGCGCGCGGGGCTGCTGGCCGAGATCGCCGGCGCGGGCGAGACGCTGCGCCGAAGCATCGGCCTCACTCACCGGGACGACTGGCACCCGACGCAGCTGCAACGCGCGTTCGTGGCACTGTTCCGGGAGGTGTGCGCGGACTGGACTTCCGGAAAAGCAATGGAGAGCCAACCGTTCCGATATGCCTGACGAGCCAAGGCGCACTAGCTCGGGAGCATGGACCGAGCAGTATCCCTGGCGTTCATCGGCTTCGGCGAAGCCGCGCAGGCCTTTTGCGAAGGCTGGGGCGCGCAGCCGCCGGGCGCGATCCGCGCCTTTGACATCAAGACCGAAGGCGGGGCCGCCGTCGCCAAGCGCGCCGACTATGCGCGCTGGCAGGTCACCGGCTGCGACCGCGCCGCCGACGCGCTCCGCGGCGCCGGGGCGGTGCTGAGCCTGGTCACTGCGGACCAGGCGCTTGCGGCGGCGAGCGATGCGGCGGCGGGGCTCATGGCCGGAAGCCTGTTCTTCGACATGAACAGCGTCGCGCCCGAGACCAAGCGCGCTGCGGCGGCCGCGATCGAGGCGGCCGGCGGCCGCTATGTCGACGTGGCGGTGATGGCGCCGGTGCGCCCGGCGCTGCTGTCGGTACCGCTGCTCGTGGCGGGGCCCCATGCCGAGGCCGGCCGCGCGCTGCTGGAGCGGATCGGCTTCCAGGCGCGCGTGGTTCCAGGCGACGTCGGGGCCGCGAGCGCGATCAAGATGCTGCGCTCGATCGTCATCAAGGGGCTGGAGGCGCTGACCGCCGAATGCCTGCTGTCCGCGCGCGCCGCCGGGGTCGAGGAGGAAGTGCTCGCCTCGCTCGACGCGAGCTTCCCCGGCTGGGACTGGCGGACACGGGCGGACTACAACCTCGACCGCATGCTCGTCCACGGGCTGCGCCGCGCCGCCGAGATGCGCGAATCCGCCGCCACCGCCGCCACGCTCGGCCCGTCGGGTGCCATGGCGGCCGCGACCGCCGACTGGCAGCAGCGGCTGGGCAGCCTCGGCCTCTCTCCGCTTCCCGAGGGGCTGGCCGCCAAGGCCGATGCCGTCCTCGCCGCCACAGGAAAGCACGACCAATGATCATCGACTGCCACGGACATTATACGACGGCTCCTGCCAAGCACACCGAGTGGCGCGAGCAGCAGAAGGGCGCGTTCAAGGCGGGCGGGGACATCGATCCCGCCTATCCGCAGATCAGCGACGACGAGATCCGCGAGACGATCGAGGCCAACCAGCTGCGCCTGCTGCGCGAGCGCGGGGCCGACATGACGATCTTCTCGCCGCGCGCCTCCGCCATGGCGCCGCACGTGGGCGATGCCGCCACCAACCGCATCTGGGCCGAGCGTTCCAACGACCTCATCAAGCGGGTGGTCGACCTCTACCCCGAGACGTTCGTCGGCGTGTGCCAGCTGCCGCAGACGCCGGAGCTGTCGATCGACCAGTCGATCGCCGAGCTGGAGCGGTGCGTGACCGAGCTGGGCTTTGTCGGCTGCAACCTCAACCCCGATCCATCGGGCGGCAAGTTCAGCGCGCCGCCGCTCACCGACCGCGCCTGGTACCCGTTCTTCGAGAAGATGGTCGAGCTGGACGTGCCCGCGATGATCCACGTGTCGGGCAGCTGCAACCCGGCGATGCACGCGACCGGCGCCTATTACATCGCCGCCGACACCATCGCCTTCATGCAGTTCATCGAGGGCGACCTGTTCCGGGATTTCCCCGACCTGCGCTTCATCATCCCGCACGGCGGTGGCGCGGTGCCCTATCACTGGGGGCGGTATCGCGGGCTTTCGGACATGCTCAAGCGCCCGCCGCTTGCCGAGCACGTCATGAAGAACGTGTTCTTCGACACCTGCGTCTATCACCAGCCGGGAATTGACCTGCTGTTCGAGGTGATCGACGTCGATAACATCCTGTTCGGGTCGGAGATGGTGGGCGCGGTGCGCGGTATCGACCCGCAGACCGGCCAGTATTTCGACGACACCAAGCGCTACATCGACGCGCTGGCGATTCCCGACGCGGACAAGCGCAAGGTGTTCGAAGGCAATGCCCGCCGCGTCTATCCGCGGCTGGACGCGCAGCTGAAGGCACGGGGGCTCTGATGGCCGACTTCCAGATGGATCCGAACTGGCTGTGCTGGGATCCGGCGCCGAGTACGCCGCGCTTCACGCCGCCACCGGGCGCCGTCGACGCGCATTGCCATGTGTTCGGGCCGGGCGACGTGTTTCCCTATGCGCCGGAGCGCAAGTACACGCCGTGCGACGCCAGCAAGGAGCAGCTGTTCGCGTTGCGCGACCACCTGGGCTTCGCGCGCAACGTGATCGTGCAGGCGACCTGCCACGGCGCCGACAATCGCGCGCTGGTCGATGCGCTCGAGGCGGCGGACGGGCGCGCGCGCGGCGTGGCGACGGTGCGTGACACGGTGACGGACGAAGAACTGGCGGCGCTGGACGCGGCCGGGGTGCGCGGCGTGCGCTTCAACTTCGTGCGGCGGCTCGTCGATCCCAAGCCCGACGCCTATTATCGCGCGATCATCGACCGGATCACGCCGCTCGGCTGGCACGTCGTGATCTATTTCGAGGCGGCCGACCTTGAGGAGCGCTGGGACTTCTTCACCTCGCTGCCGACGACGGTGGTGGTCGACCACATGGGCCGGCCGGACGTGACCAAGCCGGTCGACGGGCCGGAGTTCGGCCGCTTCGTCCGGCTGATGGCCGAGCACGAGAATGTCTGGAGCAAGGTCAGCTGTCCCGAGCGGCTGTCGAAGTCGGGTCCGCCGACCTATGACGACGTGGTCCCGTTCGCGCGCACGCTGGTGGAGCGCTTCCCGGACCGGGTGCTGTGGGGCACGGACTGGCCGCACCCCAACATGACCAGCCACATGCCCGACGACGGCGCGCTGGTGGACATCATCCCGCGCATTGCCCCGAGCGAAGACCTGCAGCGGCGGCTGCTGGTCGACAATCCGATGCGGCTCTACTGGGGCGCCCGCTAGGAGCGCCCCGCCCGGTCAGGCGGCGCTGCGGCCGCCGGCCGGCGGGGTCTCGCGGAGGCTGGAGGAGCCTTCCCACAGGTTGATGCCGCCTTCGGCCGCATGGGCGTCGATGCGGGCGAGTTCGTCGTCCGAGAAGTCGAGGCGGTGGAGCGCATCGAGGCTGTCGTCGAGCTGGGCGACGGTGCGCGCGCCGATCAGCGCGGAGGTGACGCGGGGATCGCGCAGCACCCAGGCGATTGCCATCTGGGCGAGGCTCTGGCCGCGCGCCTGTGCGATCTCACCCAGCGCCCGTACCCGCGCGAGGTTCTCCTCCGTCAGCAGCCCCTGCGACAGCGAGCCGCCGCGCGAGGCGCGGGCATCGGCGGGGACGCCGCCGAGATACTTGTTCGTGAGCATGCCCTGGGCGAGCGGCGAAAAGGCGATGCAGCCGGTGCCGAGGTCGGCGAGCGTCTCCAGCAGGCCCCCTTCGATCCAGCGGTTGAGCATCGAATAGCTCGGCTGGTGGATGAGGAGCGGCACCTTGTGCTCGGCGAGGATGGCCGCGGCCTGGCGGGTCAGCTCGGGCGAATAGGAGGAGACGCCGATGTAGAGCGCCTTGCCCTGGGCGTGGATCTGGGCGAGCGCGCCCATCGTCTCCTCCAGCGGCGTGTCGGGATCGACACGGTGCGAATAGAAGATGTCGACATAGTCGAGACCCATGCGCTTCAGGCTCTGGTCGCAGCTGGCGATCAGATACTTCTTGCTGCCGCCGATGCCGCCATAGGGGCCCGGCCACATGTCCCAGCCGGCCTTGGTGGAGATGAGCAGCTCGTCGCGGTGGGCGCGGAAGTCGTGCGCCATCACGCGCCCGAAATTTTCCTCCGCCGAGCCATAGGGCGGGCCATAGTTGTTCGCGAGATCGAAGTGGGTGACGCCGCGATCGAACGCGCGGCGCAGGATCGCGCGGCCCGTCTCGAACACGTCCGCGCCGCCGAAATTCTGCCAGAGGCCGAGGCTGATCGCCGGCAGGTCCAGGCCGCTGCGACCGCACCGCCGGTAAGGCATGCGCCCATCATAGCGGGCGGGATCGGGCTGGTAGGGGGGCTCGAACGACATTCGGCAGGTCTCCGGTTGCGGGGGCCTGCGCCTTGTAGATGCATCGGCGTGCCGGAGCTATTCCGGACGCGGCCCCGGAAAGGGAAAGCGCGCGCCAGCCAGCGGCGCGGTGCCGCCGGCTGGACGTGCGAGGATCCCGGCGGGTGCCGGGAGGAGCGATCAGCGGCCGCCCGAGCTGCCGCCGGTGCCGCCACCCGAGCTGCCGCCGGTGCCGGTGGTTCCGCTGCCGGTGCTGCCGGTGCCCATCGTCCCGGTCGTTCCGGTGCCGGTGGTGCCGGTGCCCGTCGTGCCGGTCGTTCCGGTGCCCGTGGTGCCGCTGCCGCCGGAGCTGCTCCAGCTACCGCTGGTGCCGCCCGAGCTGCCGGGGAGGCCGTCCGGAGACGTGGTGGTCGAGCCGGGCGTGGTCGAGCCGCCCGGTGCGGTCGTGGTGGAACCGCGGTTGGTGCGCGAACCGCGGCGCGACGGGCGATCGGACCGGTCGGGGGTCGTCGTCGTCGACGTGTCCGGGCTGGTGGTCTGCGTGCCGCGCTGCGTGTCCGTCGTGGTTTCCGTGCCGGGGGTCGTGGTCGGATTGGCCGTCGGGTTCGTCGTCGTCGTCGGACTCGTGGTCGTCTGTGCGATCGCGGCGGCTGAGCCACAAACCGCCAGCATACCGATCAGGATTGTCTTGCGCATGATGGGGTTTCCTTCTCCAAAACCGAGGGCTCAACGCCGTGGCTTCGAAGAAGTGCCATGTTTTCGCCAAGATTCTCGGCCGAAAAATCCTTAGATTATCATAGGTTGATTCCACCGCATTGGGCGCGGTGGAGCAGTTTCTGGTCCGCGAGGACCAGCGCGACCATTGCCTCTACTACGGGCACGCCGCGGATGCCGACGCAGGGATCGTGCCGGCCGCGGGTGGCGAGCGTCGTCGCCTCTCCGGCCCGGTTGATGGTTTCCATCGGCGTCAGGATCGAGCTGGTCGGCTTGAAGGCGACGCGCAGGCGGACCGGCTGGCCGGTGGCGATCCCGCCCGCGATTCCGCCGGCGTGGTTGGCGAGGAAGCGGGGGCCGTCCTCGCCGGGGCGCATCGGATCGGCGTTCTCCTCGCCGGAAAGCGCGGCGGCCGCGAAGCCGTCGCCGATCTCCACGCCCTTGACCGCATTGATCGACATGGCGGCGGCGGCGAGCTCGCTGTCGAGCTTGGCATAGAGCGGCGCGCCCCAGCCGGCGGGGACGCCGGTCGCCTCGCAGGCGACCACGGCGCCAAGCGACGAGCCGGCCTTGCGCGCGCGGTCGACCAGGGCCTCCCAGCGGAGGGCGGCTTCGGGATCGGGGCAGAAGAAGGGATTGCGGCAGATCTCGGCGGCATCGAAGCGGGCATAATCGATCGCGTCGCCGCCGATCGCCTCGACCCAGGCGGTGATCGTCACTTCCGGGATCACCAGCCGGGCGACGGCGCCGGCCGCCACCCGCGACGCGGTCTCGCGCGCGGACGAGCGCCCGCCCCCGCGATAGTCGCGGAAGCCGTACTTGGCGTCATAGGCGTAATCGGCGTGGCCAGGGCGATAGGCCTGGGCGACCTCCGAATAATCCTTGGAACGCTGGTCGACGTTCTCGATCATCAGCGAGATGGGCGTGCCGGTGGTGCGGCCCTCGAACACGCCGGAGAGGATGCGGACTTCGTCGGGCTCGCGGCGCTGGGTGGTGAAGCGCGAGGTGCCGGGGCGGCGCGCGTCGAGGAACGGTTGGATCTCGGCCTCCGTGAGCGCGATGCCCGGCGGGCAGCCGTCGACCACCGCGCCGATCGCCGGCCCATGGCTCTCGCCCCAGGTGGTGAAGCGGAACACCCGGCCGAAGCTGTTGACGCTCATGCGGCCTTCCCGAGCAGCGCAATGGCGCCGGCGTGCGTCGCCTCGCCGCGGACGCCGCAGGGCATCGCGCCCTGCTGCAGCGGCAGCGCCATCAGATATTCGCCCGCGTAGGGCGAGGCGAAGCCCTTCGCCCAATCGGCCGCAAAGCCGAAGCGGCCATAATAGTCCGGATCGCCGAGCACAAAGCACAGGTGCACGCCCGCGTCGGCCAGATGCTGGAGCCCGGCGCGGACCAGCGCCTCGCCCACGCCCTGGCGGCGATGCGAGGCGGCGACCGCGACCGGCGCGAGTGCCACCGCGGCGATGGGCTTGCCAGCGATCTCCACGGCCATGCGGCTGAACGCCACCATGCCCGCGAGCATGCCGTCGTCCTCGTCGTCTGCCACCAGCGTCAGCACCATGTCGCCGTCGATGCACAGCCGCTGGACCAGCATCGCCTCATCGGGGGCCGGAAAGGCGGTGCGCAGCAGCGCGTCGATGGCGGCCACGTCCCCGCCCGAGGCCGGGCGGATGGTGATGCTCACGACAGTGCGATGTCCGGCGCGTCCTCGGCCTTCATGCCGATGACGTTGTAGCCACCGTCGACGTGGTGGATCTCGCCGGTGACGCCGCTCGCCAGGTCGGAGAGCATGTACAGGCCGGCGCCGCCGACGTCCTCGATGGTGACGTTGCGGCGGAGCGGCGAGTTCAGCTCGTTCCACTTCAGGATGTAGCGGAAGTCGCCGATGCCCGAGGCGGCGAGCGTCTTGATCGGGCCGGCCGAGATCGCGTTGACGCGGATGTTGTCGCGGCCGAGGTCGACCGCCAGATACTTGACCGAGGTGTCGAGCGCCGACTTGGCCACGCCCATCACATTGTAGTGGGGGACGACCTTTTCCGAACCATAATAGGTCAGCGTCAGCAGGCTGCCGCCGTTCGGCATCATCTCGCGCGCGCGCTTGGCGACGGCGGTGAAGCTGTAGACCGAGATGTTCATGGTCATCAGAAAGTTTTCGAGGCTGGTGTCGTAATAGCGACCGCGCAGCTCGTTCTTGTCGGCAAAGCCGATCGCATGGACGACGAAGTCGATCGTCGGCCACTTCTGCGCCAGCTCGTCGAAGGCGCGGTCGAGCGCGCCCATGTCCGACACGTCGCATTCGATCAGCGTGTCGGAGCCCAGCTGCTCGGCGAGCGGCTTCACGCGCTTGCCCAGCGCCTCACCCTGATAGGTGAAGGCCATTTCCGCGCCCTGCTCGTGGAGCGCCTTGGCGATGCCCCATGCCAGCGAACGATCGTTGGCAAGCCCCATGATGAGCCCACGCTTGCCCTGCATCAGTCCCGTCACGCCGCTGTATCCTCCTTCAACTCGGCCGGCTCCTCTAGCCCCGCTTCGGGGGTTTCCGCCAGCGCCGCGTTCAACTCTGCGCCGACGACCACCCCCAACCCCACGACGAAGAAGAAGATCAGCGCGATCATGACGCCTGCCAGGCTGCCGTAGGTGAGATCATAGCCCCCGAGCAAGTCGAGCGACAGCGGCAGCAGCGCGGTGGTGCCCAGCCACCAGCCCGCCGTCAGCGCCGCACCCGGCCATTTGGGGCACTTGCTGTAGCGGTACTTGCTGGGGGTGAGGGTGTAGAAGAGCATGTAGAGCGCGACGAACAACGCGACCGCCGGCGCCAGCCGCGCGACCGAGAGGATGCGCGCCGTGTCGGTCAGGAACGGCATCACGCGCAGGATGAACTGCTCGACGCCCAAGAGCGCCACCTGGAAGCTGAACGCCGCCATCGCCAGGATCACCGAGCCGACGATCAGGCCGATCGAGCCCAGGCGATATTCCCAGAACGGCCGGCTGAACGGGATGCCGTACGCCTGGCGCAGGATCGAGCGCACCGTCTCGATAAAGCCGGTGGTGGTCCACAGGCCGACCAGCGCGCCCAGCCACAGGAGCGAGCCCGAACGCGCCTGGAGCACGTCCAGGATCGGCTTTTCGAGCACGCTTGCGACTTCGGGCGGGACGGTGCGCAGGAACGCCTCGACCGCATGGACGCCGTCGCCGGTGCGCCCCACCAGCCGCGCGACCGCAGCCGCCACGATGAAGAAGGGGAACAGGGTGACGAGCGAGAGATAGGCGAGGTTGCCGGCGTGGGTGAAGCCGTCGGTGTAGGTGCCGACCGCGACCCGTCTCAGGATCTCGATCACCCGTTCGCTCAGCCCCATGCGCGACAGCAGCGGCGCGCGGCGGTGCCGCCGCGCCTCCGGGCTTTCGGGGGAAACCGCGCCGACCGGAAGGTCGGAGCCGGCGCGGGGATCGGTCACAGGCCGAGCTTCGACCGGGGATCCTGGTCGCGGCCGGGCCAGCCCTGCACGAACTCGACCAGCGCGTCGTCGCCGACCGGCAGGTCCACCATCAGCGTCACCAGCTGGTCGCCGCGACCGCCACCCTTTTTGTGGAAGCCGCGGCCCTTGAGGCGCAGCACCTTGCCCGAGGTCGAGCCCTTGGGCACCTTGAGCATCACCGCGCCCTCGACGGTGGGCACGCGCACCTCGCCGCCCAGCACCGCCTCGGCAAGGCTGATCGGCAGGTCGAGGCGCACGTCGTCGCCGTCGCGGGTGAAGAAGCGGTGGGGCTGCACCTCGATGGTGACGATCGCGTCGCCGGCGCCGCCGGGGCCCGGATCGCCCTTGCCCGCCAGGCGCATCTGGGTGCCGCTTTCGAGGCCGGCTGGAAGCTTCAGGTCGATGGTCTTGCCGTCGCGCAGCATGATGCGCTGCGGGCTGAGCGTCGCGGCATCGGCAAAGGAGACCGCGAGGCGATAGGGGACGTTGGCGCCCTTTGGCGCCTGCCGCCGGCCGAAGCTGCCGCCGCCAAAGCCGCCGCCGCCACGCTGACCGCCGCCGAACAGCCCCTCGAACAGATCCTCGAAGCCGCCGGCATCGCCGCCGCCGCCGAAGTCGAACTGGGTGCGTCCGCCGCCGCCCGGCCGCGGGCCGCCGCCGCCGAAGCCGAAGGGCGCGGTGGGATTGCCGTCGCCGTCGATCTCGCCGCGATCGAACCGGGCGCGCTTGTCCTTGTCGGTGAGCAGGTCATAGGCCTGGGTCACCTGGCTGAAGCGCTCGGCGGCGTTGGGATTGTCCTTGTTCCGGTCGGGGTGCAGCTCCTTGGCGAGCGTACGGTACGCCTTCTTGATGTCCGCTTCGCTCGCGTCGCGGGCCACGCCCAGGGTTGCGTAAGGGTCTGCCATGCCCGTTAGCTAGGCGGTGCAAGGCGCGGCGGCAATGGGGGCATGGCATCCATTTCCGGAGCGGAACGAAGCCGGGGCGCACCCGTTTCGCAGGCCATGACCGCCTGCGCTTCCCCCGCCCGCCGCCGCCTGTTCGTCCAGTCCGCGCTGCTGCTGCCGCTGCTCGCCCTGCCGGGCTGTGCCACGACGCTGGGAAGCTATGGCGTGGAGGAGGGCGTGCGGCGGCTGCTGACGCTGTCGAGCCAGCGCGCCTTTGCCCGGCTGACGGAGCCCGGCGGCTTCTACGACGACCAGCTGACCCGGCTGACGCTGCCCGATACCGGCGGCAACGACGTGCTGGGCGCGCTGCTGCGGACCAATGCGGTGCGCAGCCGGGTGGCGATGGCGCTGAACGACGTGGCGGTGGATGCGGCCGAGCGGGCGACGCCGGTGGTGCTCGATTCGATCCGGTCGATGACCGTCACCGATGCGATCGCGATCCTGCGCGGGGGGCCGACCGCGGCGACGGACCTGCTGCAGCGGCAGGTGGGCGGCGCGCTGGTGGAGGCGATGTTCCCCGAATTCTCGTCCGGCCTGCGATCGGACGCGCTGGAGATCCTGACGGCGGTGGCGGGAGCACGCACCGGCATCGACTATATGGCGCTGGCCCGCACGGGCGCGGAGCAGGCGGGCCAGGCGATCTTCCGTGCGATCGGGCGCGAGGAATCGGCGATCCGTGCCGACCCGCGCAGCACGCGGGACCCGGCGCTGATCGCGCTGCTGACGGGAAGCGCGCTGGTGCGCTGAGGCGCGCGGTTGCGCTGGAGGTATAGCGCGGCGATGGATCCTAGTTTCGGCAGGATACGGTTGGAGCGGAGGGACGCATCCTGCCCCTCTCTTGCCCCCCTCCCTCCGTCCGCCTTCTCCGTTCGCCTCGAGTAGCCGTCGAGTAGCGCCGCCAGGCGCGTATCGAGACGGCGTATCGAGAGGTCGGTGGCCGTACCTCGATACGAGCCCTCGATACGCGGCTTTGCCGCTACTCGGTCTCTACTCGGCACGAACGGGGAGAGGGGGGGCGTCACTCCTCCAGCGGCGCGACGTCTACCGAGACGGACATGGTCTGGGCGCCGGAGCCGAGCACCACGCCGTCGATGGGGGCGATTTCCGGATAGTCGCGGCCGACGGCGACGATGACATGGTCGTTCGCCATCCAGATGCCGTTGGTCGGATCGACCCCGATCCAGCCGAGCCGGTCGCCGCACCACAGCAGCACCCAGGCATGGGTCGCGTCCGCCCCCACCAGCCGCGGCGCGCCCGGCGGGGGGAGGGTGCGCAGATAGCCCGAGGCATAGGCGGCCGGCAGCCCGGCGGCGCGGAGACCCGAGATCATGATCTGCGCGAAATCCTGGCAGACGCCGCCGCGCTGGGCGAAGGCGACGTGCGGGGGCGTGTCGACCAGCGTGGCGGTGGTGTCGAAGGCGAACTCGCGCTGGATGCGCTGGGCAAGCGCGATCGCCGCCTCCAGCGCGCCGCGGTCCGGATCGAGCTCCTCCGCGCACCAGGCGCCGATGTTGCGATCGAGCGGGATGTGGGGCGAGGGGAAGAGGTAGCTGGCGGGGCTCGCCGGGCCGACATCGCGGCTGTCGCGCGCCCAGGCGGCGATCTCTGCTAGGGTCGGGTCGTCGGCGGCGGGCATCGGTAGCGGCCGGTCGACCGTCATCCGCGCGCGGCTCTCGATGGTGAGCTCGCGCTCGGGCTTTTCGACCACCAGCCGCATGACGTTGGCGAGCCCGGCCTGGGCGCGTGCGGGGGCGATCTCGCCGCCCGGTTCCACGGAGAGGTGGTAGTCGTCGAGCGTCTGGCCGGACCAGAGGATCGGCTTCAGCCGGAGGTTGCACCGCGCGAAGCACGCCGCATCGGCATATTCGAAGCGCGTCACGTGCCGGATGGCGTAGCGCATCATGCGAGTGTCAGCCCGGAGCCGCGCAACGGCTCGGCCCCCTGGAGGAAATAGCGCGCGGCGATCGCGTCGGAGAGGTCCATGAGCCTGGCTTCCAGTGCGCCTATGGCGGCTGGGTCGAGGCTGGCGGCCGTGGCGGTAGTGACCATCGCCTGGACCGCGGTCGCGAGCGCCTGCTGCGGTTCGGCGATGCCGGAGTCGGACAGCACGGGTAGCCGGGCGAGATGATCGGCGATCGCTCCCACCTGAAAGGCGATGGCGCGCGGGTTGCCGGGGTCGAGCGCGACCAGGTCCAGCACGGGCAGGCGCCCGAAGCTGGTGAGATAGCGCTGGCGGTAGCTGATCTGGCTGTTGGCGAGGTCGAGCAGCGTGGAGAGATCGTCCGAGGTCGCCTCGCAGCCGGCAAAGGTGCGAAGCGCGCGGGTGATCGCGAGCGCCCGCTCCAGCCGGCGGCCGAGATCGTGGAAGCGCCAGGCGTCGGTGCGCGCCATATGCTCGGCCGAGAGCCCGGCCAAGGCGGCGTAGCGGCGCTGGAGCGAGCCGGCACGGTCGAGGAGCCCGCCTCGCGTTGGATGGGGCGCGTCGAGCAGGCGCATCATGTCCGCCGACAGCCGATCGCGCGAGATGGCGCCGATGCCGGCGGCCAGCCGGTTGATCTGGCGGACGTTGTGCCACTGGCCCTCGGTACCGTCGATCGCGACGCGGGCGAACTCGACGAGCTCGCGGCGGCGGCGACCGGCAGGCGCGGGGGCGGCGCCTGCGTCGGCGATCAGCGCGACCAGCCGCGCGACGGTCTCGTCGGCGAGCGCGGCGCCGGTGTCGGCGCTGATCGAATGGCCGAGCAGCACGCGGGTCGCGCCCAGCAGCGCCTCGCCCCGTTCGAGATAGCGGCCGAGCCAGAAGAGATTGTCGGCGACGCGGCTGGGCAGGGTGCCGGGGTTGCGGCGCAGCTCGACCGCGCCGGCGACGGGCAGGAGCGAGACCGGGGGCACCGGATCGGCGCCGTGGACGCAGACGTCGGCGGACCAGCTCCCCTCGCCCATCACGGTCGCGCGGGTGTCCGCCTCCCCCCCGATGCGGGCGAAGCCGCCGGGCAGCACCGCCCACCGGCCGTCCGCATCGCGCGCGGCGAAGACGCGCAGCGTGAAGGGGCGGGGGGCGAGCCGCTCCCCCTCGACGAAGGGCATGGTCGAGAGGCGCACCACCTCATGCCCGACATAGTCCTGCGGCCGGCGGGCCATGTCCTCGGCCAGCAGGCGGCGGGCGTCGGCATCGAGATCGGCGCCGAGCACGGGGCCGCCGCCGGGCAGGCCGAGCGGGACGGGGCCGAAGGCGGGCGCCACCACCATCTGATCGAGGTTGGCGAGCACGTGCGCGCGCTCGGCCGGCTGCCCGCACCACCAGGTGGCGATGTTGGGAAGCTGGAGCGGGGCGCCGTTCAGCCGCTGTGCGAGCGCGGGCAGGAAGGCGGAGAAGGCGGGTGCCTCGAGCATGCCCGCACCCGGCGCGTTGGCGACGACGACGTTGCCGGCCGCCATCGCGTCGACGAGGCCCGGCACGCCGATCGTCGAGCTGGCGTCGAAGGCGAGCGGATCGAGCAGGCGCGGATCGACCCGCCGGCACAGCGCGTCGATGCGCTTCAGCCCGGCGATGGTGCGGACGTAGAGACGGTCGTCGCGGACGGCGAGGTCGGCGCCCTCGACCAGCAGGAAGCCCAGGTAGCGCGCGAGATGCGCCTGCTCGGCATAGCTGGGGTTGAGCCGGCCGGGGGTGAGCAGGCCGATGCGCGGCTCGCTGCGGCGGCAGGTGGCGGCGAGGCCGTCGCGCATGGCGGCAAAGAAGGGCGCGTGGCGGCGAACGTTGAGCCGGCCCTGGAGACCCCCCAGCGTGCGCGCGATCGCGAGCCGGTTCTCCAGCGCATAGCCGGCGCCGACGGGGGCGCGCAGATGGTCCGCGAGCACGCGCCAGCGCCCGTCCGCGTCGCGGCAGAGGTCGGCTGCAAAGAAATGGAGGTGGTGGCCGCCCGGCGGCGTCACCCCCACCATCGGCCGCAGGAACAAGGGGCTGCCGGTGACCAGTGCGGCGGGAATCGCCCCCTCCGCCACCAGCCGCCCAGGGCCGTAGAGATCGGCGGTCACCGCCTCGACCAGTTCGGCGCGCTCGGCGATGCCGGCGGCGATCGCCTGCCACGCGTCGCTGTCGATCAGTAGCGGGACGGGCGACAGCGGCCAGCGGCGCTCCTCGCTCTCACCGGGCATGCGGTGGCCGAGGCCGACGTCGTCGGCCTGGCGCTGCGCACGTTCGCGGGCGTGATCGAGCGAGTCGCCGGTGGTGGCGGCAAGCTCCTCCAGCGCGGCGAGCCAGGCGGCGCGATCCGGCGAGTCGCACAGCACGTCGCCGGCGGGCGCCTGCGCGCAATAATCGGCGGCCCAGCGGCCGGCGATGGTGCGAGCGTCGAACAGGCTGGCTAGGGCGCGGCTCGCCAATTCAACACTCCGGTTGCAGATGGAGGGTGTCGACCATAATCCGTGCTGCGGCGCAACCGTTCGCGATTGCAGCGTGCCCCGTCAAAGATCGGGCAAGGGCTGGTCGGCGATGCCCCAGCCGGCGAGGCCGCGGCCGTTGGCGCGCTCGATCAGCTCGGCGGCATCGTGGATCGAGAAGCGCTTGGGGGTCTCGATGTCGCCGAACTCGGCCCAGCTGACCGGCGCTGCGACATGGGCGCCGGGGCGGGCGCGCGCGGAATAGGGCATGACGGCGGTGGCGCCGCGCTGGTTGCGCAGCCAGTCGATGAAGATGCGGCCGACGCGCTTGGCCTTGGACATGGTGGCGGTGAACCGCTCGGGCTCGGCCGCGGCGAGTGCGCGGGCGAAGCGATCGGCAAAGGACTTCACCGCCGGCCATTCGGCCTGGGGGGTGAGCGGCACGACGACGTGCACGCCCTTGCCGCCCGACAGCATCGGGAAGCTCGCGAGGCCCATGTCGGCCAGGTGGCGCTTCAGGTCCTCGGCCGCGCGCTGCACGTCCTTCCAGTCGAGTCCCTCGTCGGGATCGAGGTCGAACACCAGCCGGTCGGGGCGCTCGACATCCTCGGCGCGCGATCCCCAGCCGTGGAACTCGATCGTGCCCATCTGCACGCAGGCCATCAGCCCATCGAGGTCGCGGACGTAGAGATAGGGCTGGGTCGAGCCGTCCTTCTCGCGGATGTCGACATGGTCGACATGGTCGCCGAAGCTGCCGGCGTCGTGCTTCTGGAAGAAGCATTGCTTGGCGCGACCCTGGGGACAGCGGACCAGGCTGATCGGGCGATTGGCGACCCAGGGCAGCATGATCGGCGAGACCTGGGCGATGTAGGTGGCGAGGTCGCCCTTGGTGGCGCCGTCCTCCGGGAAGATCACCCGGTCCGGGTTGGTGATCTTGATCGAGGAAGTCGGCACCTCGGCCTTGGTCCGGGCCGGCGCGGCCTCGGGCGTTTCGGCGACCACTTCCTCCGGGCGCTTGTCCTCGCGCAGGGCAATGAAGCTCGCGTGGCGGATGACCTGCTCGGCGGTGAATTCGGCGAAGGCGACTTCGGCGACGAGCTTCGGCTTCACCCACTGCGCGCCGCGTGCCGCCGCGCGGGGGACGGAGACCGGCGGGGTCTTGGTGGCGATCTTGTCGAGGCGCTGGCGCAGGTCGTCGATGGTGTCGGCGTTGAAGCCGGTGCCGACCTTGCCCGCGTATACGAGCCCGTCCGGACCGTTCACCGCCAGCAGCAGCGAGCGCAGGCCGCGGCTGGCGGCGGTGGAGGGCGACCAGCCGACGATCACGAACTCCTGCCGGCGAATGCACTTGGTCTTGAGCCAGCCCTTGGAGCGGGTGCCGCGATAGGGGGCGTCGGCGCGCTTGGAGACGACGCCCTCATAGCCTTCGCGGCACATCGCCTCGAACAGCTTCTCGCCCGCGCCGACGACATGCTCGGAATAGTGGAGGCGGGCGTCGACGTTCTCGATGAGCGGGCGCAGCCGGTCCTTGCGCTGCACCTGGGGAAGGGCACGCAAATCCTCGCCATCCACTTCCAAGAGGTCGAAGGCGAAGAAGGCCATCTCGCCGCCGTTGCTGATCGCCTCCTGCAGCGTCGAGAAGTCGGGGCGGCCGTCCTTGAAGGCGACGATCTCGCCGTCGATCAGCGCGCTGCCGGCGGGGATTGCGGCCGCCGCCTCGGCGATCCCGGGGAACTTGGCCGTCCAGTCGAGGCCGCTGCGGGTGTAGATGGTGGGACCGCCCTTGCCGATCGCGACCAGCGCGCGGTAGCCGTCGTACTTCACCTCGTGCAGCCAGCTGTTGCCGGCGGGCACGGCGTCGACCAGCGTGCACAGCTGCGGTTCGGTGAAGGCGGGGCGCTTGCCGGCTTGCGCGGTCTTTGCGCGCGACTTGGCGGGGGGGCGGGGTTCGGGCCTGGCGGCGGCTTTGGTGGCCGTCTTGGCAGCCGGCTTCGCCTTGGGCTTGGTCGCGGCCTTCTTGCCAGCGGCGATCTCGTCCATCGTCCTGCCGGTCTTCACGCTGGTGAGCGCGGTTTCGACCAGCGTGTCGGCGCCGCCGGCCTCCGCGTCGTCGATCTTGCGCAGCAGCCAGTTCTCGTTCTTCTCGCGGCCGCGCGGTTTCAGCCGGATCAGCAGCCACTCGCCCTTCATCCGCTGTCCGTCGAGGACGAAGTGGAGATGGCCCTTCTCCAGGTCCTTGGCCGACTTGCCGGCGATCGGCGCCCAGGTGCCGTCGTCCCACAGCATCACCGTGCCGCCGCCGTACTCGCCCTTGGGAATGGTACCCTCGAAGTCGCCGTAGGAGAGCGGATGGTCTTCGGTCCGCACGGCCAGCCGCTTCTGGTCGGGATCGAGGCTGGGGCCGCGGGTGACCGCCCAGCTCTTGAGCACGCCGTCGAGCTCGAGGCGGAAGTCCCAGTGGAGGCGGGTCGCGTCGTGCTTCTGGACGATGAAGCGGTTTCCGTGGCCGGGCTCCAGCGTGCCCGCGGGCTCGGCGGTGCGGCTGAAGTCGCGCTTGGCGTTGTAGAGGGCGAGGGGGTCGGTCTTGGGCATTTAGCGGGTCCTCCCCTCGCGTACCCCGGCGGAGGCCGGGGTCCAGGTGGGACTCACTGGCCGTTGCACTGCTGGGCTCTGGATCCCGGCCTGCGCCGGGATACGGGTGTGGGATGCAGGGCGGGCGTCAGGCACGTTTGCGGGCCGGGGCCTTGGCGGCGGGCTTGGCAGCCGGCTTCTTTGCGGCCGGCTTGCGCGCGGGCTTGTCTTCGGCGGCGTCGTTCGCGGCCGCCTTGCTCGTCGTGCGCTTCTTGGGCGCGGGCTTGCCGCTGGTGTCGCCGGGCTTCTCCAGCGACTTCTTGAGCGCGGCCATCAGGTCGACGACGTTGGAGCCGGTGGGGCGGGCGTCCTCGTCGTCGGTGGTGTCGACGATCTTGCCCTTGGACTTCTTCTTGCGCTCGATCAGGTCTTTCAGTGCATCGACGTAGCGGTCGTGGAATTCCTGCGGATCGAACTTCGCGGTCTTCTTGGCGATCAGCGTCTCGGCGAGGTCGAGCAGGTCCTCGTCCGGCTTCTCGTCGGGGATGTCGCGGAAATAGCCCTGCGCGCGGTGCACCTCGTCGGCGTAGCGCAGCGTCTCCAGGATCATGCCGCGCCCGCAGGGTTTCAGGCTCACCACATATTCGCGGCCGCGCAGCGCCAGCTGGCCGAGGCCCACCTTCCTGCTGCGGCGAAGCGCCTCGCGCAGGACGATGAACGCCTCTTCGGCGAGATCGTCGGCCGGCACCACGAAATAGGGCTTTTCATAGTAGAGCACGTCGATCTCGTCGGCGTCGACGAACTGGGTGAGCTCGAGCGTCTTCTTGGACTCGAGCTTCACGGCGTCGATCTCATCCTGTTCGAGCAGGATGTAGTTGCCCTTCTCGACCTCATAGCCCTTGACGATCTCGTCGGGATCGACCGGGCCGACGCCCGCCACGCTCTTTTCATACTTGATCGGCTTGCCGGTCGGCTCGTGGATCTGACGGAAGGAGACCGCGGCACCCGACTTGGTCGCCGAATAGATTTCCACGGGGATCGACACCAGCGCGAGCCGTATCTGCCCCTGCCAATACGCCCTTGCCGCCATCGCCGTTTCCTTGTTGCGCAACCGATTCAATTCCCAGGAGAAAGAGTCGTTCCCGGCTCCGCTCGGAATCGGCACGAGGGCCAGGGGTGCGAAACGGGCCGAAGCGGCGTATAGGGCCGCGCATGACGACCGACCCTTTCGCGCTGTTCGACACCTGGCTGGACGAAGCCGCGGCGAGCGAGCCCAACGACCCCAATGCCATGGCGCTGGCGACGGCGGACGCGGGCGGGCGCCCGTCGGTGCGCGAGGTGCTGCTGAAGGGCCATGGCCCGGAGCTGGGCTTCGTCTTCTACACCAATCGCGAGAGCCGGAAGGGCACCGACCTGGCCGCCAATCCGCAGGCGGCGCTGCTGTTCCACTGGAAGGGGCTGCGCCGGCAGGTGCGGATCGAAGGCGCCGTGGTGCAGGCGAGCGATGCCGAGTCGGACGTGTATTTCGCGTCGCGGCCGCGCGACTCGCAACTGGGCGCCTGGGCGTCGCTCCAGTCGCGGCCGCTGGAGGCGCGCGAGCGCTTCGAGGAGCGGTTCGCCGAGGTGCAGGCGCGCTTTGCGGGCGGCGACGTGCCGCGCCCGCCGCACTGGGGCGGCTATCGCGTCGTGCCCGACACGATCGAGTTCTGGCAGGACCGCGCCTATCGCCTGCACGAGCGGCGGCTGTTCACCCGCACGGCGGACGGCTGGACCGAGGGGCTGCTGTTCCCATGACCGAGGCCGAGCGCGGGCGGATCATCCCCTATGCGGTGCGCGCCGCGATCGCGTCGGTCGCGATGGCGCTGGCGCTGCTTTCGCTCAAGGGCGTGGCGGCCTGGACCACGGGGTCGGTGGCGATGCTCGGCAGCCTGGCCGATACTGCGCTCGACCTGCTCGCCAGTCTCGTGACGCTGTACGGCGTGCGGCTGGCGGCGACGCCGGCGGACCACGACCACCGCTTCGGCCACGGCAAGGCGGAGGCGCTGGCGGCGCTGTTCCAGGTGGCGCTGATCGCGGCTTCCGCCGTCGGCATCGCCTGGCGCGCCATCGCCGCCTTTGCCGAGCCGGGCGAGACTGCCGACCCGGAGTTCGGCATCGGCGTGTCGATGGTGGCGATCGTCGGCACCTTTGCGCTGCTCGCCTACCAGCGCGCGATCATCCGCAAGACCGGATCGGTCGCGGTGCGCGCGGACAGCGTCCACTATCAGTCGGACCTGCTGCTCAACCTGGCGGTGATCGCGGCGATCGCGCTCGACCACTATGTCGGCTGGTCCGGCGCCGATCCGGTGTTCGGCATCGCCATCGCGCTGTGGCTCGCCTGGGGTGCGTTCCGCGCATCGAGCCAGGCGATCGACCAGCTGATGGACAAGGAGTGGCCCGAGGCCGAGCGGCGGGCGTTCCTGGACGTGGCGGCGCGCCAGGAGGGGCTGCGCGGCATCCATGACTTCCGCACGCGCCGCTCCGGCAGCCATGACTTCGCGCAGTTCCACATGGAGGTGGACCGCACGCTCAGCGTCGCCGAGGCGCACGACATCGTCGAGGCGGTGGAGAAGAACCTGCGCCGCGCCTATCCGCGGGTGGAGGTGCTGATCCACCTTGACCCTGAAGGGCACGTCGACACCGACAACCCGCTGGTGGAAGCGGACGTGACGCCGCACTGGTTCGGCAAGCGGGTGGGAGGATGAGCATGCGGGTACCGTTCACGCAGGTCGACGCGTTCGCCGACGTCGCCTTCGGCGGCAATCCGGCGGCGGTGCTCCAGCTCGATGCCTGGCCCGAGGACGCGGTGCTCCAGCAGGTCGCGGCCGAGAACAATCTTTCGGAGACCGCCTTTCTGGTGCCCGACGCGAGCGGCGAGGCCGATCGCGAGCTGCGCTGGTTCACCCCCACCGAGGAGGTGATGCTGTGCGGCCATGCGACGCTGGCGAGCGGCCACACGCTGCTGTCGGCCGATCCGGCGCTGGAGCGGGTGCGGTTCCGCACGCGCCGTGCCGGGGTGCTGGAGGTGGCGCGCGACGGGGACGGCTATGCGATGGTGCTGCCGGCCTGGGCGCCCGAGCCGAAGCCGCTGCCGGAGATCGTGGCGGCGCTTGGCTGTGCGGTCGAGGAGACGCTGTGGCACGCCAACGGCTATGCGCTGGCAGCGGTGGCGCATGCCGAGACGGTCGAGCAGCTCCAGCCCGATCCCGCGGGGTTGATGGTGGAGGGGGAGGCGATCGTGATCGTCACCGCGCCGGGCCGCGACACCGACGTGATCAGCCGGGTGTTCGCACCGGGCTGCGGCATTGCCGAGGACCCGGTGACGGGCTCCGCCCATGCGGTGATGGCGAACTATTGGACGCAGCGCCTGGGGCGCGACCGCTTCACCGCCTATCAGGCAAGCGCGCGCGGCGGCCGGCTGAACGTGCGGCTGGACGGGGAGCGCGCGGTTCTGGGCGGGCGCTGCGTCACGGTGATCGAGGGGAGTTTCCTGCTGCCGTGAGGGTGGGGGCCGATTTTCTCCCCCGTTCGTGCCGAGTAGAGATCGAGTAGCGCCGCAAGGCGCGTATCGAGAGCTCGTATCGAGGTGCGGTTCCGGGCGCCAACCTGTCTCTCGATACGCCCTCTCGATACGCGGCTGCGCCGCTACTCGATGGCTACTCGAGACGAACCGGGATGGGTGGTGCCGGGGTGCTGCTCAACCTCAGGCCGCCAGCGCCATCGCGGACTCAGTCTCCGCGATCCAGCCGCCGCCGAGCACGCGGTCGCCGGCGTAGAGCACCGCCGCCTGGCCGGGTGCCACGCCATATTCCGGAGCCTCGAACACCAGCCGGTCGCCCTCTAGCCGCGCGGGCACGGGCTTGGCCATCGAGCGGACCTTGGCGGTGAGCGGCTGGCCGCGGTCGCCGCCCAGCCAGTTGATGTCGGCAAGCCGCGCCGCGCCGACCGCCAACGCGATGCGCGGACCGACCACCAAACGCCGGTTCTCCGGCTCCAGCCGGACCACATAGAGCGGCTCGGGCTGGCCGCCGATCTCGATGCCGCGGCGCTGGCCGACGGTGAAGCCGACGAGGCCGGCGTGGTGCCCGAGGACGCGGCCTTCCAGGTCGACGATCTCGCCGCCGGCGTCGGCGCCTGGGCGCAGCTTGCGGACCAGCCCGGCATAGTCGCCGTCGGGCACGAAGCAGATGTCCTGGCTGTCGGGCTTGGCGGCGACCCCCAGGGCCATTTCGGCCGCGATCTCCCGCACCCGCGCCTTGGGCATTCCGCCCAGCGGGAAGCGAATGAAATCGAGCTGCGCGCGGGTGGTGGCGAACAGGAAATAGCTCTGGTCGCGCGCGGGATCGACCGCGCGGTGGAGCTCGGCACCCTCGCTCCCCAGCACGCGGCGGACATAGTGGCCGGTGGCGAGGCAATCGGCGCCCAGATCGCGGGCGAGCGCGAGCAGGTCGGTGAACTTGGGGCCCATGTTGCACTTCACGCACGGAATCGGCGTGCGGCCGGCGAGATATTCGTCGGCGAAGTCGTCGATCACGGTCTCGCGGAAGCTGGTCTCGTGGTCGAAGACATAATGGGCGATGCCCAGGCTGTCGCACACCGCGCGCGCGTCGCGGATGTCGCGGCCGGCGCAGCAGCTGCCCGCCCGGCCGACGGCGGCGCCATGGTCGTAGAGCTGGAGCGTGACGCCGATCGTCTCGGCACCCGTGCGCGCGGCCAGTGCGGCCACCACCGAGCTGTCGACGCCGCCGGACATGGCGACGACGATGCGGCGCGCGCGCACCGGGGACTCGAGCTGGAAATCGCCTTCGATCATGCGCGGCCACATAGGAGGCGCGACGAGCGGATGCAAAAAGCAGGACGGAAGGGAGCCGCTTTTACGGGCTGTTTAGCATCTTTCCCTAGACCGGACGGCTACCGAACGGTTGGAAGGAGCCTCGTTGGACCTGAGTTTCGCCCGATTGGAGCGCGGCATTGCGGTCACCGCCCTGCCCGTCGATCTGGCCGTGCTGCTTGCGGGGGCAAGCGCGCGCCAGGCGGCAAGCGCCACCGCCCGGGTGCAGGCAAAGGTCGCCATGGCACGGGCAAGCGAAGGCTTGCTGTCGCCGCGCCACGGGGCGTTCCATCCGGCGGTTGCGGAAGCGCTGCGCCCGCCGCGCGTGGCACCGGGGGAAGGGCAGGGGTGAAGGGAATCTTTACCCGCGAGGCATAACAGGGATCAGAACCGGGAGTCGGTCGTGTTGGGGCAGGCCGGCGCCCCTAGAGGTAGAAGATGATCGAGAACCAGAAGATCCGTCCCGCAAAGGTGATCGGGCCGCTCGGCGAGCCGCTGACGCTCGATTCGCTGCCGCCGCCCGATACGACGCGGTGGGTCGTCCGGCGCAAGGCGGAGGTGGTCGCGGCGGTGAACGGCGGGCTGCTGACCATCGACGAGGTCTGCAGCCGCTACAGGCTTTCGCCCGAGGAGTTCGCCAGCTGGCAGCGCGCGATCGACCGGTCCGGCATGCCGGGGCTGCGCGTGACGCGCATCCAGCATTATCGCTCGCTCTACGAGCGCCAGCAGAAATACTGATCGGCCGGCGTCCCGGCTGCCCGCTGCGCCGCGCGTGGCCTCTACGGGTGGACGCGGACGCCCCCGCGCTTTAGGGCGGCCCCGCTTTTCACGCATATAAAGGAACTGGCGTGGCGAACGTGGCGGTAATCGGCGCTCAATGGGGCGACGAGGGCAAGGGCAAGATCGTCGATTGGCTGGCGGAGCGCGCCGATGTGGTGGTGCGCTTCCAGGGCGGGCACAATGCCGGCCACACGCTGGTGGTCGACGGCAAGACCTACAAGCTGTCGCTGCTGCCGTCGGGCATCGTGCGCGGCACGCCGTCCGTCATCGGCAACGGCGTGGTGCTGGACCCCTGGGCACTTCGGGACGAAGTCGCCCGCCTGCGCGAGCAGGGCGTCGAAGTCACCCCCGACACGCTGCGCATCGCCGACAATTGCACGCTGATCCTGCCGTTCCACCGCGATCTCGACGGGCTGCGCGAGGATGCGAGCGGCGCCGGCAAGATCGGCACCACCCGCCGCGGCATCGGCCCGGCCTATGAGGACAAGGTCGGCCGCCGCGCGCTGCGCGTGTGCGACCTGGCGCACCTCGATTCGCTCGAGCCGCAGCTCGACCGCCTGTCCGCGCACCACGACGCGCTGCGCGCCGGCTTCGGCGAGCCGCCGATCGACCGCGCCGCGCTGCTGGAGCAGCTGCGCGAGATCGCGGGCTTCGTGCTGCCGTTCGCACGGCCGGTGTGGCGCGACCTGAACGAAGCACGCACCCGTGGTCGCCGTATCCTGTTCGAGGGCGCACAGGGCGTGCTGCTCGACATCGATCACGGCACCTATCCGTTCGTCACCTCGTCCAACACCATCGCTGGCACCGCGGCGGGCGGTTCGGGCTTGGGCCCTGGCGCCGTCGGCTTCGTGCTGGGGATCGCCAAGGCGTACACCACCCGCGTCGGATCGGGTCCGTTCCCGACCGAGCTGGAGGATGCGACCGGCCAGCGGCTGGGCGAGCGCGGCCATGAGTTCGGCACGGTCACGGGCCGCAAGCGCCGCTGCGGCTGGTTCGACGCGGTGCTGGTGCGCCAGTCGGTGGCGGTGTCCGGCGTGACCGGCATCGCGCTCACCAAGCTCGACGTGCTCGACGGGTTCGAGGAAATCTCGATCTGCACCGGCTACAAGCTCGGCGACGAGACGCTCGACTATTATCCCGCCCACGCCGCCGACCAGGCGAAGGTGGAGCCGATCTACGAGACGATGCCGGGCTGGCAGGAGTCGACGGCAGGCGCGCGCAGCTGGGCCGAGCTTCCGGCGCAGGCGATCAAGTACATCCGCCGCGTGGAGGAGCTGATCCAGTGCCCGGTGGCGCTGGTGTCGACCAGCCCCGAGCGCGAGGACACGATCCTGGTACGGGATCCGTTCGCGGACTGAGGCGCCGTACTTGTGCCCCGGCGGAGGCCGGGGCCCAGGTGGGAAGGCGGTGGTGGGCCGCGGCACACCCGCCGCGCGCTGGCTCAAGAAGCCGGCCCGTTCGCCCCTTCACTGTATCCCCGCGCAGGCGGGGATCCAGGGCCAAACAGAGCAACGGCGGTTTTGCTCGGAACCCTGGGCTCCTGCCTTCGCAGGAGCACGGCGAGGATATGCTCCATCACGGCCTGCTGCCCAACTGGGCCCCGGCCTTCGCCGGGGTACGGTACGGGCTCTTCCCCCTATTCGTGGCTGCGGCCGAAGTCGGCGCGGGCGTCGTCCTGGCCTTGCTCGACGATCGAGCGGCGGATCGCGCGGGTACGGGTGAAGCGGTCGAACAGCTCGTCGCCCTGGCCCCACCGGATCGCGCGCTGGAGTGCCGACAGATCCTCCGAGAAGCGCTGGAGCATGTCGAGCACCGCCTCGCGATTGTTGAGGAACACGTCGCGCCACATCGTCGGATCGGACGCGGCGATGCGGGTGAAGTCGCGGAAGCCGCCTGCCGAATATTTGATCACCTCGCTCTGGGTCACTTCCTCGAGGTCGGAGGCGGTGCCGACGATGGTGTAGGCGATCAGGTGCGGCAGGTGGCTGGTGACGGCGAGCACGCGGTCGTGGTGCTCGGGCGCCATCTGCTCGATGTCGGCGCCCAGCCGACGCCAGAATTCGGCGACCCGCTCGATGGCGACGGGGTCGGCGTCCTCCGCCGGCGTCAGGATGCACCAGCGGTTGCGGAACAGCGTCGCAAACCCCGCTTCCGGCCCCGAGCGTTCGGTGCCGGCGACCGGGTGGGCGGGGACGATGGCGACGCCGGGAAGCGCCTCGGCCAGCGCCTGGGCGACGCTCGCCTTGCTCGATCCCACGTCGGTGACGATCACGCCTTCGGGCAGGTCGGGCGCGAGCTCGGCGGCGACGGCGCCGATCGCGCCGACCGGCACGCACAGCACCACCAGCTCGGCATCGAGCACGGCGGCACCGGGATGGTCGGCGACGTCGTCGACGAGGGCGAGCGCACGCGCGGTCTCGCGCACCTGGGGGTCGGCGTCGTGGCCGGTGAGGCGGATGCCCGGCATCGCCTCGCGCACCGCACGCGCGACCGACGAGCCGATCAGCCCCAGGCCGATCACGGCGACGCGGGCGAAGGGCAGCATCAGCCGACGATCCCGCGCAGCGCCTCGGCCAGGCCGCGCATCTGCTCTTCGGTGCCGATGGTGATGCGCAGGCCGTTGGCGAGACCCTGGCCCGGCAGCCAGCGGGTGATATAGCCCGCGTCCATCAGCCCCTTGTACGCCGTCTCGGCCGAAACCGGCCCCTCGAACAGGACAAGAAGGAAGTTGGTTTCGGACGGCACGGCGCGCAGGCCGGCGTTGCCGAGGGCTGCGACTTCACCCGCCAGCCAGTCGCGCCACTGGCGGTTGTGGGCGCGGCTGCGCTCGACGAAGTCGGTGTCGCCGACGGCGGCGATCGCCGCCATCTGGCCTGCGGTGGTGACGTTGAAGGGCGCGCGGATGCGGTGCATCGCGTCGATCGTCGCGGCCGAGCCATAGCCCCAGCCGATCCGCTCGGCGGCAAGGCCGTGGATCTTGGAGAAGGTGCGGGTGACGAAGACGTTCTCATGCGCCTCCACCAGCTGCAGGCCGAGATCGTCGTCCTCCGGCTCCAGATATTCGGCATAGGCCTGATCGAGCACCAGCAGCACATGCGACGGCAGTCCGGCGTGCAGCCGTGCGATCTCGGCCGCGGGCGCGAAGGTACCCGTCGGGTTGTTGGGGTTGGCGACGTAGACCAGCGTGGTGCGATCGGTCACCGCCGCGAGGATCGCGTCGACGTCGGTCGCATAATCGCGGTCGAGCGCCACCACCGGGGTCGCACCCACGCGGCGGATGGCGATGTCGTACACCGCAAAGCCGTAGCGGACGTAGATCGCCTCGTCGCCCGGGCCGGCATAGGCGCCGGCGGCCAGGTGGAGCAGCTCGTCGGAGCCGGTGCCGTAGATCACGCGCGCAGGGTCCAGGCCGTGGGCGGCGGCGAGCGCCTCGCGCAGCGCGGTCGCGCTGGGGTCCGGATAGCGCTCCAGGCTCGCGTGCGCGCCCTCGAACGCGGCGCGTGCGGCAGGCGAGGTGCCCAGCGGGTTCTCGTTGGCCGAGAGCTTCACGACCGGCCGGCCGCCGTCGTTGGTCGCGCGGCCCGGGATATAGGGCGCGATGTCGAGGACCCAGGGCTTGGGAGCGGGAGCGTTCATGCGCCGGGGAGTGGCGCAACGCCTCGCCGAAGGCAAGGCGTGGGCGGGGGCGTGGAAACACGGAGCCGCTGGAGGCTGGAAGGGAAGGTTGGGCGGACGCTGTTCCGCCTGCGCCGAGAATCAATCGACGGGAACGTCCGCTAGCATTCCATTAGCGGACGTTTGGGGCGCCGTCCGAGTTCGCCGGCATCTTCCCGACCAGCCACCCCAGCGCAATCGGAACCAGAAGTAGAAGATTGGCTGCGTACAGAACCAACCATCCGGAGCTTTCCCATTTCGGCCCGAAGGTCGGACTGATGATCATCAGGACCAACCAATTTGCCGACAGGTTCGCATCCCGGAGGCGATGATAAGTGATCCCGACGAGAACTATGTAAATAGGGAGGCCCAGCAGAAAGGCGAGCCACTCCGGTCCACCAAGGGACGCGACGGCTGCCACGTCCAACCCCAGGAGCACAACAAGCGTGAGACTTGCCAGTCTGTAAGGGCGTTGCCGTGCGTAGCTTTTGAGGAAGTCCCGCATGCCGGGAGCGTAGCTATGAAGAAGTTCGCTTTCCACCCACTCCCGGCAGTCCGTTCATACGCCTACGGCTAGTTCTCCGTCGAGTCTTCCGCCGCCACCTTCGACCGGCCCTTGAAGCCTTGGGCAATGACATACCATTCCGACGAACCCTTGCGGCTCGCCGGGGGCTTGGCGTGCTTCACGGTCTGGAAGTTGCGCTTGAGTTCGGCGATCAAGGCGTTGTCGGCGCCGCCCGCCAGCGACTTGGCGACAAAGGCGCCGCCGGGGCGCAGCACTTCGCAGGCGAACATCACGCCGGCCTCGACCAGTGCCATGGTGCGCAGGTGATCGGTCTGGGGATGGCCGACGGTGTTGGCGGCCATGTCCGACATCACCAGGTCCGCCTCGCCGCCCAGCGCCTCACGCAGGAGGTCGGGCGCGGTCTCGTGCAGGAAGTCGAGCTGGAAGATGGTGACGCCCTCGATCGGATCGACGGGCAGGAGGTCGATGCCGGCGATGGCGGCGGAGGGCGCGAGCTTGCGCACCACCTGCGACCAGCCGCCCGGCGCGATGCCGAGATCGACCACGCGCTTGACGCCGCGCAGCAGGTGGAAGCGCTCGTTCAGCTCCAGGAGCTTGTAGGCGGCGCGGCTGCGATAGCCTTCGGCCTTGGCGCGCTTGACGTAGGGATCGTTCAACTGGCGTTCGAGCCAGCGGGTCGACTGCGCGGTGCGGCCGCGGGCGGTGCGGACGCGCTGGCGCCCCGGAGGCGCGCCCCTCATGCGTAGCGCCCCTGCATCAGGCGGCGCAAAATGCCCTCGCGGATGCCGCGATCGGCGATGCCGAGGCGCTCGGCCGGCCACAGGTCCAGGATCGCCTCCAGGATGGCGCAGCCGGCCACCACCAGGTCGGCGCGCTCCGGACCGATGCAGGGCACCTTGGCGCGGCCGGAGAGCTCCAGCCCGGCGAGGCGGCGGCTGACCTGGCGCATCGCGTCGGCCGGCACGATCAGCCCGTCGATCGCCGAGCGATCATAGCTGTCGAGCCCGAGATGGACGCTGGCAAGCGTGGTAACGGTGCCGCTGGTGCCCAGCAGCCGGCGCTGGCCGGTGACCTCGGGCAGGCGCGCGGCAAAGGGTGCGAAGCTTTCGGACACGCAGGCGCGCATCGCGTCGAACGCGCCGCTGGCGATCGGCGCGGCCCGGCCGGCGCCAAGGCTTTCGGTCAGCGACACCACGCCCCACGGGGTGCTGTGCCAGTCCACGACCCGGGGGACCGACCCCGCGGTGTCGAGCAGGACCAGTTCGGTCGAGCCGCCGCCGATGTCGAACACCAGGGCGGGGCCGTCGCCCGGCTCCAGCAGCGCATGGCAGCCGAGCACGGCGAGGCGGGCCTCCTCCTCGGCCGAGATCACGTCCAGAAAGATACCGGTCTCCTCATGTACGCGCCGGATGAAGTCGGCGCCGTTGGTCGCGCGCCGGCACGCCTCCGTCGCGACGGCGCGCGACAGGGTGACGTTGCGGCGGCGCAGCTTGTCGGCGCAGATCCGGAGCGCGGCGATGGTGCGTTCGATCGCGGCTTCGCTCAGCCGGCCGGTCGCCGCAAGCCCTTCGCCGAGTCGCACGATTCGCGAAAAGGCGTCGACGACCGCGAAGCCCGATCCTTGCGGCCGCGCGATCAGCAGCCGGCAGTTGTTGGTGCCGAGGTCCAGCGCCGCGAAATGGCGCGCCTTGGCAAAGCGCGATTGCGCTGG
Organism: Sphingomonas sp. MJ1 (PH-R8); assembly: GCF_048058635.1. Taxonomy (NCBI): domain Bacteria; kingdom Pseudomonadati; phylum Pseudomonadota; class Alphaproteobacteria; order Sphingomonadales; family Sphingomonadaceae; genus Sphingomonas; species Sphingomonas sp. MJ1 (PH-R8). The sequence goes on from NZ_JBBEFX010000022.1 coordinate 43,225, forward strand.
TGCATGTGGTCCCGAACGGGCGGGGGCGACGCCCCGCCGGTGCGGCAACCGGGCGGTCGATTCCCCCATGCCGTCACTTTCTTCTTATGTTCTGTTCCGTCACGGCGGAGATCCGCCGCTCGGTGCTTGACGGAAAAGCTAGCGGAACCTTCTGGCAACGGCAAGGCGAGGCTGGAACCGGAACGGCGGCGAAGACGGGTTCCGCGACGGGGCGCCCGCTGGGATCGCCGGAGCGTGCGCGGCGCGTCGATCGCGCATCCGTGTGAAAACAGGCTTGACCGCGTCGCGCGCGCCCCCTAACAGCGCGCCCTCACGACGTTGCCCTGTCGTCTAATGGTAAGACTACGGACTCTGACTCCGTCAATCGTGGTTCGAATCCACGCGGGGCATCCACTCTCCCACAGTGCCGGATCTTTTCTCCCGCCTTGTGCAAAGGCGGTTGCAGTTGCGCGCCGAATGCCGATGAAGCGGCGGGCGGCCGAAGAGGCGGCGCATCGGGAGAGAGGCATGAAGTTCGCACGCTGGATCGGGATCGTGGCGGCCACGCTGCTGGCGGGGGCTGTTCCCGCGGGGGCGGAGACGATCCTGTTCGTCGGCAACAGCTTCACCTTCGGCGCCAACTCGCCTGCATGGAAATATCGTCCCGACACCGTCACCGACCTGAACGGCGAGGGGCTGGGCGGCGTGCCGGCGCTGTTCAAGCGGTTCGCGGACCAGGCCGGGCTCGACTATCAGGTGTCGCTGGAGACGGCCGGGGGCCGCACGCTCAACTGGCACTGGCAGAACCGCCGCGACCGCTTCGACCGCGCCTGGGACCATGTCGTGCTGCAGGAATACAGCACCCTCGATCCGGAGAAGCCGGGCGACCCTGCCGGGCTGGTGGAGGGCGTGCGGCGCCTGTCCGCCCTGTTCGCGGCACGCAATCCGAAGGTCGACCTGCGGCTGATGGCGACCTGGTCGCGGCCGGACCTGGTGTTCCAGAAGCCCAGCCCCTGGAAGGGCAAGCCGATCGAGACCATGGCCCGCGACCTGCGTCGTGCCTACGACCGGGCGGCGACGGTGCGGCCGGGCACGCGGGTGCTGCCGGTGGGCGAGGGCTTCAACTGCGCGATGGCGCGCGGCGTCGCGGATGCGAACCCCTATGACGGCATCGCTTACAATCAGGCGCCGCTCTGGTCCTACGACCAGTATCACGCGAGCGTGTACGGCTATTATCTGGAGGCGCTGATCGTGTTCGCCGAGATCACCGGCCGCGATCCGCGGACGCTGGGCCGCGACGAGGCTTCGGCGATCGAGCTCGGCATCGGCAGCGACATGGCGGAGCGATTGCAGGCGGTGGCGTGGGAGGCGACGCGGCCGGGCACCCGCTGCCGCTGAGGCGTCAGCCGATCCGCGCCTGTTTGCGCTGGCGGACGGCGAGCCAACCGAAGGCGGCGTAGATGCCGAGTGCCGGCCAGCCGCCGTCGGTGACGAACAGATAGGCGATGCCGATCGCGGCGCTGCCCGCCAGCAGCGCCGCCCACCACTTGGGCGGGAACTCGCGCGCCAGCAGCATTCCGCCGGCGATGGTGAGCGCGAGGGCGTTGGCGGCGAGCCAGAGGTAGGAGGCGGTGGCGCCGATCGAGCCGGCGAACGGCAGCTTCACCGTCGCATAGCCGGTCATGGCGTTGGGAAAGGTATCGGCGGCGACGTGCAGGCCGATGCCGAGCGCGAGCCCCGCCGCCGCGGGACGCCAGCGAGGTGGCCCGAGCAGCAGCAGGGCGGGCAGCAGCGGCCCGTGGGTCAGGATGCTGCGATGAACCAGGCCCAGCGACAGGTCGAGGTCCGGCAACGTCGTGCCCGACAGGCAGGCGAGCAGCACCACGCCGGCGCAGGCGGCACGGTGGCGCGACAGTTCCGCCAGCAGGATCGCGCCCGCAAGCCACAGCACTGCCGTCATTCTCTATGCCCGTCCTGCATCAAGCCCCTTCCGCCCGCCTTCCCGCCCGCCTAACAGCAAAGCCATGTGGCAGCTCCTGCAATTCCCGCTGTGTCCCTTTTCGCGCAAGGTCCGCCTGCTCTTGTCGGAAAAGGGCGTTGGTTACGAACCCGTGCGCGAATCGCCCTGGGCGCGCCGCGACGAGTTCCTCGACCTGAACCCCGCCGGGCAGACGCCGGTGATGGTGGATGTCGAGCGCGGCGTCACGCTGATCGATTCGATGGCGATCTGCGAATATTTCGAGGAGACGGTCGACAAGGCGGCGATGCTGAACGGTACCGCGGCCGACCGGGCGGAGATCCGCCGGCTCGTTACCTGGTTCGACACGCATTTCTTCCGCGAGATCACCGGGCCGTTGCTGCTGGAGCGGATGGAGAAGCGCATCGTCCATCGCCTGCCGCCCGACACGCGCGCGCTGCGCGACGCGATGAAGGCGGCGGTCGAGCATCTCGACTACATCGATTATCTGCTCGACCACCGCGCCTGGCTGGGCGGGGCGACGATGAGCCTGGCCGATCTGGCGGCGGCGGCGCAGATTTCCGTCGCGGACTATCTGGGCGGGATCGACTGGAAGACGCATACGACGGCCAAGCGCTGGTACGTCGGCATGAAGAGCCGCCCGAGCTTCCGCCCGCTGCTGGCCGAGCGGATGGAGGGCGTGGCCCCGCCGCCGGACTACGAGAAGCTCGACCTGTAAGGTCGCTCGACGTTGCGGGCGAGCGTGGACTCCTCGCCTTCCGTTCGTATCGAGCAGCCATCGAGCTTGTCGAGATGGCGTGTCGAGAGACCGGTTACGGTGGCTCTCTCGATACGGGCTCTCGACGGGCTCGATCCCTACTCGAGACAAACGGGGTGGGCGTAAGGGGCAATCGGGCCGAGGCGACCACGTCGGAACATCGGCTGCGGCCTCCCGTTCTCCGGCTAACCCCCAGAGACGAAAAGGCCTTCCGCGATGAGCGACTTCGACCCGATGATCCATGAGGATGCGCTGCCCGGCCATGAGAGCCGGATGGACGACAAGCCGGACTGGACGCCGCGCTATCCAGGCTCCGGCAGGCTGAAGGACAAGGTGGCGATCGTCACCGGTGCCGACAGCGGCATCGGCCGTGCGGTGGCGGCGCTCTATGCGCGCGAGGGCGCGGACGTCGCGATCGTCTATCTGTGCGAGCACGACGATGCCGAGAAGACTGCCGAGATCGTGCGCGGCGAGGGGCGGCGCGCGCTCACCATCGCGGGCGATGTCGGCGACAAGGCGTTCTGCGAGCAGGCGGTGGCGCAGGTGATCGCCGAGTTCGGCAAGCTCGACGTGCTGGTGAACAATGCCGGTGAGCAGCATGCCGACAAGGAGATCACCGACATCACCGAGGAGCAGCTGCGCCGCACCTTCCAGACCAACATCTTCGGCATGTTCTTCCTGGTGCAGGCGGCGATGCCGCACCTGAAGCCGGGCGCGGCGATCGTGAACTGCACCTCCGTCACCATGTACCAGGGGTCGAAGGAACTGCTGGACTATTCGTCCACCAAGGGGGCGATCACCGCCTTCACGCGCAGCCTGTCGGAAAACCTGATCGAGAAGGGCATCCGCGTGAACGCGGTGGCGCCGGGGCCGATCTGGACGCCGCTCAACCCCTCGGGCGGGGCGACGCCGGAGAAGCTGGAGAGCTTTGGCGAGTCGACGCCGATGGGCCGGCGCGGCGAGCCCAATGAGGTGGCGCCGTCCTTCCTGTTCCTGGCGTGCGAGGATGCGAGCTACATGTCGGGGCAGGTGCTGCACCCGAACGGCGGCACGATCGTCAACGGGTAGGCCAGAACCGGTGCTCCCGCGCGGGTGGGAGCACCGGATACCGCGTCGCCGTCGCGCCCATCAGGCGGGGGACGGCACCGCGCTTCCGACCGGGCCGATGTCCGCGGGCTCGTCGCGCGAATAGGTGGCGGTCAGCAGGCCGGCGGCAAGCACGCGGCCGGCCATGGCATGGACGACGGCGCCGCGGCCGGGGGTGGGATCGAGATCCTCGCCCGGGCCGAGCGCGAAGAGCTGGAAGACATAGCGATGCTCGCCATGGCCGCTCGGTGGATCGGGGGGCAGCCAGCCTTCGCGCAGATAGCTGTTGCGGCCGACGTCGCTGCCGTCGAGCGCGCCGTCGCCATCCGCCTGGATCGCGCCCTCGCGCAGCTGGTCAGTCGACGGCGGCATGCCCCAGACGATCGCGTGCACCAGCGGCTGGGCGGCGGGGGCGTCGGGATCCTCCACCACCAGCGCGAGCGACTCGGTGCCGGCCGGGACGCCGGTCCAGTAGAGCGGCGGCGACACGCCGGTGCCGTCGGCGGTGAAGCGTTCCGGCAGCCGCGCGCCGTCTGCGAAGGCCGGGCTCGCGAGGTTCAGCGCGGCGAAGTCGCCCAGCGCCGGGTCCACGATGGTGAGCTTGCTCGCCCCGGCGCGCACGTCGTGCAGCAGCGCGCCCAGCCAGCGTGGTAGATGTTCGAGCATCCCAGTTCCTCTTGCTGCTTTCCGCCTTGGAGAACCGCTGAGCGGCGGCTTGGCTCCGCGGCACACCCTGAAGGTCGTTGCGGAGACGGAACAAGAGGCGGGCGCAAAGAGGGGTTCGCCTCAGGCGATGCCGCCGGTGAAGGGCATGCTGGTCGCGACGATCACCGTTGCGGTGGTGACGAAGGATGCGAGCGCGATGAGAAAGGGGCGCATGGCAGGTCTCCGGTTCGAAGGAGAAGCTGTCCCGGTCAGGCGACCGGGACGACCGATGCGGCGGCGCTGATCGTCAGCGAGGCGAAGGCGACGGCGGCGACGAGCGAAGCGAAGCTGAACTGCAGCGTCTGGAGACGGGTCGACATGGTGGAAACTCCCTAGTTCTTTCGGCCGCCGGACCATCCGGCGATCGATGCCAGGGACTTTGCAGGGGTCGTGCCAGTTTCCTAAGTACTTGAAAACGCGAGGGCGGGAACGGCCGCGTGCTTCATGTTGGCGAAAGTCACCGAGCGCTTGCGGTGTGATGCGCCACCAGTTGGTGTGGGGCGCGGAGACGGGTCAGCTGCGCCCGCCGCCGTGCTGGCGGTGCCAGCTCTGGACCGCCGCCAGCGTGCGCTGAACGTGTTCGAGCGGGCTCGCGTCGTCGTGGGCGTAGAGGATGCGGCCGTCCGGCGCGATCACATAGCTGGTGCGGCTGGTGCGGACCGGCGCGTTCTTGCCCGGAGCCTTGGCCCCCAAGGCGACGTCATAGCCGCGCACCACGCGGGGGGTGGCGCTCGCCACCGCGAACTTGCCTGCGCAATGCTGGGCGGAGAACGCCTCCAGCTTGTCCAGCGGATCGGCCGACATGCCGATCACGGTGGCACCGGCGGCGCGGAAGTCGTCCACCGCCTCGGCAAAGGCGCGTGCCTCGGCATTGCAGCCGCCGGTGAAGGCGGCGGGGAAGAAGTAGAGCACCACCGGCCCCTTGCGGAGCTGGGAGCGCAGGTGGAGGGTGAAGGGCTTGCCCGCGATCGCGCCCTTGGCGACGAAGTCGGGCGCCTTGGCTCCCGGCGCGAGTGCCGCACTGGCGGGCGCGGCGAAGGGCAGCAGAAGAGAGGCAATCAGCAGCATCGGACGCATGGTCGAACTCCCGCAGGACATGCGCCAGCCTAGCCGGGCGGCCAGGCCCCGTCACGCGGCTTCGCGCCGCTTGGTGGTTGGCGCGCGGCCGTGCCGGGGGTAGGGATGGGCATGGCCGTTTCCCAGACCGACATCGACCTCGCCCTGCGCCTCGCGGATGCCGCGGGCGCCGCGATCCGCCCCCGCTTCCGCGCCGAGTTCGGGCTGGAAACCAAGGAGGATGCCTCCCCGGTGACGCTCGCCGACAAGGAGGCGGAGGCCGCGATGCGCCGGCTGCTGATCGCCGAGCGGCCGATGGACGGCATCCTGGGCGAGGAGGAAGGCGAGCGCGCCGGCACCAGCGGCCGGCAATGGGTGCTCGATCCGATCGACGGCACCCGCGCCTTCATCGCCGGACGGCCGATCTTCGGCACGCTGATCGCGCTGGTGGAGGACGGCTGGCCCGTGCTCGGCATCATCGACCAGCCGATCCTGCGCGAACGCTGGCTGGGGGTGGTGGGGCGCCCGACGACGCTCAACGGGCAGGAGGCGCGCACCCGCCGCTGCCGCGACCTGGCCGACGCGCTGCTGGCGACGACCAGCCCCGCGCTGTTCACCGACGATCAGCTCCATGCGTTCGAGCATGTCGACGGGGCCGTGCGCAGCACCGTGCTGGGCGGCGACTGCTACAATTATGCGTGCCTGGCTTCCGGCCACCTCGACGTGGTGATCGAGGCGGGGCTGAAGCTCCACGACTTCGCCGCTCTGGTGCCGGTGGTGGAGGGTGCTGGCGGGCGGATGTGCGACTGGGCGGGCGACCCGCTCCACGCGGCGAGCAACGGCGAGGTCATCGCCGCGGGCGACCCGGCGCGGATCGAGGAACTGGTCGAGGCGCTCGCCTGCCGCGGCGGGCACTGAGGGGCGGGCCCGCCGGCGCACGGCGCTGCCGTACCCCTGCGCAGGCAGGGATCCAGGGCCAAGCAGGGCAACGGCTTGCGGCGTTTGGAGCCCTGGGCTCCTGCTTTCGCAGGAGCACGGTAAGGGAAGGTGCGGAGGTGCCGCGTCCGTCAGGATGACGAAGGGGGTGAAGAGGGGGCGATGCCCGCATCGTCCCTGCGCGCGCGCAGTTCGTCGCGGATCTCGCGCAGCAGCGCCACTTCGGGCGGGTCGGCCGCGGGGGGTGCGGTGCCGGTCTTCTGCTCCTCGTGCACGACCGCGATCGCGCGGTTCACGAACTTCACCAGCAGGAACACGATGAAGGCGAGGATGATGAAGTTGATCACCACGCTCACGAACTGGCCGTAGCCGAACAGCGGCACGCCTGCGGCCTTGAGCGCCGCGTAGTTGTCGGGCGAGCCGGTGTAGGTGGCGGGGATCGGCCCCAGGCGCAGGAAATAGCTCGAGAAATCGAAGCCGCCGAACAGCCAGCCGATCACCGGCATGATCATGTCGTCGGTCAGCGACTTGGTGATGGTGCCGAACGCCGCGCCGATGATGACGCCGACCGCCAGGTCGAGCACGTTGCCGCGCGCCACGAACTTCCGGAACTCGTGCAACAGCGTCATGAATCCCTCGTTGATCGATTGCCCTTCGCGGAGCGTTCCTGCCCCGCTACAAGCGACGATGGCAAGGCTTGAGGAGAGACAGATGCGCTTTCGGACGATGCTGACGATGCTGGGTGCGGGGCTGCTCGCGGCCTGCGGGGTGAACAGCGTCCCGACCGCGGAGGAGAATGTGAACGCCAAGTGGGGCGAGGTGCAGAACCAGTACCAGCGCCGCGCCGACCTGGTTCCCAACCTAGTCGCGACCGTGAAGGGCTATGCGGCCCATGAATCCGGCACGCTGACCAAGGTGACCGAGGCACGCGCGCGTGCCACCTCGATCAACATCACCACCGACGACCTGTCCGACCCGCAGCAGTTCGAGAAGTTCAGCCAGGCGCAGAACCAGCTGACCCAGGCGCTGGGCCAGCTGCGCACGGTGGTGGAAGCCTATCCGCAGCTGACGGCGAACCAGAATTTCATGGCGCTCCAGAGCCAGCTGGAGGGCACCGAGAACCGCATCGCGATCGCGCGGCGCGACTATAACGAGGCGGTGCAGGCCTATAACACCCGCATCCGCACCTTCCCCGACGCGGTGGGCGCGCGCATCTTCTATGGCGCCAAGCCCAAGGTGCCGTTCCAGGCGCAGGCGGGCGCGGAAACCGCACCCACGGTCAACTTCGGCAACGCCAGCTGAGCCGGGCCATGGCGCTGGTTCGGCTGCTGCTGGCGACGCTGCTCGCGCTGGGAAGCGCGGGCACGGCGCAGGCGCAGGACTTTCCCCAGTTCACCGGCTTCGTGGTGGATGCGGCGAACGTCCTGCCGCCGGATCAGGAGGCGGCGCTCACCCAGAAGCTCGACCAGCTCCAGCAACAGACCAACCACCAGCTGGTGGTGGCGACGGTGCCGGACCTGCAGGGCTATCCGATCGAGGACTATGGCTATCGGCTGGGCCGGGCCTGGGCGGTGGGCCTGAAGGACGCCGACAATGGCGCGATCCTGCTGGTGGCCCCCAACGAGCGCAAGGTACGGGTCGAGGTCGGCTATGGCCTGGAGCCGGTGCTGACCGACGCCTATTCGAGCGTCGTCATCAACGGCACGATCCTGCCGCGGTTCAAGGCGGGCGACCTGGCGGGCGGGATCGTCGCGGGCGCCGATGCGCTGGCGACGCAGCTGTCGCTGCCGGACGCCGACGCGCAGGCGCGGGCCAAGGCGGCGGCCGCCGAATATGACCGCACCCACAGCACCGCGGCCGAGCGCGGCAACGGCGGCGGCTTTCCCCTGGGGCTGGTGTTCTGGGGCATGGTGCTGCTGTTCGTGCTGCTGTCGATGTTCCGCGGCCGGGGTGGCCGGAGCGGGAGCGGAGGCAAGTGGCGCGGGCGGCGCTATCGCTCCCGGGGCGGCGGCGGCAGCGACTGGCCGATCGTGCTGTGGACCTGTCTCTTATACACATCTGGCTTGAAAAGGGGGGGGGGGGGGGGGGGGGGGGGGGGGGGGGGGGGGGGGGGGGGGGGGGGGGGGGGGGGGGGGGGGGGGGGGGGGGGGGGGGGGG